>CAYOXW010000007.1:0-34435 GCA_964408005.1 uncultured Methylibium sp.
TGCCGTTCATCACCGCGGCCATGCCGAACTCGCGCACGCCGTAGTTGATGTGGCGTCCGCCGTTGGGCGCGCCCTCCTCGTCGAAGCGCAGCGCCGGCGTGTGCTTCGTGTTCGTGAGGTTCGAGCCGGTCAGGTCGGCGCTGCCGCCGAGCAGCTCGGGCAGCGCCGCGGTGAAGGCCTCGAGCGCGAGCTGGCTGGCCTTGCGGCTCGCGACCGTCTCGGCCTTGGTGTGCGCGGCGATCGCCGCGTCGACCGCGACCTGCGCGAAGTTCGCCGGCAGCGCGCCGCTGACGCGGCGCTCGAACTCGGCGGCGAGCTCGGGATGCGCGGCGCGGTAGGCGGCGAAGCGCGCGTCCCAGCCGGCCTGCAGCTTCGCGCCGGCTTCCTTGGCGTCCCACGCGCGGTAGGCCTCGGCCGGGATCTCGAAGGGCGCGGCGGTCCAGCCGAGCGCGGCGCGCGTCAGCGCGATCTCCTCGGCGCCGAGCGGCTCGCCGTGGGCCTTGGCGGTGTTGGCACGGTTCGGCGAGCCCTTGCCGATCGAGGTCTTGCAGACGATCAGCGTCGGGCCGCCGCGCTGCGCCTTGGCCTGCGCGATCGCCGCGTCGACCGCGTCGACATCGTGGCCGTCGATCGGGCCGATGACGTTCCAGCCGTAGGCGGCGAAACGCTGGGGCGTGTCGTCGATGAACCAGGGCGCGACCTGGCCGTCGATGCTGATGCCGTTGTCGTCGTAGAAGGCGATCAGCTTGTCGAGCTGCCAGGCGCCGGCCAGCGCGCAGGCCTCGTGGCTCACGCCCTCCATCAGGCAGCCGTCGCCGAGGAAGGCGTAGGTGTGGTGGTCGACCACCGCGTGGCCGTCGCGGTTGAACTCGGCCGCCAGCAGCTTCTCGGCCAGCGCCATGCCGACCGCGTTGCTGATGCCCTGGCCCAGCGGGCCGGTGGTGGTCTCGACGCCCGGCGTGATGCCGACCTCGGGGTGGCCCGGGGTCTTGCTGTGCAGCTGGCGGAAGGCCTTGAGCTCGGCCATCGGCAGCGCGTAGCCGCTCAGGTGCAGCAGCGCGTAGATCAGCATCGAGCCGTGGCCGTTGCTGAGGACGAAGCGGTCGCGGTCGGCCCAGTGCGGGTCGGCCGGGTTGTGGCGCAGGTGGCGCCCCCACAGCGCGACGGCGATCTCGGCCATGCCCATCGGCGCGCCGGGGTGGCCGGAGTTGGCCTGCTGGACCGCGTCCATGGCCAGGGCCCGGATCGCGTTGGCCATCAGGGGGGTGTCGGGGGTGGGGACGCGGTTCTCGAGGGCGGCCATGGTCTCGCGGGGGTCGGGTGGGGCCGCGGTGGCGGCAGAATCCGCGATTTTACGAGCCCGCGTCCGACGCCCTCCCGACCCCATGCAGGGCCTGCACCTCACCGCCGACCTGAGCGGCTGCGCCCCCGGCCAGCCGGTGCTCACCGACACAGCCGCGCTGCGCGCGCTGTGCCGGCGCGCGGTCGAGCGGGCCGGGCTGCAGCAGGTCGGCGAATGCTTCCACCCCTTCCCCGCCGAGGGAGGCGAGCCGCGCGGCGTCACCGGCGTGCTGCTGCTGGCCGAGTCGCACCTGGCGGTGCACACCTGGCCCGAGCTCGGCACCGTGACGCTGGACCTCTATGTCTGCCACCACCGGGCCGACAACTCGGCGCGTGCCGAGGCCGCGCTGGCGGTGCTGCTCGAGGGCTTCGCGCCGGCCCGGGCCGACTGCCAGCGCGTGCGACGGGGCGCCCCGTGAGGCCGCTGCCGGCGCTGATCCTGGCCGCCGGGCGCGGCGAGCGCATGCGCCCGCTGACCGACCGCACGCCCAAGCCGCTGCTGCCGGTGCACGGCAAGCCGCTGATCGAATGGCAGCTCGAGGCGCTGGCGCGCGACGGCGTGCGCGAGGTCGTGATCAACACCGCCTGGCTCGAGGAACAGTTCCCGGCGGCGCTCGGCGACGGTTCGCGCTGGGGACTGAGCGTGCGCTATTCCATGGAAGGGCGCGATTTCGGCGGCGCGCTCGAGACCGCCGGCGGCATCGTTCACGCCTTGCCGCTGTTGCAAAGCGACACCTTTTGGGTCGTGGCGGGCGATGCCTGGATGCCGGACTTCCGCTTCGACGCGCGGGGCGTGACGCCCGTCACGGCCGGCGGCGATCTCGGCCACCTCTGGCTCGTGCCCAACCCCCCGCACCACCCCGCGGGCGACTTCGGGCTGGGCGCCGATGGCCGCGTGCGGCCCCGCGACGCGGCGGGTGTCATCGGTCGTTACACGTACTCGACGGTGGGCTTGTTCCAATCGGCGCTCGTGCAGGGCATCCGCGACGGCGAACGCGCCGCGCTGCGGCCCTGCCTCGAGGCCGCCATCGCCCAGGGGCGCCTCGGCGGCAGCGTCTACACCGGCCGTTGGGTCGATGTCGGCACGCCGCAACGCTGGGAGGACTTGCAGGACCGGGGGTGACGCGATGGGAGCGCTGGGAACCGCGCTGGTGTGGCTGATCGCTGCGGTGCTGGCCGTGCTGGCGCAGCACTGGGCGGTCCGCGGCGTGCGCACGGTGATGCTGGCGCGCGAGCCGCTGTCGGGCGAGCACACCGACTCCCTCGTCTACCACCGCAGCCCCTGGGCCCTGGACCGCGCCGACGGCTGGGCGGTGCTGGGCCTGGTCGCCGCGAGCGGCGTGATCGCCGCCGCCGCACTGCAGAGCAGCGCCTGGCTGCTGGTGCCGGCCGAGCTGATCTGGCTCGGCTCGGTCGTGTGGGAGCTGTGGACCTGGGAGCGTGCGGCCGCGAGCGTGAAGTTCGTGTCCTGGCGGCGCGGCTGGCAGCAGTCGACCCGGCGCGTCGCGGTGTCCGAGCTGCGCGAGGTCCATGTCTCGGAGCGCTACCCGGCCGGCCTGCCGGCCTGGCTGCCGGCGGCGCTGCGCCCCGGCACCTGCTCGCTGACGCTGGTGCTGCGCGAGGGCAAGGCGATCAAGCTGCCGCGCACCGGCACGCTGTTCGGCGGCGAGGCCGGGATCGAGGGCTTCGCCAACTTCGTGCGCATGCAGATGGACGTGGTGGCCGACAACCGCCGCCGCGCCGCCGCCGAGAAGCGCGCCGCCAAGCGCCAGGCGATGGAGCTGCCGCCCGCCCACCCGGCCACCCGCCTCGACCACCAGGCGATGCCGACGCTGCACACCGGCTGAGCGCGGCCGCCGCGCCCGCTCAGTGGCTCAGCTCGATGCGGTAGACGACGGTCGTGCCGCTGACCTCGTGGCCGACGATCAGCAGCGGCTCGCCGGTCGGCGAGTCCTTGGCCGCGACCAGGGTCATGCCCTCCGGACCGCGGTCGCCGCCGAGGCCGTTGCGGGTGTTCAGGTAGTCGGCGAACACCGGCGCGGCGGGGTCGCTGATGTCGAACACCGCGACGCCGCCGACACGCTCGAGCCCGACGAAGGCGAAGCTGCGGCCGCCGAAGGTCCCGATCACGACGCCCTCGGGCTCCGGCCCCTTGGTCGGGCTGCGGCCGTCGAGGCTGTCGTTGTCGTGGCTGGCGTTGAAGCGGAAGGCGTAGGGGCTGGCCGGGTCGGCGGCCAGCGCCGCGGCGGCGTCGCGCGTGAGGCGCTCGAGCGCGTCGCCCGAGTCGTAGACCTGCCGGCCCTCGGCGTCCCAGATCGAGAACGAACGGCCGCCGAAGGCGTACAGCGCCGTGCACTGGCCGGCCGCGTTGCGGCCGCTGTCGTCGCCGTTCGGCGTGGTCGTGATGCGCAGGCGCCCGAGGTTGGAGTCGCGCAGCAGCCGCGCGGCGTCGGGGCCGAACACCGCCGGATCGAGGCCGCCCGCGGAGCAGTGCTCGCGCACCCGGGTCTCCTCGTTGAAGCCCGGCCAGTCGGCGCGGGCATCGCCCTCGTTGGCCGTCACCAGAAAGGTCTTGCCGTTGACCTGGTAGCTGGCGATGCCGTCCGGCAGGTACATGCCGCGCACCGGCTGCGGCGCGATGTTGATCTTCGGCGTGCCGCTGTTGGTGTCGGTGCCCGCGTCCTCGTCGCTCAGGTCGAGGCCGTAGCCCTCGCGGCTGAAGTCCTTCCAGCCCAGCGGCTTGATGTCGGTGACGGTCGCGGTGTCGATGTCGATCACCGCCAGCGCGTTGTTCTCCTGCAGCGTGACCCAGGCGGTCTTGCCGTTCGGCGACACCGCGATGTACTCGGGCTCGAGGTCCTGCGCGACGCTCGCGCCCGGGCCGTAGAGGCGCACGCCGGCGGCCTGCAGCTCGGCCTGGCGATCGTTGAAGGCGCGGAAGTCGGCGCTGCGCACGAGCGGCTCGGACGGCTTGCGCACGTCGATGAGGCTGACCGAGCCCTCCGGGTCGTCGGCCGCCTCGCCGGTGTTGTAGGCGCTCGGCTCGCCCTCGTTGGCGACCAGCAGGAACTTGCCGTCGGGCGTGAAGGTGAGCATGTCGGGCAGCGCGCCGACCTCGACGCTCGAGATCAACGACAGCGTGCGCGCGTCGAGCAGCACGACCACGCCGGGGCGCGTCTTCGGCTGCGCCTCGATCGCGAGCGCGACCAGCCCGTCCTTGACCGCGACGCTGTTCGCGCCGCCGAGGCCCGGGCCGAAGCTCGCGGTCGCGAGGGTCTGCACCAGCGTCGGCGCGCCGGGGTCGCTGAGGTCCAGCACCTCGACCGTGCCGAGCGCGCCGTTGACGACGAAGACGCGCTTCGTGCCCGGGTCATAGGCCGGGATCTCGGAGGCGCCGACACCGCCGCCGGACTGCCAGCTGCCGAGCTTGGCCAGCCTCAGGCCGCTGACCGGCTGGCCGCCGCCGACGCCCACCGGCAGCGTCTGCGCCGCCTCGCGCGTGTCGCCCGCGCCGCCGCCGCCGCAGGCGATCAGCGCGCCGGCGACGGCCAGGATCGCGGCCGCGGCCAGCAGCGTGCGGGCCCGGGGGAAGGGGACGGTCGAGGGACGGGGGCGCGAGGTCATCGGGAGCTCTCCAGCGGGCGGGAAAGCTCACGAGTGTTGACAAGCCGCGTGACCGGCGCGTGACAGCCGGCCCCGCGCCGCGCTAGCCCACCAGCCCCCGGGTCGCCGCGTCGATGCGGGACAGCACGTCGCGCGTGAGCCGCGGCGTCAGCTCGAGCGCCTTCAGGTTGTCGCGCAGCTGCTCGACGCGGCTCGCGCCGAGGATCACGCTGCTGACGTTCGGGTTGTGGTTGCACCAGGCGATCGCGAGCTGCGCCAGGCTGGCGCCGAGCTCGGCGGCGATCGGCGCCAGCCGGGCGACCGCGGCGTTCTTGGCCGGATCGGTCAGGCCATCGCGCAGCCAGGCCAGGCTCTCGATCGCGCCGCGGCTGCCCGGCGGCACGCCGTCGCGGTACTTGCCGCTCAGCAGGCCCGAGGCCAGCGGGCTCCAGGTCGTCAGGCCCAGGCCGATGCCCTCGTAGAGCCTCGCGTACTCCTTCTCGACGCGCTTGCGCGCGAACAGGTTGTACTGCGGCTGCTCGACGATGGGCTTGTGCAGGTGGTGGCGCTCGGCGAGGTCCCAGGCCTCGCGGATCGCCGTGGCCGGCCACTCGCTGGTGCCCCAGTAGAGGATCTTGCCGCGCTGGATCAGGTCGTGCAGCGCCCACACCGTCTCCTCGACGGGCGTGTCCGGGTCGGGGCGGTGGCAGTAGACGAGGTCGATGCACTCGCGCTGCAGGCGCTTCAGGGAGCCGTCGATGGCGTGGTGCAGGTACTTGCGGTTCAGCGTGTCCTGGCCGTTGACGCGCGGGCGCTCGCCCGGCTTGCCGCGCCCCAGGCCCCAGAAGAACTTGGTCGAGACGAGGTAGTCCAGCGGCGAGCGGCCGAGCTGGCGCAGCGCCTCGCCCATGATGGTCTCGCTCTGGCCGTCGGCGTAGACCTCGGCGTTGTCGAAGAAGTTGATGCCGGCGTCGAAGGCGGCGGCCAGCATCTCCTTCGCGGCCGCGACGTCGACCTGGTTGTGATAGGTCACCCACGAGCCCAGCGAGAGCTCGCTGACCTGCAGGCCCGAGCGGCCGAGACGGCGGTAGCGCATGGGGGGTCCTTTCTTCCCTAGACTCGGCCGAAGCGTAGCAAGCCCCCACACCCCATGCCTTCGAGCCCCGATCCGAGCGTGTACCGCGAGCGCCGCGCGCGCGTCGCCGCCGCGCTGCGCGCCGCCGGCGGCGGCGTCGCGGTGCTGCCGACCGCGCCCGAGTGCCTGCGCAACGGCGACAGCGAGTACCCCTACCGCCACGACAGCGGCTTCTACTACCTCAGCGGCTTCGCCGAGCCCGACGCCTGGCTGGTGCTCGACGCCGCGGGACGCAGCCTGCTGCTGTGCCGCCCGCGCGATGCCGAGCGCGAGATCTGGGACGGTCTGCGCCTCGGCCCCGAGGCCGCGCCGGCGGCGCTCGGCGTCGACGCGGCGCTGCCGCTGGAAGCGCTCGACACGGTGCTGCCCGAGCGTCTGGCCGACCAGCCGGCGGTGTGGTTCCCCTTCGCCGGGCACGCCGGCCTGGCGGCGCGCGTCGGCGGCTGGCTCGAGACGCTGCGCGCCAAGGTGCGCAGCGGCATCGCGGCGCCGACCCAGCAGCGCGACCTCGGCCCTGTGCTCGACGAGATGCGCCTGCTCAAGGACGAGCAGGAGCTCGCGCTGCTGCGCCGCGCCGGCGCGATCGGCGCGGCGGCCCATGCGCGCGCGATGCGCGCCTGCCGCCCGGGCCTGCGCGAGTACGCGCTCGAGGCCGAGCTGCTGCACGAGTTCCGCCGCCAGGGCGCGGCCGGGCCGGCCTACCCCTCGATCGTCGCGGCCGGCCCGAACGCCTGCATCCTGCACCACCCGGCCGGCGACGCCGAGTTGCGCGACGGCGAGCTCTGCCTGGTCGACGCCGGCTGCGAGTTCGGCGGCTATGCCAGCGACATCACCCGCTGCTTCCCGGTCAACGGCCGCTACAGCGGGCCGCAGCGCGCGCTCTACGAGCTGGTGCTGGCGGCGCAGCGCGCGGCGCTCGCCGAGGTCCGCCCCGGCGCGCGCAAGCTCGACGGCCACTGGGCCGCCGCGCGGGTGCTGAGCCAGGGCCTGCTCGACCTCGGCCTGCTCGACGCCGCGAAGCTCGGTGGCGTCGAGGACGTGCTGGCCAGCGCGGCCTACCGGCGCTACTACATGCACGGCATCGGCCACTGGCTGGGACTGGACGTGCACGACGTCGGCGACTACCTCGAGGCCGGCGAGGCGCCGATCGAGCAGCCCGACGGCCAGGGCGGGCGCGTCGTGCGCAAGCCCTCGCGGATCCTGCGCCCGGGCATGGTGCTGACGGTCGAGCCCGGCCTCTACGTGCGGCCGGCGCCCGATGTCGACGCGCGCTGGTGGCACATCGGCATCCGCATCGAGGACGACGCGCTCGTCACGCCCACGGGCTGCGAGCTGCTGAGCCGCGGCGTGCCGGTCGAGCCCGACGAGATCGAGGCGCTGATGCGCGGCTGAGCGGCCTTCTCCGGGGCCGTGCCCGGGCCCGCCGGAGCGGGTCCACGCCTACGCGCCCAGAGCGGCCGCGATGGCCTCGCCGACCTGCCGGGTGCTCGCGCTGCCACCGAGGTCGGGCGTGCGCGGCCCCTCGAGCAGCACCCGCTCGAGCGCCGCGACGATGGCGTCGTGCGCCGCGCGGTGGCCGAGGAAGTCGAGCATCAGCGCGCCCGACCAGATCATCGCGACCGGGTTCGCGATGCCCTGCCCGTAGATGTCCGGCGCCGAGCCGTGCACCGGCTCGAACAGCGAGGGGAAGCGCCGCTCCGGGTTCAGGTTGGCCGAGGGCGCCAGGCCGATCGTGCCGGTGCAGGCCGGGCCGAGGTCGGACAGGATGTCGCCGAACAGGTTGCTCGCGACCACCACGTCGAAGCGCTGCGGCTGCAGCACGAAGCGCGCGCTGAGGATGTCGATGTGCTGCTTGTCGACCGTGACCTGCGGATAGCCCGCGGCGACCGCATCGGCACGGCCGTCCCACCAGGGCATGCTGATCGCGACGCCGTTGCTCTTGGTCGCCACCGTCAGGTGCTTGCGCGGGCGCTGCGCGGCGAGCTCGAAGGCGAACTTCAGCACGCGGTCGGTGCCGTGGCGGCTGAACACCGACTCCTGGATCACGATCTCGCGCTCGGTGCCCTCGAACATCACGCCGCCGAGCCGGGTGTACTCGCCCTCGGTGTTCTCGCGCACGATCAGGAAGTCGATGTCGCCGGGCTTCCTGTTCGCCAGCGGCGAGGGCACGCCGGGCAGCAGCCGCACCGGGCGCAGGTTCACGTACTGGTCGAAGTCGCGCCGGAACTTCAGCAGCGAGCCCCACAGCGAGACGTGGTCCGGCACCACCGCCGGCCAGCCGACCGCGCCGAAATAGATCGCGTCGAAGCGCGACAGCGTGGTCTGCCAGTCGGGCGGCAGCATCTCGCCGGTCTTGCGCCAGTAGTCGACGCAGGCCCAGTCGAAATGCTCGAATTCGAGCGCGAGCCCGAAGCGCCGCGCCGCGGCCTCGAGCACGCGCAGCCCCTCGGGCATGACCTCCATGCCGATGCCGTCGCCCGCGATGACGGCGATGCGCTGACGGGCCGCGACGGTGTCCATGCGCGGCATCTTAGAGCCGCCCGCCGCAGGCCGGCACCGCGGCCCCGACCTCAGAAGAAGGCCATCGTGCGCACCTCGATGCTCTCGCGCTGGGGTACGTCGGGCGGCGCGCTCGGGTCCTCGAAGGCGCTGTGGCCGACGAAGCGGGCGCGGCCGTCGGTCTCGGAGTCGTAGGTCTTCAGCAGCAGCGCGTCGTCGGCCTCCATCTGCGGGAAGTAGAGCCAGCGGTGCGCGCTCGACCAGCGCATCACGTAGATCTCGCCGGTGCGCTCGCGGTACTTCAGGTCCATGCGCAGCATGTCCTCGGGCGCGTGGGTGCGCGCGTCGCACATCGCCAGCGGCAGCTCCTCGACGCGCCGGTACAGCGGCTTCCAGACGTTGTAGAAGGCGACGCGGCGCTGCAGCAGCGCCTCGGCCTCGTCGGGCAGCACGTCGCGCACGCGCTGCGGCCCGCTCGCGACCGTGTAGTCGCTGTGCACCAGCATCACGGCCGGGCGCTGCACCGTGGTCTGCTGCTTCAGGTCCGCCGGCAGGCGCTTGCGCAGCGTGTGGTCGAACACCACCACGCGTCGCGCGCCGGTGTGGCGGCGCACGAAGTCGATCACCTGCGCATAGAACACCGTCTTGACCGCCGCGTCGTCGTCGAAGTCCACGAAGCGCTCCTCGCCCTCGCCGCTGAAGCGGTGCAGCTCGAAGCCCTCGCGGTCGCTCGACAGCCGATCGACCTCGGGCCAGCCGTCGTGGATCGCGACCTCGCGCTGGTCGGTGCCCGGCGGGTTCAGCGCCAGCGTGGGGTCGGGCTCGTAGAAGTAGTAGTCCGGCGCAATGCCGTTGTCCACGGTGTAGTTCAGCGTGGCACGGACGGCGGACGGTCGGGGGCTGGCGGCCATGGCGTTCCGGGGGTTGGGGTGGATCGGTCGTTCAGTGCGTGGCCCGAGGCTGGCTCACGAAGCCTTCGTCGACCCAGGTCTTGCGCCAGCACGACAGGCTCTCGACGCGCTCGGTCATCCAGCGGCGCAGGTGCGGGTGCTCGTCCAGCGGCAGCTGCTGCCAGCCGTGCAGGTGCATCGGCGCGGCCAGCACGACGTCGGCGATCGTCGGCGCGTCCTCGCTGGCGATCCAGGCCTGCGCCTTCAGGCGCGCGTCGAGGATGCCGGCGAGCTTGTGGAACTGGGCCGCGTGCGCGGCGAGCACGCCGGCGTCGGGGCCGCCGCCGAGCAGCGGCTTGACGCAGTTCTCGACCAGGAAGACGTAGCAGGCCGGGAACCAGCTCGACGACTCCCAGGCCAGCCAGCGGTTGATGTCGGCGCGGCGCTGCAGGTCGCGCGGGTAGGCCGCCTCGTTGCCGGCCTTGTCGGCGGCGTACTGCAGGATCGCGTTCGACTCCCACAGCACGAAGTCGCCATCGACCATCGCCGGGATCGCCGCGTTGGGGTTCATCGCCACATAGCCGGGCAGCTTCTGCTCGCCCTTGAAGTAGTCGACGTGCTCGCGCTGGTAGGGCGCGCCGATCAGCTCGAGCCCTGCCAGCACCTTGCGACAGTTCACGGTGATCGGGTCTGCATAGATCTTCATCGGGCTTGTCTCCGGCTTTTTTTCGAAGACCGTGCTGACCACGGCCGGGCGCAGTCTGCGCGATTGACCGCGCTTGCACCAGATGCTGAAATGCGAACGATTTGTCGCCGAAATGGAAACAAAAACCAGCCCCGCGGTCTCCACCGAGATGCTCGACGCCTTCGTCGGGGTGGCCGAGCGGCTGAGCGTCAGCCAGGCGGCCGCCGGGCTGGGAGTCGGCAAGAGCGTGGTCAGCAAGCGCATCGCCCAGCTCGAGGCCGCGCTCGGCGCGACGCTGTTCAGCCGCAGCACGCGGCGCGTCGCGCTGACCTCGGCCGGCGAGGCCTGCCTGGAGCACGCGCGGCGCGCCCTCGCCGAGATGGCGGCCGCCCAGGAGCGCCTGCACGAGCTGCGCGAGCACCTGGCCGGCACGGTGCGGCTGACCGCCTCGGTGTCCTGGGGCCAGCGCGTGCTGGCCCCGCGCCTGCCCGAGTTCCTGCGCAGCCACCCGGAGGTGCAGGTCGAGCTGCTGCTCAGCGACCGCAAGTTCGACATCGCGCGCGAGCGCATCGACCTGGCGCTGCGCTGGAGCGATGTCCCCGTCACCCCGGGCCTGTACGAGGAGCCGCTCGCGCGTGTCGCCTGGCGGCTCGCGGCAACGCCGCAATACCTGGCGGAGGCGGCGCCGCTGCGCCGTCCCGAGGACCTGGCCGCCCACCCCTGCATGAGCTACTGGAGCGACCACGGCGACGACCGCTGGTCGCTGGCGCGCGGCAGCGCGCTGCGCGAGGTCCGCGTGCGCGGCCGCTACCACGCCGACAGCGCCGAGGCGGTCGCCGCGGCGACGCTCGGCGGCCTGGGCATCGGCCTGCTGCCCGACTACCTGTGCGAGCGCGAACTCGCCGACGGCACGCTGCTGCGCGTGCTGCCGGGCTGGACGCCGCGCACCAAGTTCGGCACCCGCATCAGCGCCGTCGCCTCGCCCGAGCGGCTGCGCCTGGCGCGCAACCAGGCCGTGCTGGCCTTCCTGCGCGAGCAGCTGGCGCGCTGAGCCCGGCGCCGGAGCGCCGGGCCCGGGGCTAGGCCGCCGGCAGCGCCAGCAGCTCGCCGAGGTGGCGATCGAGCTGCGCCATCGCGGCGGCGTCGGTGCCGAACAGCGCCAGGTGCCCGTCGACGCTCTCGATCGGGCGGAACTCGGCGCCGGGGATCAGGCGGCACTCGCGCTCGGCATCGGCCGGCGGGAAGAACATGTCGTGGCTGATCGGCATCACGAAGGTCCGCGCCTGGATGCGCCCGAGCGCGGCCGCGAGGTTGCCGCCGGTGTGGCGGCTGACGTCGCCGCGCTGCCACTTCCAGGCCATCGCCAGCAGGTCGTTCGGGTCCATCGGGGCGAAGTAGCCGACCATGAAGTTGTCGACGAAGGCGCTCATGTCCTCGAAGCCGAGCGCGCGGTGGCGGCCCTGCGCGAAGAACTCGGTGCTCCAGCCCAACACCGTCCACAGCTCGGCGTGGCGGCGCAGCCCGGCGGCCACCTCGGCCGAGGACGCGTAGCGCCCGCCCGCATAGCCGGGGTCGGTGGTGATCGCGTCGCACAGCGTCTTGGCGAACACGAAGTCGTGCTCGGTGTTGCGCGCGGTGCCGGCGATCGGCGCGGCGCGCCGGACCATCTCCGGGTAGCGCACCGCCCACTCGTAGGTCTGCTGCGCGCCCATCGAGCCGCCGACCACCAACGCGAGCCGCTCGATGCCGAACACCTGGGTCAGCAGCCGGTGCTGGGCGCGCACGTCATCGCCGATGCGCACCTTCGGGAAGCTGGTCGGGTCGGCCAGCCGGTGCGGCGAGGTCGACAGGCCATTGCCGATCTGGTTGACGACGACGATGAAGTACTTCGCCGGATCGAGCGCGCGGCCGGCGCCGATGTAGACCTGCTCCATGATCTTGCTGGTGCCCGAGTACCAGGTCGGCACCAGGATCGCGTTGTCCTTCGCCTCGTTCAGCTGGCCGTGCCAGGCCACCGCGAGCTGGCAGTGCTCGATGACGCCGCCCTCCTCCAGTTCGAGCCGGCCGATGTCCATCAGCTCGTAGGGGCCGTGGCCTTCCTGGCCGTAGTAGGGGTTCGTGATCATGGTCTTGTCTCCGCTGTGTGGGGTCCGGGGTGTCGGTCGATCGTGCGTCGCGCCCCCGCGTTGCCGCCGGGGCGCGACGGTGCGCGGCCTCAGCTCATCGCGAAGCCCGGGTAGCCGCTGGCGGCGAGCTCCTCGCAGCGCTGCCGGTAGGTGTGCGCACCGCCGACGTAGGACAGCATGCGCCGCGGCTTGCCCGGCACGTTCGAGCCCACGTACCAGGAGTCGGTCTTGACGAACAGGGTCTGGTTGGCCAGCTCGTCGTGATGGGCGACCCAGCGGTCCTCGGTCTCGCGGGTCGGCTCGATCACCTGCTTGCCCTGCGCCCGCACTGCGGCGATGCACTGCGAGATCCAGTCGGCCTGCTGCTGCAGACAGGTGGTCATGTTGCACAAGGCCGCCGAGGGCGCGAGCGGCGCGCCGGTGGTGAACAGGTTCGGATAGCCGTGCACCTGCAGGCCCATGGTCGTGCGGATCTCGTGGCCCCATTCCTCCTTCAGCGAGCGGCCGCCGCGGCCGCGGATGTCGATGCGCGTGAGCGCGCCGCTGCCGGCATCGAAGCCGGTCGCGAGGATCAGGATGTCGAGCTCGTGGACCTGGCCGTCGGCGGTCTGCACGCCCTCGGGAACGATGCGCTCGATCGGCGCGGCCTTGACGTCGACGATCTCGACGTTCGGGCGCAGGTAGGCCTCGAGGTAGTTGCTCTCCAGCGGCACGCGGTGGGTGCCGAAGCCGTAGCTGGTCGGGATCAGCTTCTCGCACAGCACCGGGTCGTGCTTCAGGCGCTCGCGCATCTTCGCGCGCACGAACTCCGACACCTCCTCGTTGACCGTCTCGTCGAAGAACATCTCCACGAAGCCGGCGATCCACAGCGCCAGCGAGCCGTCGGCCCACAGCTTCTCGAGCACCTCCAGCCGCTGCGCGAGCGTCTTCTCGGCCCAGCCGCCGTGGCTGAAGTCGTAGTCGAAGCCGGCGAAGGAGTGCTGCACCTGCTCCTTGAGCTGC
Organism: uncultured Methylibium sp.; assembly: GCA_964408005.1. Classification (GTDB taxonomy): domain Bacteria; phylum Pseudomonadota; class Gammaproteobacteria; order Burkholderiales; family Burkholderiaceae_C; genus Methylibium. The sequence continues at coordinate 13,282 of CAYOXW010000007.1, forward strand.
GCGAAGCGCGCGCGCTGCTGGGACCACTCGGCCTCGCCGTACTTCGGGTTGCGCATCGGGATGATGTACTGCGGCGTGCGCAGGAAGACCTTGAGCTGGCCGACCTGCGACGCGAGGGTCTGGATCACCTGGATGCCGGTCGCGCCGGTGCCGACGACGCCGACGCGCTTGCCGCTGAAGTCGATCGCCTCCTTCGGCCAGCGTGCGGTGTGGAAGACCCGGCCCTTGAAGCTGCTCTGCCCGGGGAAGCTGTCGGTCAGCGGCGCCGACAGCATGCCGGTGCAGCAGACGAAGAACTGCGCCTCGATCGTGTCGCCCTGGTCGGTCGTGATGCGCCACAGCCGACTCGTCTCGTCGTAGTGCGCGGCGAGCACGCGGGTGTTGAAGCGGTAGTGCGGGCGCAGGTCGCAGCGCTCGGCGACCCACTGGAGCCAGCGCTCGGTCTCGGGCTGGGCCGGGTAGCGCTCGCTGGGCTTCCAGTCGGTGTAGAGCTCCTCGGAGAACCAGTAGCGGTAGACCTCGACCTCGGAGTCGAAGCGCGCGCCGGGGTAGCGGTTCCAGTACCAGGTGCCACCGACGTCGGAGCCGGCCTCGATGCCCAGCACCGACAGGCCCTGCTCGCGCAGGCGGTAGACCTGGTACAGGCCGGCCACGCCGGCGCCGATCACGACCGCGTCGACGCGCTGCGCGGCGGGGGTCGAGGGGGAAGAGCTTGCTGTCATCAGTCGATCTCCGTCATGAGGCTGGGGATGGCTGCCGGTGCGCGCCCGACAGGTGAGGGCACTGCATTGCGCCGCCTGTCTTTGTGCAGGTTGCGGGCCACCCCGTCCAGGCCTCTGTAGCCAGGGATTTCCTGGGGGGATCCGGCCCTTCGGGCCCCGCCACCGCCCCTTGCGCGCGCCGCCGCGCGTCCGCGCTCGGACACGGCTGTCCGACGCGCGGGACACGCGCGGCCGGCCGCGCCGGGCGCCCCGGTGGTCTGATCCGAGGGTTTTCACCAAGCCACCCCGGGCGCCGCCGCGCTGTCCGACTTGCGGGACACCGGGCACATCCCATCAGGGATTTGGCGGACTTGCCCGGGCCGGCCCGAACCGCTTCAATCGCCGCAGGCGCGGCGCGCGGCCCGGCGGGCGCGCGCACCGGCCGTCCCCGAATGAATCCCGAAAGGGCGCTCGCGATGAAGCCCGACTCCAGCCCCTATGTCGGCTTCCACAAGGACCTGCGCGGCGTGCGCAGCCTGTGGGAGCGCTTCAACGCGGGCCTGATCGACCTCGAGGAGCGCCGCAACCCCTACCACCAGCTGCTGCTCGACGAGTGGCAGCGCTGCACCGCGCTGGGGGTCGACGTCGCGATGACCAAGGGGCGGCGCCTGAGCGAGGAGGAGTTCCGCCGCCGCCGCGAGGCCGAACAGCTGCTGCTCGAGACCTCGGTGCCGATCGTGCAGGACGTCGGCCACTTCCTCATCGACGTGCCCGGCATCATGGTGCTGACCGAGCGCACCGGCACCGTGCTGCACATCAGCGGCACCTCGAAGGTCCGCGAGCGCGCCGCGGCGGACGCCGGCATCGTGGTCGGCTCGGAATGGACCGAGCTGTCGGCCGGCACCAACGGCCTGGGCACCGCGCTCGCGAAGGGCCAGCCGGTGCACGTGTTCGCCTCCGAGCATTTCTGCGAGCACTGGCATGCCTGGTCCTGCGCGGCCGCGCCGATCTTCGACAGCGATGGGCAGACCGTGCTCGGCATCATCGACTTCACCACCGTCGAGTCCGATTTCCGCGACCAGGCGCTCGGCCTGGCGGTGTCGGTGGCCAACTCGATCCAGGCGCGCATGGCGCTGCACCGCGAGCTCGAGCGCCGCCGCCTGCTGACCGCCTTCAGCGACGCGGCGCGCCACTACCCGCACGACGACATGCTCGCGCTCGACCAGGCCGGCCGGCCGGTGATGCACACGCCCAGCGAGCGCTGCCGCCAGATCGCCGAGCGCTGGAACACGCTCGACGAGCCGGTCGCGGTGCGCGAGACCATCGACGTGAAGGCGCCCGGCACCGGCGCGCGCATCGGCGCGATCGTGCTGCTGGCCAAGCCGGCCGGCTACCAGAAGGTGTTCAGCCCGCCGGCGCCGCCGGCCCGTGCGGCCGCGACGCCCGCCGAGCCGGTCGCGCGCTTCGGCGAGTTCGCCACGCGCGACCCGGAGACGCGGCGCATGCTCGACGACCTCCGGCGCATCGCCGCGGCCGACGTGACCCTGCTGATCACCGGCGAGACCGGCACCGGCAAGGAGTTGCTCGCGCGCCATGTGCACGCCTGCAGCGCACGCCGCAACGCCCCCTACCTCGCGGTCAACTGCGGCGCGATCAGCGAGCACCTGATGGAGAGCACCTTCTTCGGCTATGTGAAGGGCGCCTTCTCCGGCGCCGACCCGCGCGGCCGCGCCGGCTACTTCGAGTCGGCCCAGGGCGGCACGCTCTTTCTCGACGAGGTCGGCGAGCTGCCCCCGGCGATGCAGGCCGCGCTGCTGCGCGTGCTCGAGGACGGCAGCTTCCAGCGTGTCGGCTCCTGCGAGACGCGGCGCAGCAGCTGCCGCATCATCGCCGCGACCCACCGCAACCTCGAGCAGCTGATCGCGCAGGGGCGCTTCCGCCAAGACCTGTACTTCCGGCTCAAGGTGGTGCAGCGCGGCATCAAGCCGCTGCGCGAGCGGCCCGACGACGTCGCGCTGCTGGCCGGGCAGTTCGCCGAGGCGATGCGCAGCAAGCACGGCCTCGCGGCGGTGCGCCTCACGCCCGAGGCGCAGGCCGCGCTGGCTCGCTACCGCTGGCCCGGCAACGCGCGCGAGCTGCGCAACGCGATCGAGGCGGCGCTGCTGTGCTCCGACGGTACGATCGACGTCGACTGCCTGCCGCCGGAGGTGCTCAACGGTTCGCCGGACACGGGCCGCGCCGACGGCCGAACCGAGCCGGCCGAGAGCCTGGCGGCGCTGCGCGACTACGAGCGCCAGATCATCGTCGGCATGCTGCGCAAGTACCGCCGCGTCAACCAGGTCGCGCAGGCGCTCGGGATGGCGCGCTCGACGCTGTACCGCAAGTTCACCGAGCTCGACATCAACCAGAGCGAGTTCACCGGCACGCCGGCCGACCCCGACGTCCACTGAGCCCGCGGGCCGGCGCGCTCAGCGCGCGTTGAGCACGTCCAGCGTCGTGACCGCCGGCGCCGCCGTGCCCCAGGCGTTGCGGATGTAGGTCGACACCGCGGCGACCTCGGCGTCGCTCAGCACCTGCGCGAACGGCGGCATGCCGAAGGGCCGCGGGTTCGCCACCGTGGCCGGCGCGAAGCCGCCGTGGAAGATCGCCTTGACCACGTTGTGCGGCCGCGCCAGCGCGACCGCGCGGTTGCCGGCCAGCGGCGGGTACAGCCCGCCCGCCCCTTCGCCGCGCTCGCCATGGCAGGCCGCGCAGTGGTCACCGTAGAGCGCCTCGCCGCGGCGCATCGTCGCACCGTCGGGAGCCGGCGCCGGCCGCGCGCGGGCCGGGGCCGGGGTCGGCGGCAGCGACTGCAGGAACACCGCCATCGCGCGCAGGTCCTCATGACCCAGGTGCTGGGTGCTGCGGAACACGACCTCGGACATCGGCCCCATCACCGAGCCGCGCGGCGCGACGCCGCCGCCGAGCAGCGCGACGACCTCGTCCTCGGGCCAGTCCTGCACGCCGGCCTCGTGCGGCGCGGCCAGCGAGGGCGCGTACCAGCCCTGCATCGGGATCAGCCCGCCGCCGAGCTCGAGCCCGCCCGCGGTCGCACCGAGCCAGTTGCGCTCGGTGTGGCAGGCCTCGCAGTGGCCGAGGCCGCGCACCAGGTAGCTGCCGCGGTTCCAGGCGGCCGAGCGACCGGCCTCGGGCTCGAAGCGCGCCGGGCGGAAGAAAAGGGCCCGCCACACCGCCAGCGCGGCCTGGGTGTCGTAGGGGAAACGCAGCGCGTGCGGCCGGTTCGGCTGACGCACCGGCGCCAGGCTGCGCAGGAAGGCGTAGATCGCGTCGGCGTCCTCGCGGCTCACGCGGGTGTAGCTCGGGTAGGGGAAGGCCGGGTAGAGCAAGCGGCCGTCCTTCGCGCGGCCGTTGTGCAGCGCGCGCCAGAAGGCGTCGGCACTCCAGTCACCCAGGCCGGTCTCGCGGTCCGGCGTCAGGTTGGGCGCGTAGACGGTGCCGAAGGGCGTGTCGACGCCGCGGCCGCCGGCGTACTCGGCGCCGCCGCGCGCGGTGTGGCAGCCGATGCAGTTGCCGGCGCGCGCGAGATAGGCGCCGCGCGCGAGGGTCGCCGCGTCAGCGGCCGCCGCCGGCGGTGCCGACGCGTCGAGCGGCGCCTCGTCGAGGCGGTTGAGCGCGAGCACTCCCGCGGCCAGCGCCGCGACGACGGCGACCGCGCCGGCCGCCAGCATCCAACGGCGTGCACTCATCGCAAGCCGCTCCCGCAGTCGATCGGCAGCGGGGCCTGGGCCGCCACCTTGGGCGTCCCGGCGGCCGGTGGCTGCTGCGCGGCGAGCCAGCTCGCCAGCGCCTCGATCTCGCCGGGCCGCAGGCGCTGCGCGATCGTCGCCATGCAGTCGGGCGCGGCGGCCCGGCGCTGGCCGCCGCGCCAGGCGCCGAGCTGGGCGAGCAGATAGTCGCGCGGCAGGCCGACGAGGCCCGGGATCGCCGGCTCGGCGCCGCTCATGCGCTCGCCGTGGCAGCGCGTGCAGGCCGGCAGCTCACGCGCCGCATCGCCCTGGCGCGCCAGGCGCTCGCCGGCGGCAAGCACCGCGGCCGGCGCCTGCGGGGCCTGCGGCGGCGCATGGGGCAGCTCCAGTGCCGCGAAATAGCGGGCGATCTCGTGCAGGTAGGCGTCCGACAGGTGCTCGACCAGGTAGGCCATCGGCGCATAGTGGCGCCGCCCGTCGCGGAAGTTGACGAGCTGGTTGTAGAGGTAGCCGGCCGGCTTGCCGGCGATGCGCGGGAAGTAGCCGTCCGGCGTGGCCCGGCCCTCGCGGCCATGGCACACCGTGCAGGCCTGCATGCGCTGCGCGATGCTGTCCTCGACGGTGCGCTCGTCGGCGCGCGCCGGCGCCAGCGCCGCGAGCGCGAGCAGCGCGGCGGCGGCCAGGCGTTCAGCGCGTCGCGACATGCGCCACCCCCAGCAGCGTGCCCACGAACAGCGCCGCGAGGCCGACCGCCGTCAGCGCCAGCAGCACCGGCCGCACGGCCGGCAGCTCGCGGTCGGCCGCGGCGCGGCGGCGCACGCCGAAGAAGCTCCACAACACCATCCGCACATAGCTCGCGACACCCATGATCCACCTCGCTGTCGATGCCCTGCACTGTGCCCCGGCGCGGCCCGGAACAGAAGACTCAGATCCGCACAAAAGCAGCGGATCAGAGGCCCTGCCGCAGGGGCATTCCGCTGGGCTGTGGGTGGTTTCAATACAGTCTGCATAACCTGCCCACCCGCCGTATCAGATGCCGCCGCGATGAAGCGCTACGAACAGCTCGCCGAGGAGATGCGCGCCGCCATCGAGGCCGGCACGCTGCGCCCGGGCGAGCGCCTGCCCTCGGTGCGCGAGGCGCGCACCGCGCGCCAGCTGAGCCCGTCGACCGTGTTCGCCGCCTACGGCCTGCTCGAGGCCCAGGGGCTGATCGAGGCGCGCCCGCGCTCCGGCTACTACGTGCGTGCCCGCGCCCGACCGGCTCACCCGGAGCCGCGCGCCGCGACGCCGAGCGCCGGCACGCTGGACGTGCAGGTCAGCGAGCTGGTGTTCGAGGTGCTCGGCCATGCGCGCGAGCGCACGCTGGTGCCGCTGGGCTCGGCCTTCCCGAGCCCGACGCTGTTCCCGCTGCCCGAGCTGGCGCGCGCGCTCGGCCGCGCGACGCGCCGGCTCGACCCCTGGCGCACCGTCGAGGACCTCTCGCCCGGCAGCGCCGCGCTGCGCCGCCAGATCGCGCAGCGCTACCTCGCGGCCGGTCTCGGCGTCGACCCGGACGAGATCGTCATCACCAACGGCGCGATGGAGGCGCTCAACCTCTGCCTCGAGACCGTGACGCGGCCGGGCGACCTGGTCGCGGTCGAGTCGCCGACCTTCTACGCGGCGCTGCAGGCGCTCGAGCGGCTCGGGCTGCGCGCCGTCGAGGTGGCGACCGACCCGCGCACCGGCGTCGACCTCGCGTCGCTGCACGAGGTGCTGGCGCGCCACCCGGTCAAGGCCTGCTGGTTCATGCCGACCTTCCAGAACCCGCTCGGCAGCCTGATGCCCGAGGAGCGCAAGCGCGAGCTGGTCGAGCTGCTCGCGCGCCACGACATCCCGCTGATCGAGGACGACGTCTACGGCGAGCTCTACTTCGGCGCGCGCCGCCCGCCGCCGGCCAAGGCCTACGACCGGCGCGGACTGGTGATGCACTGCAACTCCTTCTCCAAGTCGCTCGCGCCCGGCTACCGCATCGGCTGGGCCGCCGCGGGCCGCTACGCGGGCGAGGTCGCGCGCCGCAAGCTGATGGGCTCGCTGGCCGCCGCGGTGCCCTCGCAGGAAGGCCTGTCGGAGTACCTGCGGCAAGGCGGCTACGAGCGCCACCTGCGCCAGCTGCGCGCAACGCTGGCGCTCTACCAGGCGGCGGCGCTGCGCGCGGTCGGCAAGCATTTTCCGCCCGGCACGACGGTCACGCGGCCCGAGGGCGGCTACTTCCTGTGGCTCGAGCTGCCGGCCGGCGTCGACGCGCTGCAGCTGCACCGCCTCGCGCTGGCGCACGAGATCAGCGTCGCGCCCGGCCACCTGTTCTCGGCCGACCGGCGCCACGCCAACGGGCTGCGCCTGAACTGCGGCCACGGCAACGACCCGCGCTGCGAGCAGGCCCTGCGCACCGTCGGGCAGATCGCGCGCAGCCTGGCCTGACTCAGCAGCGCCCGGAGCGCCGGCTGCGCGGCTGCAGCTTGTCGAGCTCGGCGATCTGCTGCTTGAGCAGCAGCAGCAGCGTGCGCGCATGCTCGACCGAAAGGCGCAGGCAGCTGCTCGGCACCCCCTCGTCGCGTGCCGCGCGCGGCTGCACCAGCACGTCGACGCCGAGCTCGATCAGGCCATGCTCGTGCTTGGCCGACTTGAGGCGCTGGACGTCGATGTCAAAGGTCTTCACGGCCATACTCCTGCGATCCAAAGGCAAGCCTGGATTGTCGGAGCAAGTCCGTTCGCTCCGGGCCCGCGCGTCCGCGCGCTCAGCTGCCGCGGAACACGACGGTCTTGTTGCCGTCGACGAAGACGCGCCGCTCGATGTGGAACTTGACCGCCGCCGCGAGCGCCAGGCACTCGTTGTCGCGCCCGACGCGCACCAGCTGCTCGGGCTTGAGGTTGTGGTCCACGCGCGTGACGACCTGCTCGATGATCGGCCCCTCGTCGAGGTCCGGCGTCGCGTAGTGGGCGGTCGCGCCGATCAGCTTGACGCCGCGATCGAAGGCCTGGTGGTAGGGCTTGGCGCCCTTGAAACCCGGCAGGAAGGAGTGGTGGATGTTGATGCAGCGCCCCGCCAGGCGGCGCGCGAGCTCGTCCGAGAGGATCTGCATGTAGCGCGCCAGCACGACGAGCTCCGCGCCCACCTCGTCGACGATCTCCAGCAGCCGCGCCTCCTGCTGCGCCTTGTTGTCCTTGGTGACGGGCAGGTAGACGAAGCGGATGCCTTCGCGCTCGGCCATCGGCCGCAGGTCCAGGTGGTTGGAGACGACGGCCGCGATCTCCATGTTCAGGTCGCCGTTGCGGCGGCGGTAGAGCAGGTCGTCGAAGCAGTGGTCGAACTTCGACACCATGATCACGGTGCGCATCGGCCGGCTGGGGTCGTGGATGCTCCAGCTCATGCCCAGGGCCTGCGCGACGCCGGCGAACTGGCTGCGCAGCGCCTCGACGCCCGGCGCCTGCGCCTGCAGGCGGAACACCAGGCGCATGAAGAAGCGCGCGGTGGAATCGTCGTCGAACTGCTCGAGCGCGCAGATGTAGCAGTCGTTGTCGGACAGGAAGGTCGTCACCGCCGCGACGATGCCCTTGCGGGCCTCGCAGGTGGCGGTGAGGATGTACTGGGCTGCGGGGCTGGGTTGCTGGGGGGCCGGCATGCACACTCCGTCTTGAGGCGGTGTCGTCACGAGGGTGCGAGCTTACGCGGTCGCGCGTGCCCCGCTGCGCCGCCCCGCTCAGCCGTGGTAGTGGACGAGCGTCTTGGTGCTGCTGACCTCCTCGAGCGCCAGCAGGCCCTTCTCGCGGCCGTGGCCGCTGCGCTTGGTCCCGCCGAAGGGCAGCTCGACGCCGCCGCCGGCGCCGTAGCAGTTCATGAAGACCTGGCCGGCACGGACCGCCTTGGCCACGCGGTGCAGGCGCCCCGCGTTCTCGGTCCACACCGCGGCCAGCAGGCCGTAGTCGGTGCCGTTGGCCAGCGCGATCGCGTCGGCCTCGTCCTCGAAGGGCAGGGCCGCGAGCACCGGGCCGAACACCTCCTCGCAGGCCAGCGCGTGCGTGCGCGGCACGGGGCCGAACAGCGTTGGCGTCACGTAGTAGCCGGTGGCGGGCGTGCCCTCGGCGAGGCTCCCGCGCGCCAGCACCGGGACGCCGCCGGCGATGGCCTGGTCGATGTAGCGCTGCACGCGCGCGAGCTGCGCCGGGTTCATCACCGGGCCGCAGTCGAGGTCCATCTCCGGCGTGCCGACGCGCACCTGGGAAAACGCCGCCGCCACGCGCTCGACGAAGGACGGCCAGATCGAGCGCTGCACCAGCAGCCGGCTGCCCGCGGTGCAGGTCTGGCCGGCGTTCTGCACGATCGCGCGCACGATGATGGGCACGGCGCGCTCGACGTCCACGTCCTCGAAGACGATCTGCGGGCTTTTGCCGCCGAGCTCCAGCACGCACTTGACGGCGTTCTTCGCCGCCGCAGCCTGCACCAGCGTGCCGACCTCGTTGGAGCCGGTGAAGCTGATGAAGTCGATACCCGGGTGCGCGGCCAGCGCCGCGCCGGCCGCCTCGCCGGTGCCGGTGACGACGTTGAGCACGCCCTCGGGCAGGCCGCAGGCGGTGGCGATCTCGGCCACGCGCAGCGCCGACAGGCTGGTGTCCTCGGCCGGCTTGAGCACCGTCGCGTTGCCCATGGCCAGCGCCGGCGCCACCGTGCGCCCCAGCATCTGCGCGGGGTAGTTCCAGGGGATGATGTGCGCGGTCACGCCCAGCGGCTCGCGCAGCAGGCTGACCTGGTGGCCGGCCAGGAAGGGGATGGTCTCGCCGTGGACCTTGTCGGCGGCCGTGCCATAGAACTCGAAGTAGCGCGCCAGCACGGTGATGTCGTTGCGCGCGGTGGTCAGCGGCTTGCCGGTGTCGCGCGCCTCCAGCTGCGCCAGCGCCTCGTGCTGCTCGAGCACGGCCTGGCCGATGCGCACCAGCAGGCGGCCGCGCTCGGTCGGCGTCATGCGGCCCCAGGGCCCGGCCAGCGCCGCGCGCGCGGCGCGCACCGCCAGATCCACCTCATGGGCCCCGCCCGCGGCGATGTGCTCATAGACCGCGCCGTCGGCCGGGGCGACCACCGGCAGCGTGGCGCCATCGCGGGCGGCGAGCCAGCGGCCGCCGATGTACATGTTCTTCATGTCGAACTCTCGCCTTCCTGGTGTTGCAAGCCGGTGGAACTGTAGGCAGCCCCCGGCGCGGACGGAATTGGAATGTCGGCAACGACGCCTTGCCCGGAATGCAAGCCGGGGCACCGCCCACCGCGCGCCCTGCCGATAATCGGGCCGTGCTTCCGGACCTCGACTCGCTGGCCCTGTTCGTGCGCGCCGCGGAAATGGGCAACCTCACGCGCGCCGCCGAGGCCAGCCTGATCACGGTGCCGGCGGCCAGCCGGCGGCTGTCGCTGCTGGAGCACCAGTTTAAGGTCCAGCTTTTCGAGCGGCACTCGCGCGGCCTGCAGCTCACCCCGGCCGGCGAGCGGCTGCTGCACCTGGCGCGCGAGGTCATCGCCGGCGTCCAGCACATGCGCGCCGAGATGGGCAACTACGCCTCGGGCCGGCAGGCGGTGCTGCGCATCCTGGGCAACACCTCCGCGATGACGCAGTTCTTGCCCGGCGACGTGGCCGCCTTCCAGGGCCGCCACGAGGCGGTGCGCGTGGTGCTGGAGGAAGGCTGGAGCGACGAGGCGGTGCGGCGCGTGCGCGGCGGCGAGGCCGACCTCGGCGTCGTCGTCGAGGGCAGCGACACGCGCGGCCTGTGCTGCCGTCCCTACCGCCGCGACCGCCTGGCCGCGGTGCTGCGCGCCGAGGACCCGCTCGACGGCGAGGCAGTGAGCTTTGCCGACCTGCTCGAGCGCGACCTCGTCGGCCTGGAGGGCGGCAGCACGCTGACGCGCCTGCTCGCCGCCCAGGCCGCCAGCCTGATGCGGCCGATGGCGCTGCGCGTGCAGGTGCGCAGCTTCGAGGCGGTGTGCCGCGCGGTCGAGGCGCGGCTGGGCATCGGCATCCTGCCGCTGGCGGCGGCGCGCAGCTTCGCCGCCGCCATGCAGCTCAAGGTGCTGCCGCTGACCGATGCCTGGGCGCTGCGCCGCATGGTGCTGTGCGTGCGCGCTGCGCCGGCGCCGCAGACGGCGCTGGGCGCGCTGCTGAGCCATCTGGAGGCCTGCGCCGCGGCCGAGGAGCCGCCGCCCGGCGCTTGAGCGCGCTGCGCGCTCAGCGCGGCAGCGTCCGCGCGATCGAGGGCCGCACGCGCAGCGCGGTCGCCAGCGCCTCCAGGCGCGGCGTCTTCGGCAGCCAGGGCTGCTCCGCGTAGCGGAACCGCTGGTAGTCGAACAGCACGGTGGCGCACACCGCGTCCAGCCGCGGCGCGGTGGCGCCCGGGTCCGGCCCGGCGATCACGTCGGCCAGCGCCTCCAGGCGCTCCATGCCCTCGACCATGCTGCGCCGCCGGCGCAGGCCCACCGGCGTCTCGTCGAACAGCACCGGCGCGGTGACCTTGCGGGTGATGATGGTGTGCGCCGAGGCGTCGATCGCGCCGAGCGCGATGCCGCTGCGCGCCAGCACGCCGGCGAGCTGCGCCGGCTCGCCCAGCAGGCCGGGCCAGCCGGGCGCGGGCCGCGTGGCTTCCAGCCACTGCACGATCAGCAGGCTCTCGGTCAGCGCCGTGCCGTCGTCGAGGATCAGCGTGGGCACGCGCGTCGCGGGGTTGGCCGCGCGCAGCCGCGGGTCGTCGGCCCAGGGATCGACGATCGTCGGCTCGATCTCGATCCCCTTCTCGATCAGCGCGATGCGCGTGATGCGCACGAAGGGCGAGGTGGTGTTGGCCAGCAGCTGCATGGGGCGGATCCGTCGGGGACGATGAAGGACGTGCCGGCGCGGCACCGGCACGCGACTGTGACCGCCGGCGCGCGCCGCTGGCCATTCCAAACTCGTTCACGCAGCCTTGCGGGCGCGGCAACGGCGGCCGGCGCGCGGCGCGCGGCGCGCCTTCACGCGCGCTGAACGCTGGTTTCGCGCAAAAGCAATTCCGCCCGCGGCGGCGCGCTTCCCACAATGGCGTCCCGCCGCGACCCTGCCACCGCCATGCCCCGCTCTGCCCCGCCGCCCGCCTCGGGGGCCCGTCCGCTCGACGGCCTGCTCGTCGTCGCGCTCGAACAGGCCGTCGCCGCGCCCTATTGCAGCAGCCGTCTGGCCGACGCCGGCGCGCGCGTCATCAAGATCGAGCGGCGCGAGGGCGACTTCGCGCGCGGCTACGACCGCGCCGTGCACGGCGAGTCCTCCTACTGGGTGTGGGTCAACCGCGGCAAGGAGTCGATCGCGCTGGACGTCAAGAACCGCGAGGACCTCGCGCTGCTCGAGCGCCTGCTGGCGCGCGCCGACGTCTTCATCCAGAACCTCGCGCCCGGCGCCACCGCCCGGCTGGGCATCGGCTCGGCCACGCTGCGCGAGCGCCACCCGCGCCTGATCACCTGCGACATCAGCGGCTACGGCGAGGACGCCTCGGCGCCTGCGCCGGGCCAGGACGGCGCCGCGCCGGGCATGAAGGCCTACGACCTGCTGGTGCAGGCCGAAAGCGGGCTGGTGTCGGTCAGCGGCGCGCCGGGCGAGTGGGGCCGCATCGGGGTCTCGCTGTGCGACATCAACGCCGGCCTGAACGCGCTGGTCGGCATCCAGCAGGCGCTGATGCAGCGCGAGCGCACCGGGTGCGGCTCGGCGGTGCAGGTCTCGCTGTTCGGCTCGGCCGCCGAGCTGATGAGCGTGCCCTACCTGCAGACGCGCTATGGCGGCAAGGCGCCGCAGCGCGTCGGCCTGCGCCACCCGAGCATCGCGCCCTACGGCGCCTTCACCTGCGCCGACGGCCGCGAGATCGTCATCTCGATCCAGAACGAGCGCGAGTGGGCCGACTTCTGCCGCGTCGTGCTGCGCCGCCCGGCGCTGCCGAGCGATGCGCGCTGCGCCGACAACGCGGCACGCGTCGCGCACCGCGACTTCGTCGACGGCCTCGTCGCCGAGGCCTTCGCCGCCCTCCCCAGCGCCGCGCTGGTGGACCGGCTGACCGAGGCGCAGACCGCCTTCGGGCGCGTGAACTCCGTGCACGACCTCATCGAGCACCCGCAGCTGCGCACCCGCCGCATGCCCGTGGGCAGCCGCAGCGTCGACGTGCCGGCCGCGCCCTGGGCCACCGAATGGGACCGCGAGACCTTCCCGCCGGCGCCCGCGCTGGACGAGCAGGGGGCGCTGATCCGGCGCGAGTTCGCGTAGCGGCGGGGGCGCTGCGCGCCTCTCGCGCCGGCGGTCGTCGCTAGGCCGCGTCCTGCGGCGCGGGCTCGCCCGCGGTCGCGCGCACGAACGGCCCGATCTGATCGGCCGACAAGGGGCGGCTGAAGAGATAGCCCTGGACCTCGTCGCAGCCATGCCGGGCGAGGAAGTCGCGCTGTGCGGCGGTCTCGACGCCCTCGGCCACGGTCTTGAAGCCGAGGCTGCGGGCCATCTGGATGATCGCGCTGACGATCGCGCGGTCGTCCGGGTCGGTGGCGATGTCGCGCACGAAGGTCTGGTCGATCTTGAGCTTGTAGACGCTGAACTTCTTCAGGTAGTTGAGCGAGGAATAGCCGATGCCGAAATCGTCGATCGACATGCGCACGCCGCGCGCGTGCAGCCTGTCCATCACGGCGATCGCCTGGGGCGGATTGACCATGGCCGCGCCCTCGGTCAGCTCGAGCTCGAGGTACTGGGGGGCGAGCTGCGCCTCGTCGAGCAGCCGCGTCACCATCTCGGGCAGGTTGGGGTGACGGAACTGCACGGCCGAGAGGTTGACGGCCATCACCATCGGCGGCAGGCCGGCGTCCATCCAGGCGCGCAGCTGGCGCACCGCGCTGCGCATCACCCAGGAGCCGATCGGGATGATCTGGCCGTTCCGCTCGGCCAGCGGGATGAACTCGGCCGGCGACACCATGCCCAGCTCGGGATGGCTCCAGCGCAGCAGCGCCTCGACGCCGACCACCCGGCGCCCGTCCATCGAGAGCTGCGGCTGGTACTGCAGGTGGAATTGCCCGCGCTCCAGCGCCTGGCGCATCGCGTTCTCGAGGACCAGGACGCGCTCGGTGCGCGACTGCATCTCCTTCGTGAAGAAGCGGTAGTCGTTGCGCCCGTCCTGCTTGGCCCGGTACATGGCGGTGTCGGCATGCTGGTAGAGCGTCTCGAAGTCCGTGCCGTCCTCCGGGTACATCGCGATGCCGATCGACGGCGTCACGGTGAGCTCGTGGCTGCCGATCCGGCAGGGGCGCGCCACCGAGGCCGCGATCTTGGTGGCCACGCGCGCCGCGGCGTCCTCCTGCGCGTCGAGCAGCACGACCACGAACTCGTCACCGCCGATGCGGGCCACCGTGTCGCTGTGGCGCACGGCGTGCTGCAGACGTCGCGCGATGTCGACCAGCAGCTGGTCGCCGGTGCGGTGCCCGAGCGTGTCGTTGACATGCTTGAAGTGATCGAGGTCCAGGAACAGCACCCCGAGGCGGCTCTTGTCGCGCGCCGCCGCGCCGATGGCCTGCGTGACGCGGTCGTTGAGCAGGCTGCGGTTCGGCAGCCCGGTGAGCGGGTCGAAGTTGACGAGCTGGCTGATGCGCTGCTCCGCCTGGACCCGCTTCGTGATGTCGGCCACCGACGCGATGACATAGCGCCCCGCGTGCCCGTCGATCGGGGTGAGCCCCACCTCGACGCGAAAGTCGTGGCCGTCGCGGTGCCGGGCGTAGAGCTCGCGCCCCTCGCCGATCCTGCGCTCGGCGGGCGCCTCCGCGTAGGCGCGGACGTGCTGCGCGTGTCCGGGTCGATGGTCGGCGGGGATCAGCAACTCGATCGACTGGCCGATCAGGGCGCCCGGCGCATAGCCGAACAGTGCGTCGGTGCGGGCATTGGTGAGCACGATCGAGCCCTGCTCGTCGACCATGATCATGCCGGTGGGCGAGGCCTCGACGGCGCTGCGGAAGCGGTCCTCGGCGCGCCGGCGCTCGGTCACGTCGGCGTGGGAGCCGAGGAGCCGGATGGCCTTGCCCCGCGCGTCGACCTGCTTCTCGCCGCGCGCCAGGATCCAGTGGTAGCTACCGTCCTTGTGGCGCAGCCGGAACTCGCTCTCGTAGCTGGTCGATGCGGACGAGCCGAGAAACTCCATCGCGCGGCGCACGGCGGCCTCGCGGTCATCGGGGTGGAGCAGGCGCTCCCAGGTGGAGAACGCGTTCTCGAGCTCGTCCGGCGCATAGCCGAGCTGGGCCTTCCAGACCGGCGAGTAGCTCACCTGGCCGGAGCGCACGTCCCAGTCCCACAGGCCGGTGTTGGAGGCGCGCACGGCGAGCTCGAGGTTCTGGCGCGCATGCTCGAGCTCGCGGTACGGGCGCTCGATCGCCTCGACCACCACGGCGCGGTAGATGAACAGGTAGCTCACCACCTTGTAGACATGGCCCAGCACGTTGTAGGCGCCGGTCATCGTCGTGTAGAGGGTGAAGAAGAACTCGCTCATCGCCATCGCGCAGACCGCGCCGAACAGCAGCGGGGCATTGAAGGCGAGCGGCCTGCGCATCCGCGCCCACAGCAGCGCTGCCGTGACGACGTTGATGGCGATGAAGAGGTACTCGAGGTCCTTCTTCAGCGGCGTCAGCCCCTCGCCCGGCATGAACAGGCGGGGCAGCCAGTCCTGGTGCGCGATGACGATCCAGTGCACGCCGATCGTGGCGGCGCACAGCAGCGCGAACACGGCATACCGCTGCCCCTGGCCGAGCCAGCGGTCCCAGGGCCGGATCGCGACGATCAGCAGCGACACGGCGGCCAGGAAGCGCGCGGACAGCCAGAAGTGGAGGTGCTTCTCGCTGTCGTTGGGCGAGAAGAAGTCGGGCATGCCGTCATAGGCGGCGGTGTGCGAGAAATCCAGCCAGCCGACCGCGAAGAACAGCGAGGCCAGCAGCACCTGGTTGCCCGAGGTGCGGCCCGCGTGCGAGTTCCAGCCCTGCGCGAACACCATCATCGCGATGCCGATCGAGACCGTCTCCATCAGGACGTGGAGCGGCAGGTAATGGGCGATGCCGCTCGCGCCCGGCGCGACCGGGATGGCCCAGGCGGCGAACTGGACGATCGCCATCGCGATCAGGATCGCCGCGACCCACCGCATCGCGGGGCGATGGGTCGGGTGCACCCTCCACGGGGCCGGGCCGGCGGCATTCGACAGGGGGCTGTCGGTGCTCATGTCTCGGTTCTTCTGCGTGGCGGCGGGCTTGTGCCCCGCCACGGTCGGGCTGGTCGACGAAGCCTCAACCGTAGCGGAGGCGCCGGCGCCCGGTCGCCGGTCTTGCGGCGAATTGCGGGCGCATCTTCGCCGAATGGGGCGCCGGCGGACACCGCCACAGGGCGCGCCGCCATGAACCATGGGCCGCGCCGATGGGCTCGACGAGCCTAGAAGGGGTCGCCCCGCCCCGTGTCGGTCGAGACCGGCGACTTCGCCATGGGTGCCAAGAGTCCCTAGTGCAACGCCTTGAGGGCGACATCGCGTGCCGCACGCATCGCGTCCACATCCTTGGTGGACGTTGAAAGCAGCAACATGCCTTGGATGACCACCATCAAGTAGGCGGCCAGGGCTTCCACATCCTGGCTCGTGGAGACGTCACCGCTCTCGACCGCCCATTTCAGTCGAAACCTCAGCGCCTTGTGCATCTCTGCCAAGCCATTCGCCGCCGCATCGCCAAGCTCAGGATCGACATTCAACAACTCAGCCACCAGATTCGTCGCCAGGCACCCGGCGGGTCGCTTGCTTTGGTCTGAGGCGCTGTCGATGATCATGTCGAAGATCCGCCGCAGCGCTTCCTCGAAGGGCTTGTCGAATAGCTTGAGCAGCACAGCCAGGTAAGACTCTTCCTTCATGTACTGATCAAGGCACAGCAGGAACAACTCTCTCTTGCTGCCGAATGCCTTGTACAGGCTGCCCGCGACGAGCCCGGTGGCCGCCTCCAGGTCACGGATCGAGGTGGCCTGGTATCCGTGCGTCCAGAACGTTCGGCTCGCACGACGGACCGCCTCCTCTTCATCGAATTCCCGCGGTCTGGCCATATGCGACTTCTCCCAAGCCATCGGGACTTGAGCGCTCCCATCCGGCAAATTTCGAACAACTGATTCCTAATTTTAGACGCACCCACCATCAACTTCCGCAACGCACACCCACCCAATATCAAGGCCCTATGGGCATGTCGAGTGTTGAAGCCCGGTTGATTTCGGACACGGGGTGACCTACATTAGGAAATGCGCACTTCCTAACTCGCGCCTCACATCCCACCCAAGGAGATCCGCCATGCGTTTCACGTCCCTCAAGCCAGGCCAATCCGCCGACCCCGAAGTCAACCGTCTCCTCGAAGGGGCGCGCCATGGATGGTGGAAAGACACCTCGATGTTCGGCATCATCGCGCGCCAGCCGAGCCTTCTGAAGACGATCGTTCCCGTCTTCGAGGCCTTCTTCGGAGGAGGGCGCATCCCCCCTCACGTGCTTGAAATGATGCGCCTCAAGACCGGCGAGATCAACGACTGCACGTACTGCAAGGCCGTGCGTTCCGAGGCCACCCGTGAAGCCATCAAGGACAAGGAATCGGCCATCTTCGGGAAGGTGGACTTCGATCGCCTGCCCCTGAACGAGGCGCTCGCCGTGCAGCTTGCCGAATACATCGCCGGCGACCCGAACTACATCCCCGACGGCTTCTTCGAGAGGCTCGCAAAGACCTACTCCGACGAGGAGATCATCGAGCTGGTGTTCGCCTGCAGCATCTTCAATTGGGGCAACAAGTTCAACATCACCATGCAGGTCGAATCCAGTGATGAGAGCACGTACGAGAAGGGCATGGTGTACCCGGGCGCCGAGATCCGCTCCCAGAACGCAGTTTCGGCCTGAGGGATCGAGCGATGACATCCCAACGAATCGTTGAAACAGATGCGGAAGGGCTGAAGACCCATCTGCAAAGTCCCGGCCTGGTCATGGTCGATTTCTGGGCAGCATGGTGCGCCCCCTGCAGGGCGATGGCCCCGATGCTGGAGCGACTGACCCTCGAATTCCCCCACGTTCGCGTCGTCAAGGTCGACGCCGAGGCGCACAAGGACCTCCTGGAGGCCTATGGCGTTCGCAGCCTCCCGACGCTGCAGCTCTTCAAGAACCAGAGCAAGCTGGAGCAGCTCGTCGGGAAGGTTCCCTACGAGCTGATGCGGCGCGCCATCCTCGCCGCGGCTTGACGCCCTCACCGGCTCAAGCATGCGATCGCCCACCCTGTCAGCGTGACAGGGTGGCGCGGGCGGGGCCGCGCAAGCCCGCCGAGACTCCCTACACCACGTCCCACCGCCCAAGCGCCGTCGGCTCCACGGCATGCGGCGGATTCAGGTGACCCGCTGACATGGCTGCGTCGTGGACAGGGGCGGCCATCTGCCACACCCACATGAAACACTCTTCGCTGATCGTGCTCGGCTCCGGGCCCGCAGGCCATACCGCCGCCATCTATGCGGCCCGCGCCAACCTGGCACCGCTCGTCATCTCCGGCCCCGAGGAGGGCGGCCAGCTCATGACCACCACCGAGGTCGACAACTGGCCGGGGGATCCTGAAGGACTGCAAGGCCCTGACCTGATGGCCAGGATGAAGCGGCACGCGGAACGATTCGATGTCCGGTTCGCCGAAGACCGCATCGCCCGGGTCGACCTCGGGCGGCGCCCGTTCATTCTCTTCGGCGAGGATGCCGAGTACTCGTGTGATGCGCTGATCATTGCCACGGGCGCGACGGCCAAGTACCTGGGCCTGCCCAGCGAGGACGCGTACCGTGGCAGGGGCGTGTCTGCCTGCGCGACTTGCGATGGCTTCTTCTACCGGGACAGGGACGTGGCGGTCATCGGCGGAGGCAACACCGCCGTCCAGGAGGCGCTGTACCTTTCGAAGATCGCACGCAAGGTCACTCTCGTGCATCGGCGCGATTCGCTCCGCGGCGAGAAGGTGCTGCACGACATGCTGGCCCGGCAAGTCACCGAGGGCAAGATCGATGTCGCCTGGAACTCGGTTGTCCATGAGGTGCTTGGCGACAGCAGCGGCGTCACCGGGCTGAGGCTGTCGAACGTGGCGACGGGTCAGCGCCGGGACCTCGCCTTGCACGGCGTCTTCATCGCCATCGGGCATCAGCCCAATACGGCGATCTTCTCCGACCACCTGGCCATGAGCGATGGCTACCTTCAGGTCAAGGGCGGCGCGGCGGGAGGGGCGACCTCGACCAGCGTCGCTGGCGTGTTTGCGGCCGGAGACGTTGCGGACCCAATCTACCGGCAGGCGATCACCTCGGCGGCGACCGGCTGCATGGCAGCCCTGGACGCAGAGCGCTATCTGGAGGGACTGCACGGCGAGTTGCCGCTCGACCGCGGCGATCCGCGGGCTTCTGCCGCGAGCGCCGCCGCCGGCCGGGCATGACCGAGGCGGCAGCGACAGCACTGCAACGCGGCCGCTCAGGGACCACGCCGGGCCGCCCATGCGTCGGGGTCGGCGCCGAGGAGCGCCCCGGGGGCGGCCCTCACGCGAGGACCTCGCATGGCCCGCCATCCCAGGAACCGCTGAGCAGGTTGTCGGGGCGCGTGCGTGACACCACACGACCGCACGAAGCCCAGGCGTCACGGCGCGCACTCAGTCCGGCGTAGAGGCCGAATCCGGCGCCGGCCCGGACGCTGCCGCCACTGACGATGCTTTCACCGGCCCGGATGGCGCCCTCGCCCGTGATGTCCGCCCCCGCGACGATGTCCCAGCCCGCATCGATGTGCATGCCGCTGTGGATCGACTGCCCGACATGGATGCCGTGTCCGGCGCGAAGCCCCTCCGCACACACCAGATGGCCGCCGACCTGCAGGCTCCTGGCGCACTGGATCGTCCCGCTGACCTCGAGATCCGCGGCGACCACGGCCGCCCCCTCGCCCCGCAGCGCCGCCCCGCAGGCCAAGGCCCCGCGCACGCGCAGATCGCCACCACACGTCAAAGCCCCGTGCACCTCGACGCTCCAGGACGAGACGAGATGGCCTCCGGTTCGCAGGGAGCCGAGCGTGCGCAGTCCCGCACCGGCATGCAGGTCGTCGCCGACCGAGACCGCGCTGCCGGCGCGGATGCTGCCGCCGGCACGCAGCGAACCGCCTGTGCGCAGCACCGCTTCGACATCGACCTCGCCACGCACCTGGACCGAGCCCGCATAGACGAAGACCTCCGCCACGATCGCATCGACCACGAGGACGGTCGCCATCGGACCGAACTGATCCAGCAGCCAGCAGGCATCGTCGACACGTCCGTCGGCGACCAGCGCGTCGATCACGCGCTGGTACTCCGTGGCGCTCTTGAAGTGACGGGAAAACCAGCGATAACCGCTGGTGCAGGACTGCTTGGCCCTCAGGGCCCGGGATGAGATTTCCATGTCGCTAACGCCTCGCAAGCCATGGCCGCAGACCGCTGCGGCGGCGCGTGCCAGACCCGATCGCGCGACAACATCCACGGGACGGCCGTTCCGCGTGGAAGGGCGGCCGCCATCGGGCCCCGCGTGGGGGCCGCACACCACGGAAGTGCTGAGGCGAGAGTCCGGGTCGAGGCACCGGTGCCTGGGCACAGGGCATGACCCTGTGGTCGCTGCCGTGCGCGGAAGTCAGGCCCGGGGTGGGGGATCCTGAGCGCCGCGCACGGCCCAGGAGGGCGCGGCCGCAGACCCGTAGGACCGAAGCGCGGCCAGCGCCCGACCGACGACGCGCCGGTGCCGGCCGTCGTCGGACGCCGCTGGCGCGCGGCTAGGTCGTGTAGTCGCCATGGGCCTCGGGCTGGAACGAGATCGCGACGATCCGCGCGGTCCGCTGCTCGCCGGCCGGCGTGGACCAACAGGCGAGATCCCCGATGCGCCGCCCCAGGAGGCCGCGGCCCACCGGCGACAGCGCGGACACGACCCCCTGCTCCGGCCGGGCATCCGGCGGGTAGCACACCGTCACGGTGCTGCGCCGCTGCGTCGCGGGGTCTGCCACAACCACCTGCGAATACATCGTCACCACATCGGGCGTCACCTGGGTCGACGGGACGATGCGGGCCTCGTCGAGCAGGTCACCGATGTCGTCCACCACGGCCGGCGAGACGCCGCCGTGCCGGTGGCGCTGCAGCAGGCTCTTCAGGCGCACATGATCGAGTTCGGTGAGCGTCCGCTCGGTCGTCGGGATCTTCATGCTTCACACCTTCGGTGTTTCGATGCGCACGCCACCTCGGGTGGGCACGCACCATCGCGCGGGACTTGAAGGCCCGGCGATCGAGAAACTGCGCTAAGAGGGTGGGGAGCGGATCGCCGGGCTTAGAGGGGTGCGGCCGGCTGACGAGCGTGGCGGCCACGGCCCATGCCCTCGGCGCAAGCCGTGGGCTGGCGCACGAAGACCTGGTGGGGCATGACCGCTGACATCAGCTCAGTTTAGCCCCCCGGGTCGATGCCCACGGAACGCCATGGGCTTCGCCGTGCGGTCTGCAGGGCCTCCCCCGACAGACACCCCTGTCGAGACGCCCGGCCCCTCACTCCACCGTCACCGACTTCGCCAGATTCCTCGGCTTGTCCACGTCGGTTCCGCGCGCGCAGGCCGTGTGATAGGCCAGCAGCTGCAGCGGCACCACGTGCAGCAGCG
>CAYOXW010000008.1:0-24268 GCA_964408005.1 uncultured Methylibium sp.
CGAATGTCAGTGCTGCGCGAGATCACGCCGGCCGCCCCAGCAGATAGACCTTCAGGCCGGCGCCGGCGATCGTGCTGCCGATCTGATCGACGTCGATCGTGATCTTCGAGCCGGCCGCGAGCACCGTGTCGGTCAGCGTCGGCGGCGTCGCGGCGGTGTGCGTCGACTCCTCGCCCGCATCGATGCGCAGTTTGTTCGTCGCCATGATCGAGGCCCCGCCCTCGTTCACGTCGACGATGAGATCGGCCCCCGTAGGCGCCACCGTCACGCCGGCCGAGATCCCGGTCAAGTTGAAGGCGAAAGGCATGTGGAAGGTGACCTTCGCCGCGCCGGTCGTGAGCGCCGTAGACTCGTCGCTGACAGCGATCGGGATGCACTGAACCGCCTGCGTGACGCTGGCGGCGATGTCGGCGGCCGTCGTGCGCCGGCTCTCCCACTTCGCAATCGTGACCGACTCGCCCGCCGCGTCGTCGACGATCACGCTGCCATCGGCCCCGCCGATGACCATCTTGCCAGCGACCAACTCGGTGACCTGGGCGCTGAAGATGTTGTTCGCCGTCTCGCCGGTGAATCCCGTGACGATGACCTGGTCTCCAACCGCAAAGCCCGCCGCGAGGAAGCCGGCGGCAGAGTCGTTGAAGCTCTGGTCGCCGGCCTGGGCGCTGATCGTGTTGGCCGTCATGGTGACTGTGGTCGACCGCTTGGACACCTCGACAAGCTCGGTGCCGAGCAGCGAGATCGCCGCCGTCATCTGGCTGATTTTTTGGGGCATGTGAGTTACTCCGTCGCGCGGACCTCGTCCGCTTCGGTGATGCGGTTGCCGCTGTCTTCGGTGGCGCGGCCGCTGTCGCCCACAAAGTCGAAGACGCGGATCTGGCGCTGCCAGCTGGTGATGCCACCGCGCTCGGCCTCGAGCTCGATGCGCAGCCGGTACACGCCCGCGATGGAGGGCGACCAGGTGGCACCGGTGAGCCCGCTGGCCGAGTCGAGCAGCGCGCCGCCGGCGTCGTCATAAGCAAAGACGTTGTAGGTGGTGCCGGCTTCGGGGCCGATGTCGGCCTCGGTCGTGTCCACCAGCTGGTCGGCCTGCAGCACGCGGTCACGGTGCGCCCAGGCCACGGAGACCGAGCTGCTCACGATGGACGGCCAGCTCGAGCCGTTGACGAGCACATTGCCCGGCGGATACGGCCGCGCCGCGCGCGCATCGAACGTCAGGCTGGCCACCGGGGCCGCGGCCAGCGCCAGCAGCTGTGTGCCGGTGCGCGTGAGCAGCTTGGCCTCGGCGGTCTCTCCGTCGACGTACTCCACGCCATCGCCGCCCGCCCAGGCGTCGTGGAACCAGATCCGCTCGCCGGCACCATGCGCGCGCGGCACGGTGTCGGCGCAGCCGCGCGCCAGCGTGACGGTGCCAGCCTCGGCGTCCAGCGCATCGACGCGCACGATCTCATCGCCCCACAGCGCCGCGGTGCCCAGCTCGACGCGATCGAGCAGGCTGGTGCCCGCAAGCGTGAAGGCCGTCTCGCCGGCGGCTGAGGCCTCGACGACGGTGGCCGTCGGGCACCAGTCGAACTCGCCGGCCGACTCGTACTCGCCCGCGCTCGGCCGCGTGTGGAGTTCGTAGTTGATGCCGGCGCCGGGCTGCGCGCCCACCGTGGCCAGATAGCCCGCGTCTGCCGCCAGCGCGGCCAGGTCAGCCGCGCCCATGCGCTGCACCAGCTCGAGGTAGGGCGCCTCGAAGGCGAGCTGCTCGGTCACCGGCGCCGGCGTGCTGCCGGGCGGCTCGATCGGCACCTGCGCCTCCACGTAGGTGGTGGCCGGCATCGAGAACACGTCTTGCACGACGGTCAGCGAGATCGCGCCGCTGCGCAGCGTGCCTTTCTCAATGTCACCGACCAGGCACACCATGTCCGCCACGCCGCGCTTGGGCGCCTGGAGGCGGAAGTAGGTGCCGGTGCGCCAGGCATAGGGCCTGCGGTTGGTCACGAGCTTGTAGCGCCACAGCGGCGTGGCACGGGCGCGCAGCTCACGCGCCGCAGCGCGCAGCGCCAGGCTCTCGGTGGGCAGGCAGGTGTAGCTCAGCGTCTGCGCATTGACGCCCCCGGCATCGATGGCGCCCAGCGCCTGAAGCGGCGCCGTGGTGCGCTCCTGCTTGGTGAGCGGGTCGAACCACTGGACGGCCACTTGGTTGACCGCATCGTCGAGCACTGCGGGCTCGCCCTCGAAGTCGAGGACGTCGTCGTCGGTGAGGACCGGCAGGCTCTCCAGCGTGTACTGGCCGCGCATGACGTCGAGGTACCACTGACCATCGACGGTGCTGCGCGACATGCGCGCGCCCACGGCCTCACAGATGCGCGAGCGGAATTGCTCGAGGTCTTCCTTGTCCTGGTCCCACTCGGTGCAGATGCCCAGGCCTTCGTCGAAGAACAGGTCGGCCGCGGCGGTGAAGCTGGCTTCGTTGACGTAGGCCTCGGGCTCGCCCTGCATGGTCTCGGAGACGAGGCTGTAGTACAGGACGTGGGCGGGGTTGATCGCCACCAGGCCTGTCGCCTGGACACGAATGATTAGGCCCCCGTCCGTCGCGCCACCGGGCGCCGCAGCTCCGACCCCATAGCCGATGTAATCCGCATCTGCAACGCCGCCAGGCACCGTGCCCACACCAGTCTCGGTCGCGCCGGCGCTTGGCACCAAAGCTGAGCCACCACCGCCGCCACCACCGTCCAGGTTTGACCCGCCGCCGCCACCACCACCGTAATAGCCGCCGCCACCGCCGCCGCCAGCGCAGTTCGCATCGTCGACCGATCCCGAGGCGGGCCGACCGGACCCCCCTTGCTCGAGCGACCCCTCTTCGCCCGCTTGCGCAAAGGACCCAGATGGCACACCGCCCACCCCGCCCCCAAACTGTGTCGCGCCGGCGCCAGGAGCCTCCCCGACACCAGCTGATCCTTCGTCACCGCCGCCACCACCACCGCTGCCGCCGGAATCGGACGCGCCGCCGCCACCGCCACCCGGCCCCGCAATCAGATCGATGCCGCCGCGCCGGAGCGCCGATCGCCCGCCACCACCACCGGATCGACGGTAGATCGACATACTGCCGCTCGTCGCGCCGTCGCCGCCACCACCGAAACCAGCCACCGCCCCCAGGCCACGCCCACCCACGATGACGTCGTAGACAGCGCCGGCAACGACCGGCACAAAGCCCTCGACAAAGCCGCCACCGCCACCCGGGCCGCCGCTTCCAGCGGCACCAACGACTTGCCCCGCCTCACCGCCCGCGCCCCAAGCCTTGATGTACGCGTAGACCGCACCGGCCGGTGCCGTCCATTGCTGCAGCGCGCCGATTGCGCTAAAGACGATTGGCTCGCCGAGCGCGGACATGTCTGGCGGGCCAGCATCCACACCAGCGAGCGGCACTTCGGCCGTGCCCTCGTACCAGCACGCGCCACCGGCAAGCTCCCAGCCCTCCAGGATGCGCCGCACCAGCACGCTCACGGGCTTCGGGTAAGGATTCATCGCCCCAAAGCGGCCACCTCGCCAGAGCATCGACAACTGCCCCCGGTGCGCCGAGCCGTCGGCGCCGAGCTGCGCGGCGGCATAGGCGTTGGGCGCCTGCGCCGCGTCGCCCATGCTCACCTCGAGGTCGCCGACGATGCCACCCTCGCTGCTTGCGCCGCCCCACAGCCCCGGCCTGTTGATCGTGATGGTCCCGCTGTCCGTGAGTTCGCCCGACCAGGCGTCCACGTCGGCGCCACGGATGCGCAGGATCGCGTCCACCGGCCCGCGGCCCAGCACCATCTGGAACACCGGGCGGTACCAGTAGCCGACGGTCTGCTTCTTGGAGCTACCCACGGGCCCGCTCCTTCGCCGCGCACTCGTGCGCCCAGCGCACCAGCGCCGCCGCCATGCCGTCTCCGGTGGCCAGGAAGGTCTCCTCCGGCAGGCCATCGCGCACGAAGGCGCGGAAGTCGAGGCCGTACCGCACGAACCAGGCGCGCGTGCCGCGTGCGCAGTAGCCGGGGCGCCGGCTGAAGTAGGGCACCGTGCGCAGGTGCTGCATCGTGACGATCACTTCTTGCCACCCTTCTTGCGGATGGGCTCGGGGTCGAGGTTCTTCCAGCCGACGATGGTCGGGTCGTCCACCCACACCGTGCCGAAGTACTCGCGCAGCGCACGGCCGTCCTTGACCTCGGGCGTCTGGCCTTTCTGCGGGCCGGGCCGCTTGGGCTCGGGCGCGAGCGCGGCCATCACGATCGCGGAGATGATCATGACGATCAGGTAGTAGAAGATCTGCATGCTCAGCGCCCCAGCTCGACAGCCAAGCCCACAGCCGCGGCGATCGCGATGGCCGCGGCCGCGATGAAGATCTCGCGGCGGTACTTGTCCAGCACCCAGTACCTCGCAAGCCAGCGCAGCCGCTCGGCCTGTGCCTTGATGCGCGCCGCGCTCACCATGCCTGGCTCCGCGGCATCGGGTCGCTGCTCGGGAGGTTCGGCCAGCCTGGGTAGTTCGGCTCGTTGTCGAAGCTCTGGCAGCCGGCCACGTTGTGCGGGCAGTTCGGGTAGGCGGTCACCTCCGCGCCGACTTCGAGCTCCGGCCCGCCCCAGTTGATGACGATCTCGTCGCCGTCGTGCGACCAGATCGTGCGCGTCTCCACGAGGCCGTTGCTGCGCGTCCACTCCAGCATCCCGCCGACCAGCGGCCTGGGCGCGCTGGCAAAGGCCGCAGCCGTGAGCGTGAGGCCGCTCACGGCGCCGAGCGTGGCAGGCACGGCGTGCGCCGCCTTCTCGACGTTGCACATGCCTAGGCCCTGGCTGAAGAGCGGCACGTCGCACGCGCGGCCGATGCGCCGCTGCGCCCCGGCGCTGCGCGGGTTGCGGTAGCTCGGGTCGCAGGTCAGCTCGAGCGAGGCATCCTCAAAGCGCGGTGCCACCACGCGGCCCATCCACTCGACGTTGGTCTCGGCGTCCGGGTCGCCCAGGTGGGTGACCAGCACGGTGACCAGCATGCGCTGGCTGGGCGACCAGGGATTGAAGACGTTGCCAATGTCCTGCGTGGCCGGGGCGTCGCTGGCCAGCGGGTTCATTCGGTAGGGCATGCTGATCGTCAGCTGGTTCTTCTGCGCGCTGGCCGCCGTCTCGCGCACGGCGGTGTGCGTGATGCCCGGCGCCGGCGTGAACGTCTCCGCGCCAAGGGTGAGCGCGACTTGCGCGCTGGTGAAGCGCCACACCACCGCCCCGACCGCGAAGCGGTACAGCGCGACCTTGCGGCCGCTGAAGCGGCCCAGCTCAAAGACGCTAAAGCTCATGAGCGAGCCCTCGCCATACGATCTCGGTGGTGATCACGCCGGGCATGAAGAACTTCAGCGCGTTGACGTCCGCGTCCTGCACGCACAGGCGCATGAAGCTCACCATCTGCACCTGGCCCACGCTGAAGCCGGTGGCGATGGCGCTGTCGAGCGTGAGCCGGTCGGCGCTGGCACTGAGCGCCGCGGCGCTGCTGACGCGCCGGTGCAGCACGGTGCCGTCGGCCAGCACGATGCGCAGGTCGCGCAGGTTGGCGGGCAGCTCGGCGCTGAGCAGCGGGCCCGCCACGTCGAGGGTGGCGGCGCCGTCCGCCACGTCGGCCACCACGCGCAGGTCCTTGGCCCAGCTCGGCACCCAGGCCGGCGACCAGCGCCCCGCCAGCGCATAGAGCGCGCCGCGCAGCGCGGCCAGCTCCTCTTCGGTGGTGGTGGCGTACTGCTGCGCCATCCGGTCCAGCGACAGCCCGGCCAGGTCAAAGACCGCCGGCGGAGCCAGCTCGTTGTCCTCGCCATCCGTGAGGCGCAAGGGCGACCACTGGGGGTCGCTCAGCCACACCGGCGCGAGGTCGAAAACCGGCAGGCCGCGGTAGGTGGTGGGCAGGGAGGGCGCGGTCTCCAGCGCCTCGTCGAGCCGCCAGCGCAGGTCGATCACGCCGGTGTCGTCCGACGTGAAGCGCTCGAGCGCCGGCACTTCGGCCAGCCGACCGGCGCGCAGCGGTAGCACCGCCGTGCCGGCGGCCCAGCTGCCCGCGATGGGATCGGCCGTGGTGAGCGTGCCGCCGCCCACCGCGTCGAGCGTCACCACCTCCCACGACGCGGACGGGTCACCCGACACGAGCAGCGCACGCCCCCCTGTGGCGAAGCGCGCGCCCGCGACGGCCAGCGTCAGCGTGCTGCCGCTGCTGGGGGCCAAGAGGTGGCGGCGATCACACAGCAGCGGCACGTCCCACTCGGCCGCCGCGTGGCGGCGCAGCGCCTGCTCCAGGCGGCGCCGCTCGTCGCCCGAGACCATGGACTGAAAGCCGTAGTGCACGCGCGGCACGTCACGCAGGCGCCGGTGCTGCGAGACGCCCGTGGCCGAGGCCTGGAGCACGTCGGTGAGCCAGCCCAGCTCCTCGACCACCTCTCCCGCCGCCACAAAGACCCAGGGTGTCGGCATCGCTTACCCGTCGATCAGCCGGCGGTTGTTGCGCACGTGGTGCACGACCACGCGCTCGCCGGCCTTGCCCGCCAGGGCGTTGGCCAGCTCGTCCTCGCCGAACACCACGATGGGCGTGGGCATCCGGCCCTGCCCGCCCTGGCGCTCGGCGCGCACCTCGGCGCGGCTTTGCACGCGCTCTCCCTCCTGCAGGATGGCCGGCACCTCGCCGGGCTTGAGGCCCACGTCGCCGCCGTTGTGATACCGGGGAGCGCCGGCAAACACCCAGCCCGGCACCTGGCGGCGCGTGCCGTGGCCCGCCATGCCGCCGGAGTGTTTGACGTTGGCGCCCACGCTCATGGTGGCCGCTGTGGCCCTGCCGAGGCCTGGGTAGACGGCATCCAACAACTGCAGGACAAGGAAAGTCGCCAGCGCACGCGCGGCGATCTGCGCCATGCTCGCGACGAATCCGCGCACGAAGTCCTTCAGCGCCTCGCTGCCGCTCTTGGTGCCGTTCACGAGGTCGGTGAACAGTCCGGTGAAGGCGTCCACGCCGGCGCCGGTCGCCTGCTGCGCGAAGCTCTTGTCCATCTGCGCGAGTTGCGCGCGCAGGTCGGCCGCGGCCGCATCGAAACCGCTCAACCCCTCCGACTCCAAGCGAAGGAAGGCGGCACTGATCTCGTCGATCGCGTCGCGCACGGCCGGCAGCGCCGCCGGATCGGATGCCAAGGCCTGCAGACGCGCAATGGCGTCGGCCGCCTTGGTCAGCGCGCCCTGCCGCGCTGCGTCTTCCTGCTCGCGCCCCACGGCCGGCGTGATGGCACCGACTTGCACCTGCGCCGCGATCTCCTCGCGCCGGCGCGCCAGTTCGGCCAGGGCGCGGTCGAACTCGGCCTTGATCTGGTCGAAATTGGCCGTGGCCTTGCCGGTGTTGATGAGCCGGTCGATCAGCGCCAGGCCGGTGGCGTTGCCGTCGACCAGCATGCGCGCGCGCAGCTCGGCGAACTGCGCATCGATGCGCAGCGCGGCGGCCTGCGCGCTCTGACCCTGCTGCTCGAGCAGCTGGATCTGCGCGTCGGCGAGCTGGCGCTCGAGCACCTTGCGGTCGGCCGCCTCCTCGAGCCCTGCCTTGCGGCGGATGTCGTTCTTCTGACGCTCGAGCAGCTCGATCTCGGCCAGCGCCTTGGCGCGCTCCACGCCGCCGGCGGCGGCCTTCTGGCGCTCGATCGCGATCTCGAGGTCGATGGCATCGAGCTCGATGCGCTGGCGCTGAGCGTAGTAGTCGGCGGTCGCGAGTTTGGCGGCGTCGAAGTCTTCCTTGAGGATGTCCAGCGCGCGCTGGCCGGCGTCCTTGGTGAGCCGCTCCTGCGCCTCGAGGTCGGCGCGGAGCTGGGCCTTGCGCGCGGCCTCGGCGGCCTTGCGCGCGGCCTCGCGCTTGGCGGCGGCCTCTCGGGCGGCGGCGGGGTCTTCCGGCGGCGTGACGGACGGCCTCGTGTCCTGCGCAAGCTCCACCGGCGCGGCCTGCGCGCCCGTCTTTGGGGCCGCGTCGCTTTGGGCCTGATCGAGCGCCTTGAACCGGGCCTTGGCGGCCGCAAGCTTGACATTGACCGCGTCCAGCTCGGCCTGGAACTGCGGACCGTAGAAACCGTTCTCCAGGCCGTTCTTCAGCCGGGTGGCCTGCCTGTTGAGCCGCAGCACTTCTTCGGCCGCGGCGGCCAGCTCACGCTTGGCCTTGAACTCCTTGTCGAAGCCGAACAGCGCCAGAAACCCCTCGCTCTTGGCCTTGTCGAACAGTCCGTTGAGCGCCGGCACCAGGTCGGACACGATGGAGCGCGCCGCGTCCTTGACGTTCTTGCTGAGCTCGAAGAGCTGCTTGTTGAAGCGCTCGGCCTCATCGGCCTGCTGGGTGGTGACGGTGGCGTTGAGCTGCCCCTTCTCGGCCAGGTCCTTGAGGAAGGGGCCCACCTCCTGCACGCTCTTGCCGAAAAGCGCCTGGACGATGCGGGCCTTGTTGCCGTCGTCCGCGTAGCGCGCGAGCGCCTGCGCCACGCGCAGCAGCGCCTCGGCTGGGTCGATGCGCTTGAGCTCCTCGGCGTTGAGGCCGATGGCCTTGAGGTTGGCCGCGATCTCGCTGTCGGGCGTGGCTTGCGTGAGGTCGCGGTTGAGCTTGGTGAGCGCCGTGCTCACCGTGTCCAGGGACGTGCCGGTGCGCGCGGCCACGTCTTCGAGCGCGGAGATGTTCTCCACGCTCGCACCGGTAGCGTCCTTGATGTCGTTGAGCGCGTCGATGCCGTCCACCAGCCCGGTGGTCAGCTCGGCCACCTTGGCGGTGAGCAGGGCAACAGCGCCCGCGACCAGCGTGCGGCCGAAGGCAGCGCTCATGCCGGCGCCGGCCTCCACGGCCGAGCGCGACAGGCGAACGAACTCGCCGC
Organism: uncultured Methylibium sp.; assembly: GCA_964408005.1. Lineage (GTDB taxonomy): Bacteria > Pseudomonadota > Gammaproteobacteria > Burkholderiales > Burkholderiaceae_C > Methylibium. Next base: position 8,870 of record CAYOXW010000008.1, read on the forward strand.
GCAACGCCGCGAAGTCCCTGCGGATCTCCGCCAGGTCCGCACCGATCTTGACGCTCAGGTCAGTCACGCTTGCTCAGCTCCGTGATGTACTTCTTCCACACCTTGCCGTCGGCCTGGGCCAGGCGCGCCGCGATGGCATCGCCCACCCGTCTGGCCCGCTGCTGCCGCTCGTGCGCGCCCAGGAAGGCATGCACTTGCGCGAGGGTGAGCGACTGGATCTCACCCCACCCCCAGCCCGCCGCCTTCAGCGCGGCGATGCAGTCGGCCCAGCCCCACTCGCCGTCAGCCCCGCGAACGCCGGGGCGTACTGGCGGAGCAGCCGGCCGAAAAAATCGGCGTTGACCTTCACCACCGGCGCCACGAGGCCGATCAGGTCGTCGACGCCGGCGTCGCTCAGCTCGCCGCGCGGGATGCGCGAGGCGATCGACACCGCTTCGACGAAGGCCTCGCCGTGGTCGGCCACGAGGCCGAGCACGGTGTCGACGGTGAGGCCGTCGACGCTGGCGAAGCTGCCTGCGAAGGGCCGCACCGCGCGCGCGAAGGCGGGCAGCTGGCCGACGGTGAGCGGTGTGATGCGCACGTCGCGGCCCTTGAACCGCGCCACGGTGGGCGCGGGGGCGAGGGTGTCGAGGTCGTCAGCCTGGCTCATGCTCAGTCTTCCATCTCGACGGTGAGGTACTGCGACAGGCCGGTGCCCTTGGTGGTGTCAGCCAGCAGCGCGCCGGTGACTTCGCCGGCGCCGTAGTCCTCGCCGAGGAGGCCCATCTGCTGCAGCACGCCGCCCGAGACCTTGTGACAACGCACGCGCACGCGCTTGCCGCTGCGCGCCTCGTTCAAGCCGATGAAAAGCACCTCGTAATGCTTGTTCGGGTTGACGAGGGCCTCGACCTTCTTCTGCGCCACGTAGGTGTAGGTCACCTGGATGTTGGCGGCACCGGAGACAGGGTCGGTGATGGCCGAGCCGCTGGGGATGTAGAGCTGACCGTCACGCAGCTCGTAGTCGTCGCCCTCGTCGAACGCGGTGCCGCCGCCGGCGGGCTCGACCGTGGCGATGGCCGTGGCGATCTTGTCGAGCGGCGTATAGCCGCCCTTGTAGGCGACAGCGGTTTCGTCGGTGGCGGTGCCCGCCGCGATGGTGGACGAGCTGCCGCGCAGACTGCGCACGAAGTTCTCGGCCGCGAAGTCGTGGAAGGTGTAGGCGATCTCGACGCCGGTGACGCGGCGCACCTCGTTGCGCAAGCCGCCGCCGGGCTTGGTGTGGTCGGGCAGCTTCTTGGCGTCCTCCTGCGGCGAGAGATCGAGCTTGGAGCAGTTGCCGGCCTCGGTGTAAGGCTCGGCTGCGCCGTATTCACGGAACAGCATGTTGCCGCTGCCGATGTAGCTGTAGTCGTCCATGGTGCGCGTCCTTTCAACGGATCGGTATGTGACTGGTGAAGGTGAAGATCACGCCCACCCAGCCGGAGGCCAGGGGGCCGGTCAGCGGCTCGGCTGACTGGTATTGGGGGACCTGGTGGCCCACCGGGAAGCGGAAGTGCTGCGCGCTCATCGCGCGCTCGATGTCGTCGGTGACGGCGTCGATCCAGGCCTGCGCCTCCTCTGAGGCGGCGGGAATCTTGGCGATCACGCGCACGGTGGTGAGCCGGTGTGTGCGCGCCAGCGCGGGCTCGGTGGCGCGGGCCTGGCGCTCCCAGACGATGGTGAGGAAGGGCGTCTTCTCGTCGGCCAGCACGGGGGCGGGCTCGAGCGTAGCCAGCGCGCCGGCGTCGGTGAGGTAGCCATCGGCCTGCCGGATGCGCGCGAGGCAGTCCTTGATGGCAGCGAGGAAGGTGGTGCGGGCGCTCATGGCTCAGCGCTCCTCGATGCGCAGCACGAAGCTGCGCTCGTCGATGCGGCCCGCCGCGGTGGTGATGCGGCAGCTCGCGCTCAGCTGCTGACCGGCGCTGCCGCCCGCGATGAAGGCGGTGACCACGCCCGCGCTCTCCGCGTGGCTGACGAGGGACAGGCCTTCGTCCAGGGCCACCGAGTAGCTGGCGATCGTGTCGCCACCGGCCGCTGCCAGCCAGGCGCCCCAGTCCCAGCCGTAGTCGAGCGTGGCGTCGGGGTCCTTGGCGATGTAGCGCTCGCCAGCGGGGCCGATGCGGAAGGTGTCAACCATGCGCGCGGCTCCTCATTGGATGACCAAGCGCCGCGACTCGGCGGCGACGGGCAGGCGGCGCGCCTCGGCGCGGATGGGGAACGCGCGGCGCTCGGCGGCGATGCGCAGGGTGCGGCGCGGCGATGGCACAAAGCCGGGCTGGAAACCGCCGACCGTGAGCGCTCCGCCGCCGACGGCGCTGGCGATCGCGGCGCCCTGCAGAAGCACCGTGCCGGACACCGTCAATTCGCCGCTGCCCAGCGCTCCGGCGGCGGACGCCGCCTCGAGCTGCACTTGCACCGTGAGCGTGCCGCTGAGCAGTGCCCCCGCCAGCGCTTGGGCCGTCAGCGGCACGCGCACCTCGACCTCGCCGCCGCCGGTGGCCGCCGCCACGGCGCCGCCCTGCACGCCGAGGCTCAACGTGAGCTGCGCGACAGCCTGCGCACTACCGCCGGCCGCGCCACCGAGGCCCACGGCGTGCGTGACCTGCGCCGCAGCCAGCGCACCGGCTAGCGCGATGCCACCGAGCGTGATGCTCACGCTCAGCCCGCCGCCGCCGCTAGCCACCGCAAGCGCCGCGCCTTGCAGCGGCACCTGGTGCGACAGAGCCCCCGCGCCGCCGGCCGAGGCGACGGCCGCGCCGAGCAGCTCGACCGACTCGGCGCTGAGCAGCTCGCCGCCGCCGGTGAGGAGTGGCCCCCAGAACATCAGGCGATCCTCTCGATGGACCAGGCGATGGTCCGGTCGGTGCCGGCCAGTTTCTGGAGCGTGATGTCCCAGCCGTGGCGCAGCGTGATCGACGGGTGCACGTACACCGGCTCGTCCTGCGCGCCGACGAAGACCACGTCGCGCACCAGGCGCTGCGTGCCGCTGGACAGCACCTTCTTCTTGATGCGCAGCACGACGCTGTCGCCCGCCGCGAGGTTGGCCAGGTCGAGCGAGAGCTCGAAGATGCCGGCCGAGTCGATGGGCGTGAGCGTGGTGCTGTCGTTGGGCAGGCTGCGCTCGGTGCTGCCGATCGACGCGCTGCTGGCGTAGGGGTTGGTCAGCGGCATGCTCAGCGCTCGCTGTAGTAGAGGATGCGGGCGCAGCCCTCGCCAGCATCCCCGCCGGGAAACTGCCCACCGCCACCGCCGCCACCGCCGCTGTAGGAAGGCGACGCCTCGCCCGGGGCACCGGAACCGCCGTTGCCGCCCCGACCGAAGCCGGAGGCCTGGCCCTGCCCGCCGCCGCCACGGCTGACGCTGCCCGTCGTTGTGCCCGCCGCGACGGTGCGCGTGTAGCCGCTGTTGAAGTGAACGCCGAAGGACGTGGTCTGCGCAGCGCCAGCACCACCAGCCAGGCTCGGCGTGGCGTTGCCGCCGCCCCCGCGACCGATGTTGGGCTGGCGCGGGAAGATCACGCCTTCGCCCAGCGGCTGCAGCGCTTCCGACAAGCTCTGGTCCGTTGCAGCCGCGCCTGCGGTGGTGCCGCCGCCGCCCACGGTCGCCGCGGCCGAAGCGCTGGCACCGGCCGCGGCGACGAACAAGCCGCCACCAGGCGCAGTCAGCGTGCCCGGCGCGCCACCGTAGGGCCCGACCATGCGCAAGCCGGAGATCGAGCTGTCGCCGCCTACGGAGGAACCTTGGCCCGTGCTGTTGACGGCACCGCCGAGGCCCTTGGCGCCCAGCGTCACCGTGAACGACGCGCCGCGGTCGATGAAGAAGCGGACGTTGCGCAAGACCACGCCGGCCTGGCCGCCGCTGCCGCCGCCCGTCGAAACCGCGCTCGCGATGTCGCCGCCGCCCTGGCCGCCCTGACCGCCTCCTCCCAGGTCGAGCAGCCCGGTCAGAACATCATCCGGCAGCGCGCGCGTCCAAGGCCCGTTCGGCGCCGAGGCGTCGACGACGACGCCGTCGAGGACAACGCCCGTGCCCCGGATGAACTCGAGGACGTGCGGCCGCGGTGCCTGGGTGCCGAGCATGGCGAGACTCCGGTGCGCGCTTACTGCAGCGTGACGGTCAACGCGCCCGCGCCAAAGCTCACTACCGCGCCGGTGGTGATGCTGCGGCTCGAGGTGAGCGCGGCGCAGAACAGCAGGTTGGTGCTGCCGCTGGCCGCGTCGATCAGGAACCAGTGCGTCACGGTGCCCCAGTCCGCCGTGGCGGTGCCGAGGTTGATGGATGCGTTGTTGCTGGTCTGGCCGCCGGTGCCGCTACTGGCGGTGGTGCTGCCGGCGCTTTGCGAGCCGGCCCAGCTGGCCATCGAGCTGGCGACCGCGGCGCGGGCGTAGCCGCCCGCCGACACCTCGGTCCCGGTGGATGTGTCGCTGCAGGCGGTGGTGGCCAGGCCGACGTAGACGGTGGCCGGCGGTGTGAAGGACTGGCCGCGCAGCAGCCAGTCGATGATCTGGTTCTCGAGGTGGTCGGAGAACGACTGCGCCAGCGCTGGTCCCGGCGCACAGGCCGCGACGGCGAGCAGCGCAATGGCCGCGAGACGAGACAGGGTGCGTTTGAGCATGGCGGTCAGGCTCCGTGGTCGGTGGTGGTGTTGGGGCGGCCGGCGCTCACGGCGAGAGCCTTTCGAGCAACCAGACGCTGAGGCTGGGGTCGCTGCCGCTGACGCGCTGCACGAGGCGCCAGGCCACGCCGTCGACGCCGAGCGTGCCGCCGGTGGCGGGCTCGACTTCTGCGCGGCGGAAGGTGGCGCGGGTGGACGCGATGGACACCGGCGCGGCGTCGTCCTCGGCGGCGAACTGCTGGACGTCGCGGTCCATGAGCACCTCGCAGGCCTGCGGCGTGACGCTTCCCGGCGGCGTGTAGGTGGCTGACAGGCCTCCCGTGACGCACGCCCAGGCGGCGAAGAAGTCCTTATCGAACTCGCGCAGGAAGGCGGCCTCGCTCATGCGCGGCCCCTGTTGAACTTGCTGCTGGCCACGGCGCGCGCGAGCTCGCGCTCGAAGGCGATGGGCAGCAGGCGCTGGGCCTCGCGCTGCGCAAGGCCGTAGATGTCGTAGCGGCGCGGCTTGTAGTGCGCCTTGCGGGTGAAGACGAAGACCGAGCGGATCGCGCTGCCGAAGCCGCTGTCGATGCGCTGGTAGATGCCCGGCGGCAGGTGCGACTGCGTGCTGCTGCCGTCCTTGTTCACCGTGAAACCACGCCGGCCCGCGCCGCGAACGGCGAAGAAGCGGCGGTTCTTCCCCTTGAGCTGGGACTTGAGCGTGCCGCGGCGGGCGTTGCGCTTCTTGCTGGCGGCGGTCTCGTTGGCGCTCGGGTCGAACTGGCCCTGCAGCTGCGAGAGGATCTGCTGCACGACGCCGCCCCTGATGTTGCCGAAGGCGTCGACCGGCGCGCTCTTGCCGAGGATGGCGCGCTCGTTGCCCACCAGCAGGCCGGCGCGCTGCAGGCCGCGCTCCAGGCCCTTGGCCTTGCGCTCACCGCCGTCCACCTGCGCACGCAGGTAGTCGGCCGGCGCCGTGCCCTTGCCCACGTGGTCGAGCACGAAGATGCTGGCCACCGGCTTTTGGCGGGTGGCCTTGCTCCAGCGCACGGCCTTGCGGGTCAAGGGCGCGGGCCGATCGAACACGCGCTCGGCTTCGCGCGCCCACGCCCGGTGCACATCGAAGGCCACCGAGTTGATGGCCTGCGCGGTCGCGAAGGGCAGCTGCGTGCGCTCCAGGTCGGTGAAGCGACGCTGGAGGGCGGGCAGGCCTTCGATGCTGATGCGCAGACCGGACATGGGAGCTCGCCGAGCGGCCGGGGTGGCGACCGCCCAGGTGGATCAGGTCACGGTGCCCGGCACGCCGGTGAACATGACGTCGATCTCGGTGACGCCATTGCCGGCGGCTTCCATGGCGACAGCAGGCGGACCCTGCACGTCGCCGGTGGCCGGGGTCGCGGCGTTGTCGTCGAAGGCGCCGGCCGAGGCATCCCAGGTGAGGCTTTCGCCGTCCGCGATGACGGCGGCGCTGACCTTTGGCACGGTGAAGACGCCGCGCAGCGCCACGCTGCCGGTGGCGCCGCTGGCGATGTTGGCGGCGCAGACGCCGAGGACTTGGCCGATGCGCACGACCTGCCCGGCGACCTTGTCGGCGCCGGAGTCGTTGACCCAGTCGATGACGTTGCCCTGGGCGACGAAGTTGTCCATGGTGAGGGGCTCCTGCTGGTGCGGTTGTGGTGGCGGGCCGCGCGGTCAGGCGCCCGGGTTCTTGTAGAGGCCGCGGAAGTCGATCGCCTTGGCGGCGAAGTCCTCGCGGCACTTCCAGCTCATGCCGTCGACGTCGAAGCCGGCCTCGGACTCCATGACGGGGCCTTCGGCGCCGTCGAGAAAGCAGTACTCGACGGTGTCGACCTGGCTGTTCAGGGCGGCCAGGTACCAGGCGGTGGTGCTGCTCGCGTCGAGGATCGGTTCGACGATCGGCTCGAGCGCGGTGCGCCCGCCGGCGCGGAACTCGTTCACCGCCGACGCGGTGGCCGGCACGTAGTTGGCGCTGGTGTACTGATAGGCCAGCTGCTCCTGCGTGGCGGGCACGATCAGGAAGGACGGCGCGATGTTCAGCTCTTCGTTCTGGAGGCCCTTCTGCAGCCGCATCGCGGTGCGCCCGGCGCCCAGCGTGGTACCGCTGATCGCGCCACCGGCGCCGGCCAGGTTGGCATGGCCCGAGCCGCCCACGGTGTAGGCCGTGCTGTTGAAGAGCGCCCCGCCGTCGGCCAGGTTGGCGTTGGCGGTCAGGATCGCGTAGACGATGCGGTTTTCCAGCCGCATCGCCGCCGCGCCGAAGCCCGCGACGAGGCGATCGAAGCTGCGCAGGTCATCGTTGACCATGGCCTGACGCGAGAGGCTCACGATGCGACCGTAGGTCAGCATCGAATAGACCTCCTTGCCGTCGCTCAGGGCGCCGTACTTGAACTCGCCGGCCTCGTTGGTCTGCACCAGGTCGGGCGCGGCGCTGAGCTGCACGACGGACATCTGCTTGAAGTCCGGCGCGTTCGGGGCGCGGCGAGCCCAGCGGGTGTAGGTGCCGGGGTTCTCTTCGTAGCCGCTGCGCAGGCGCTTGTTGGCCACGTTGGCCAACAGGTGCGCGAAGTCGCTCGTGGTGTGCATGCCCGAGCGGTACTGCATGAAAGCGCCCGCGATCTCCATGCGCGACTTGCCGCGCACGCTGACACCACGGAACTCAAGGTAGTCGCGCGCCAGCTCGATGAGCGACATGCCGCGGTACTGGCGGCCGTTGTCACCGAGCTTGGCCTTGGCGTCGACGCGGTGGAGGATCGCCTCCTCCATGCCGGCCAGGCGCACGGCCACTTCGTCGCCGGTGGTCTGGATGCTCGAGGTGGTGTTGCGCAGCGCGCCGCCGGCGGCTTGGTCATCCTGATAGCGCTGCTCCAGGATGGCGGCGCGCACGGCCTCGACCGAGGTGCCGCCGCCGATGTACTCGGCGGCGCGCTGCGCCATGCCGTGGCGCTGGCACAGCGCGGTGATGTCGGCGGCGCGCTGCCGCTCAGCGGCCTGCGCAGCCTCGGCGGCGCGCTGGTCCGCTGCCAGCTGCTGCTGCGAATCGGCGGCGGTCGATTGGGTGCTGCCGCCCTGCGGGTTGTTCTCGCCAGGCATGGTGGGTTCCTTTCGGGTTGCAGTGGGTACGGCTTGATCGACCGCCGTGGGATTGATTTCGATGAACTCGCAGGCGAAGGTGCGCAGGTGCTGCGCGTCGCCGTCGCCCGGCGCCGCGCCGCCAGCGGCGCGCACGACCTGGCTGTCCATGTCGGCCGGGATCGGCACGAGGCTGACCTCGTGCGGCTCCCAGTCGGTGACGCGGTAGGTCCAGTCGCCGCCTTCGCTGCGCGGCGGCTCCATCTCGACGCGGTGCCGGACGTAGCCGACGCTGACGTGGCGGATGACGCCGTCGGCCACGTCCTGGACGATCGGCGCGACTTCGGGGCGGCGCGAGAAAGTGGCCTTGCAGCGCGCCTCGCCGCCTTCGATGACGCCGTCGGTGCAGATGCCGAGCACGCTGCGCAGCGACCAGCTGTTGTGGCTGTCGATCAGCGAGAGGCCGCGCTGCATGCGCGCCATGCGCACGGCGCGCGGCGATACCTCGAGCACTTCGCTGTAGTAGCGCTCGCGCCACCAGTCGTAGCGGCGCACGGCCGCACCGGCGCTGAAGACGAGCTCGATGCTGGCGAGCGCAGCTTCGTCGCCCTCCGGGGCGCGCACGAAGTTGCGCAGGCCACACTCGCGACCCGCGATCGGCATGTCGCGGCGCTGGACCAGATCGGGCGTGTCGTGGGCGTTCGGCATGGCTGGTGATGCTCGGCGCCCTGCTGTCTCAATTCCAGCGAACCTGAGACGATTTGCGGGCGGCCACCGAAAACGCGAAGGCCCGCCGAAGCGGGCCCTTTGCCATCGGCCGGCGCGCGCTCAGTCAGCGCCCGAAGATGCAGCCGCCTGCGGCTGCTCCATGGTCTTGCCCTTCTGCAGCATCAGCAGGATGTCGAGCACGCCACTGGCGCGCAGGCCCGCGAAGTCCTTCTCGAGCTGCGCGAACACGCGCTCGGGCTTCTCGCCGCGCGCGCGGATCTTGTCGCTGAGGCTGGCCATGCCGCTCGCCACCTCGGCAGCATCGGCCGCGACCTCGTGCTGCGGGTTGGTGTAGTCCCATTTGGGGAATGCGTACTCGCAGGCGGCGTCGGGCGAGCGCACGAGGCCAGCGTCTTCTGCGGCCGAGGCAAACGCTCGCGCAATGGGGTTGAGCAGCCGCGGCACGAGCATGAGCCACTGCTCCTGCTCGATCTCGCGCTTGATGCTGAGGCGGCGCATCCGGCCGCTGGTGAAGTTGACCTCGCTCATGTCGCCGGTGACCTGCTCGTAGGTGGTCCCGATGGCCGCAGCGATGAGGTGGATCTGGAACTTGACACCGTCGACGTGTCCCGGCGCCGGGTGCGGCGCCACGGTGGTGATATTGCCGCCGGCTGGCACCTGGAAGATGCCACCGCTCGGCAACTCGCCGAGATCGCCAGTGCGCGAGGCGCCCTGCGCGCTCGGCGAGGACCCATCCGCGGAGCTGCCGCCGATCGGCGGGCCGGCCATCTGCGAGGCGTCGCCGCTGTAGATCACGCCGAGGCGGCTTTCGAGGTTCTTGCGGGCAAGTTCGGCGTCCTCGAGCAGCTGCGTGTCGCGCGCGCGAGCGATGACGCTGGCCAGCTTGCTGAAGCCGCGGCCCTGGCCAGGGCGCTGGGGGTCGAAGAGGTGGATGATGCTGGCGGCCGGGACGCGCCGGCTCTGCGTGCGCAGGCCACGGCGCAGCGTCACGTCGCCGGGGTGGTTGTCCCACAGCCAGTAGGCAGCCACACGGCCGAGTGCGTCGTACTCGATGCCTTCGACGATGACGTTGCCTGATGCCGCGCCGCTGGTGCCTGGCGTGCTGCCGCCCAGCGAATTGCGCGTGCTGTCGAGGTAGTCGATCTCCAGCACCTGCAGCTGGAGCGGCACGGCGAGGCCGTCTTCGATGCGCCGCGGCCGCAGACGCACGAGGACCTCGCCGTCGATCTGCTCGGCGCGGTAGCACTGCGCGACGAGGCCGTTCAAGTCGCAGCGGCCGTCGGCGTCGCACTCGGCGGACCAGCGCGCGAGAAGCTGGTTCAGCACCTCCGCGCCCTTGCCGGTGTAGCGGATGTCGACGCCCGCGCCGACGACGTCGGCCACCTTGGCGCGAACAGCGGCATGGATGTAGGGCACGTTTTGGACAAGCGAGCGCGCCTTGGCGCGCAGGGTGGCCGCGTCGGCCAGGTGATCGGCCTGGGCGCTGGCGCCGGCCCGGCGCGGGCGCCAGGGGTCGCGCGGGCTGGCGGCTTCGTAGGCGCGCAGCGCTTCGCGCGCCCGGGCGCGCACCACCGCTCGCTGCGGCGAGAAGATGGCCACCAGGCGATCCAGGGGCGACATGCGCGCCACGATCAGTCGCCCCGCGAGGTGGTGTGGCTGAAGCGGTAGACCGTGCGCCGGCTGGCGCCGGCACCGGCCAGGACGGTGGCCACGTGCGCGCGCGCGGCCAGCAATTCCTGCATGGAGCGGTAGCGCACGCGCCGGCCATCGAGCTCGACCTCGAGGCGCGAGGACGCGATGGCCGCGTCGAGGTTGTCGAGGTCGGTCTGAGAGAGCGGCATTGCGGCACGCTAGCTGGCGGACTGTCTCAATTCCAGCGCGGGTGAGACGAATTGCTCTGCGAGGCGCACGCGTCAGCCGCTGCGCGGCCCGCGGCCTGGCTGCCGGATGATCCGGTAGACGGTGGCCCGCCCGATGCCCAGGCGGCGTGCGACTTCGCTGGCGTTGCGGCCATTGAACAGGGTCAGGATGTCCCGCTCAAGCTGGGCACGATCGACCGGCGAGGACTTGCGTATCCACCCGCGCTCGCCGCCGAACTCGGCGCGCACGTGCGGCCGCTCGGCATCGATGGTGGCGATGACGTACTGAACGACCACCTCGAGAAGCTCGGGATCGACCCTCACCTCGCGCGCGAGGTCGGGACTCTTGAGCAGGGCCTCGGTGACCACGCTGCTGAGGCTGCAGACGCGGTCGAAGACGCGGTCGAGCAGATCGCCGTCGACGACGGCATCGGCCGTCGCCATCGGTTGATCGAGCACTTGATCGGTCGGCGCCTGGGCCGACCGCGCGCCGCCGCTCAACACTGTCTCGTGGACTTGCGCGTCGCGCTTCTTGTGGACTGCCGGCATGTTCACCACTCCCTTCCCGCCGGGCGCCCGGCCGTTCGATTGAGTTGCTGCCGCTCCCGCTGCGCCACCACGGCTGGCGGAATGGCGAGTTCGGGCTCGGCGGCGCCCTCCTGATCACGCGGCGCGAAGAGGTCGCGAGGCGGCTGCACCGCCGCCTCCAAGCGGTCCCACATGGCGTCGGTGTACTGGCTGAGCCCCAGCAGCTCGGCACACCACTCGGTGCCGACCATGCAATCCAGATCCTCGTTGCGCTTGCGGATCGGCACCCAGCGGTAGTTGTGGCCGGTGGCCGTCTTCTGCAGCACGCGACCTTCGGCGGTGAGCTGGTCGAAGAAGTCGTGGTGCTCGCCTTCGCCTAGCGCTACAGGCACGTGCACGTAGCCTGGTCGCGCCTGGCCCGGGTCGGGCGGCTCCAGGCCAAGTCGGCCGTGGATCAGGTCCTTGGCGGTGTCGGTGCCGATGTACCAGAGCTTGACTCCGTTCTTGATCACGGCGCCGCGGTAGTTCACATCCTGCTTGCGCGCCGGCGACTTGATGGGCTTGCCCGGAATGCTGTCGCCCTTGGTGCCGTAGATGCGGCGGTACTCGCGGGCGCGCACGAAGTTGTAGACCTGGTGCGTGAAGTGGCCGCCGGTGTCGATCGCCGCGCACTCGATCCCGAGCGTGCCACCATGCCAGGCCTGCCGGTAGCGACTGGTCAGGTAGCTGTCGAGCTTGGCCCAGTCGGCCTCATCGGCCGGGTTGGCGTCGAACTTTCTCCGGTCGACGATCCACGACTCCATGCCGCGGCCGAAACCACGCACGAGCAGGTGGAAGTAGTTGTCCTGCACGTCGACGAAGCAGGTGAGGACCAGGCAGCCGACGGGCACCGTGCCCAGCGCATACGCCTCGCGCCGGGCCTTGAGCGCGGACTGGTCGGACTGCTCAGCCTCCTCGGCATAGACCTCGCCGAGCGTCTCGTTCGTGAAACCCTCCATCGGTCCGGAGTCGCCGGCGTTGAGCTTCTGCTCGGCAGCCAAGTACTCCCGGACGATGTCGGCCCAGTCTCTCTGCGGGCTGTTGGCTGCCCAAGGGTACGCAGCGACGTGGCGGGGCGCCTTGCGCGGCGAGCCATCGGCCTCGTGCCAGGTGCCGGCGCGGTGGTCATACCAGATGCCGGTGCGCTCGCAGATCCAGCGGCCGCGCTCCCAGACGCGCAAGTAGTCCGCCTGCCGGATGGAATCTCGGCAGTGAGGGCAGACGTGGTGCGCGGTCGCCGGATCGTCGTCGCTCCACTTCAGCCCGAACGCGCGCTTGCGTCCACCCCACACCAGCGGATGCTCGACGCCGCACTGCGGGCAGGCGATGTTGAACCGCATGTGCGCCTCGGCGAGCGCCGCGCGGTCTTCGATGTGCGACAGGCCCTTCTTGCGCGGCGTGCTGCCGACGATCAGCTTGGGAAACGGCGCGCCCTCGAGGCGCCCGCGCGCGAGCGTGACCGGGTCGGCGCTCTTCTCGACCCGGCGATCGAAGCCGTCGATCTCGTCGAGCTTGGCACTGGCCACGGTGATGCGCCGGTAGGCGCGCGCCGCCTTGCCGCCGAGCAAGTGCAGCACGCTGCCGCGGAAGCACTTGAACTTGATGGTGTCCTCGGCGCGCGCTCCGCTGGCGCGCGCCTCGCGCACCGCGACCACGCTGTCCATCATCGGATCGACCTCGCTCTTGACGTAGCTGTCGCGGTCGTCATCCGTGGGCTGCCACAGCGCCTGGTTGCGCCGGCGCCAGGCAGCCTCGTAGCCGAGCGAGGCCGTCAGCATCTTGGTGTAGCCGATGCGCTTGGCCTTGAAGACATCGAGCTCCTCGATGTCGTCGTCGGCCATCCAGTCGAGGATGGCCGGCTGGAACGGCCAGGCAGCCCACGCACCGCGCTGGTGGCTGCTTTCGCCGGCCATCATGAAGTGCCGCGCCGCCCACACGCTCAGGCGCATCGGCGGCCGCGCGCGCAGCGGCTCGAGGCCAAGGTGCACGGCCGCGATGATGGCCTCGATCGTCTCCGCGCTGGCCGGGAAGCGCGTGGTGGTCATGCTGCTGGCTCCATGACTGCGCCCAGCTGGGCGGCCTCATCGTCGGCGTCAGCTTCGGCTAGCCTGCGGACCGCGTCGGCGGTCAGGTCGACCGTGGCGCGGATCCACTCGTTGCGCGCACCGGCGATCGTTCGCCCGATCGCGTCGCGCGCCTCGGCCGGCAGATCGGGGCAGGCCTTGCGCAAGTCGGATGGCAGCGCGTCGAAGCGGTCGACCACCGCCGCGCTCGCTGCGGCAAGCACATCCGACAGCAGCCCGATCGGTGCGAACTCACGGCGCTTGACGGCGTTGCCGATGGCCTTCTCGTCGGCCTGTTCGCGCGCCAGCCGCGTCCGCTCGAGAACCAGCGCGCCGTCGGGGTCACGACCAGCCGCGACGTCCCGTAGGTTGGCGCAGTACGCCAGCAGCCACACGCGCGCCGTCGCACCCTGCTGCAGCACCTTCCTGGCCATCAACTCGCTGACGGCCTGCTGAGAGATGCCGACCATCGCGCCGAACTCAGCTTGCGACAGCCGATCATCGAGCACGAGACCCCCCACTGCACCATACAACCCCCTTGCAAGCACCCCGCAACACTGAACGATCGGGGTCCGAATTACCCGCGCATGCAAGTCCAGGGAAGGACCCGGCCCGCACGTACGGGCGCGCCTTCATGAGATCGGCGTCGATGCAGTCGCCGGCCATCAGTCGAGCCCCCCGGATGCCGCCCTTGCCCTGGGCGAGAACGGCTTGGCCCCCGACCAGTTCCCGAAGCGCTGGCGCGCCCCGTCGAAGTACAGGCTGAGCGTGTCCGTCGGCCCGTTCTTGTTCTTGCAGACGTGCAACTCGGCGTAGTGCTTGTTGTCCTCGGTCGGCTTGCGCATGTGCTCGCGGTGGAGCATGCCGATGACGTCCGCGGCGCCCTCGATATCGCCGCTCTCGCGCAGGTCGCTCATCTGCGGCGGGCCGCTGCGCTCGTCGGCCTTGCGGCTGAGCTGGCTGAGCAGCACGATGCCCACCTCGAACTCCTTCGCCGCGCCCTTGAGCCCGTTGGCGATGTCGCCGAGCTCGCGGTTGCGCGTCTCGCCGTCGCCCTGCATGAGCTGCAGATAGTCCACGAACACCACGCTCAGGCCATGCCGGCGCTTCACCTGCTGGATCTTGCGGCGCACGTCCAGCAAGCCGAGCGAGGGCTGGTCGTCGATTCGCAGGTTCAGGCGATTCAGCGCCTCCACCCCCTCGGACAGCCCGCCCCACATGCTGTCCGGCGCCGCGTCCGGCCTGCGCAGGTCCGCCAGGTTCACGCCACCCGCCGCCGCCACCAGGCGCGACACCAACGTGCGCAGGCTGTCCTCCTGGCTCAGGAACAGCGCCGAGTAGTTCGCGGCCATGTTCCGCGCAAGCGTCAGCGACAGCGCGCTCTTGCCCATGCTCGGCCGCGCGCCGATCACCCACAGCTCGCCCGGCCACACCCCGCCGGCCGTCAGCCGGTCCAGGTCAGCCAGCCCCGTGGGCACCGCCGGGCTGCGCCCATGCTGCGCCATGTCGGACACCTGGTCCACCCACGGCCCCAGCAGCGCGGCCAGGTCGCTCGGCTCCTGCCGGCTGTGCTCGTCCACCAGCGCCATCAGCGCCGACACGCCGCGGTCCACGCGCACCGCCACGTCCTGCCCTTGCGCGTTGATGCCGCTGGCCGCGATCGCGTCGCCCGCCGCCACGAGCCGCCGCTCGAGCCAGCGCTCGAGCACGATCTCCGCGTAGCGCCGCGCGTTCGCCGAACTCGGCACCGACTGCGCCAGCCCGTTGAGGTACGCCAGCTCATGCCCGCCGGCCTCGAACACCGTCACCACATCGGCCACCTTGCCGGCCATCACCAGCCGCACGATCGTCTCGTAGATCGCCGCGCGCGCCGGGCCGTAGAACGCCTGCGGCCTCAGCAGGTCCGCCACCCGATCGAGCGCCGCGTTGTCCATGAGCAGCGCGCCAAGCACGCTCTCCTCGGCCTCCACGCTGTGCGGCGGCTTGCGCAGCCGGGCCGCCGTGTCGTCGTCGTCGCGCCTCATGCCTCAGCCTCCTCGGCCGCCCGCTCGCGCTGCGCCGCGTCGTGCAGCGCCTTGGCCTGACGGCCCAGCGTCGTCAGCTCCGCCACGCCGCCGGCCGGGATGAACCACAGCCGGTACCAGTTGTCCGCCACCGAGTTGCGAAAGGTCTGCGGCCAGTCGGCCTGACGCTTCTTCGCGTCGCCGCGCCGGCGCTTGAACTCGAGCCAGTGCAGCGCCAGCAGCTCGCGGCCGATGCCCACCGTGTCGCAGTACGCGAACACCGCGTCCGTCTCCGGGATGGGCTGCCGGCCCTCGGCCTTGCACAGCGCGAGCCAGGCCTTGAGCCCCAAGACCGGCTTGCCCGACTTCGACAACTCGACCTCGGCGGGCTCGCCCCCCGAGCCTTGGCTTGGGGGGTTGGGGGGTGTATTTGTATTTCTCTTCCTTACGGTTAGGGGGCACGACGTGCCGGTGGT
>CAYOXW010000008.1:24368-33950 GCA_964408005.1 uncultured Methylibium sp.
ACGTGCCGGTGGTTGGACTGCGCCGCCCCAGACACGGGCGCACTGCGGGGCGCCGCAGCCGGCCCGCTCGAGGGGTCGTGCGCCGGGGCCGCACCGGCGACCGCCGATGCTCCGAAGCCTGCCGGCGTCACGGTGTAGAAGTTCGACGTCATCGCGCCGTCCTTGCGGCGGCGCTGCTCGACGGTCAGCGCGCCCGCAGCCTCCAGCCAGCGCAGCGCGTTGCGCACCGCACGCTCGCCCAAGCAGGTGCGCGCGCAAAGCGTCTCGATCGACGGCCAGCAGCCGCCATGGTCGTTCGCCTGGTCGGCCAGCGAGATGAGCACCGCCTTCGGCGTCGGCGGCATTGCCAGCGGCCAGCAGGCCGCCATCACCAAGGTGCTCATGCGTCAGCGGCACCCCAGCCGGACGGCGCAGCACGCCATCGCCTCGCACTCCCGGCGCACCATCACGCCGCCCGCGCCGCCAGCACCGGCTGGCCCAGCCGCTCGAGCCGATCGGCCATGCGCGCCATGTGCTTGGACGCCTCGATGAACTCGCGCTGCAGCTTCGCGCGCTCGTCCTCCGGCTCCAAGGGCTGAGGATCCGTGTAGCCCAGATCGCGCGCCAGGAACTCCATGATCGCGTGCAAGCCGGCCTCACGGCCCAGCTTGGCCACGAACACCAGCTGCGACGGCGAGAAGCGCTCGCGCCGCTCCGGGTTCAGGCAAGCGTCGAACAGGTTGTGCGCGTCGCGCTCCGACTTGTCGGGCCACAGGCGGCAGGCCACACGCTTGCGGCCCAGCCGATCGGCAACCGCCGCGATCGCATCCTCGATGCGCTCGTGGAACAGTGGTTCCTGGCTCATTCCCTACGACTCCATAACCGTGCGCCGCGTGATGTACCCGTAGGTACTGACCCGCGCGGGCAAAAAAAAGAGACTGGCGGCATGCACCGCCAACCCACGAAGAAAAAGCCCGCCGCCCGCGCCGCCCTGCGCCGCGCGGATGGCCACGCGCAGCAACGAGACGAGGAGGAGACGACCCACAGGCCGACGCGCGGCACCGGCTCGCGCCGGCCGGAGGGCGGAAAAGGGCGGGCGCCCTGCCCCGGTTACGCTGGGGGTTCCGCAACCAACCAGCCCAGGGAGGGCACCCATGGACGACGAAGAAACCTGCGCCCGCCTGCGCCGGCTGGAAGAAGCCGGCATCCGCGCGCAGTCCGACCGCGACATCGACCTGAGCATGTTGGTGGCGCTGGTCAAGACACACCCCGACCCGGCCAGCGCGCGCGCCATGTGGCGAGAACTCTCGACAGCCATGACCGCAGACCGGGCCGTGCGGGCGGCCGCGCAACCGGCGCCGTCATGGGCGGCAGACCTGTCATCGAAAGCGATTCAGGAGCGCACGGCGTTTTGGGAGCGGCTGCTGGACGGCTTGCTCCGAGACACCGACGATTGACCGCGCGCAGGATCGACTCCTCCGCATGCCGGCTGTCCGTCAGGCGGAGGAATTCTTCCGGGTCGATTGGAGCGTCCATCTCAGCGCGCCTCCTGCGCGACGCGCGCGTAAGCCACCACCTCGTCGATCGCCTGCGGCAGGCATCGGCCGAGCGCTGTCGCACGGTCCACCGTGCCGTAGCTCGCATCCCACCGCTCGCCACGCCACTGCGTGATGCGTAAACGCCCGTCCGCCTGCGCGTCGATGACGATGCGGAACTCTCCCGCGGTCTTTTCGCGCCGCTCGATCGGCGGCGCGCCCAGTGCGCGAGCCAAGCACTCCACGGCCGCGAGCGCGATGCGCTCCTCCGGCCCTTCGCAGGCATCGACGCCGACCGACACGGTCGGGCCGCCGTCCACGCTCATGGACAACCTCATCATCTCAGGCCGCCTCCTGCGCTACGCTGCGCGGCACCACAACAGCCGCCGCGAGGCGGCGGGGAGTGCCCATGAGACTGAGCGCAGACAACCGGCTGGCGCAGGTGGAGCTTGCCGCGGAACTGGATTCGGCCGGCGTCGAATCGCTCATCCGCGAACTCGCCGAACTGCGCGCACAGATGCTCCCGCCCGTAGCGGCCCACCGCCGCGACCTGGATGCCGAGCATGCGGTGCTGATCGAAAGCGAGCCGGGCTTATTCATCGCTGCACGCGCCAGTGGCGGCTTTCGGCTGTGGGTTCGCAACCGCGGCTTTGGCTGGGTCGCCTATGAAATCGGCTCCGGCGAGGCTGTCGGCCTGGCCCGCTACATCCTCAGCAGGACCGGCGGCGAAGGAGTCGATCTCATCGGCCACGACGAGCCGAACAGGCATTGAGCGCATCTCAGGCCGCCTCCCGCCGCGCGCCCACGTCATCGTGGGGCTCGGCCGCGCCGGGCCGGGCGAGTCCGGCCAGATCGCGCACGGTGACGCTGCCGCCGGTGATGCCCTCGAGCTGCAGCGCCGAGTGAAGGTCGATCCGCCGCGCGCCCTGTAGCCAGTGCGACACCTTGGCCTGGCTGACCGGCGGCGACATGCGCCGCGCCAGCTCCTGCTGGGTCACGTTGTTGAGCTTCATCCAGTCGCGCAGATGCATAAGGCCTCCGATCCCATTATGGATTATTCCCTTTCGTGTGCGCAAGAGCGACCCACTCCCGTTTCGTCCATTACGTTTTGGGATTCGGTCGGCCACACTGCCGCGATGGAGAGCTGGCGCGCACGGACCAAGCTGGTGATGCAGGCCAAGCGGGTCTCGCAGGACACGCTGGCTGAGCGGCTCGACGTCACCCAAGGCGCTGTGCAGAAGTGGCTTGCCGGCACGAGACACCCGAAGCTCGAGGACATCGACCGCATCGCCGCCGCCCTCGGCGTCCCTGGCTACGAACTGACGCACGGCGTCACGCCCGCGGACAGCGTCAGCGACCTGCCAGAGCCCGCCGTCAGCCTCCTGCGCCGCCTCATCGCCGCCCAGCGCGGCGGCCATGCAGGCCCAGCCCTCTGGGCAGCCCTCGATCAGGTGGCGACGCTAGCGCTGACCACCGGTGGCGCCGAACAGGCGCTGGGAGCGCCCGTCGCGGCCGAGCACCGCGACGCGCTGGAACACCTATCGCAACAGGCCGAAGAAGCCCATGCCCACGCCGCCAAGAGCCAACGTCGTCGCGCTGCCAGGCGCTGATCTTCCCGGCCTTGGCATGGCCGCCACCGCGTTTACCGGCTCCCGGGTCACCGGCTCACGCAACGAGATCTGGCTCTGCCCGGCCTATGACAATCACGGGCAGCCGCTCATGCTCTACGTCAAGCTCGGCCTGCCTGCCAGGGCGATGCTCGTCGAGGCGCTGTGCGCCCAGCTGGCCAGCGCGATGCGGCTCGAGGCGCCCGAGCCCTACCTCGTGCACGTGAACCCGGTGCATGTGGGCCGTGCCCGTGGCGCCAAGGTGCTGGCCTTCGGCAGCCTCGACGTGAGCGAGCGCTCCATGGCAAAGCCCATCCGTTCGCTGGACGTCGTGCTCGAGGCGCTGGAGCGGCTGAAGATCGCCGACCTGGCCGCTTGCTTCGACGAGTGGATCGCCAACGACGTGCGCAGCCCGAGCGACATTCTGGTTTCGCCCGAATCGCACCTGTACCTGATCGACCACGAGGCCGCCATGGACGGCGCCACCCGCAGTGACGCGGCGGTGACCAACTGGCTCGCGGCGCGCATCATCGAGCGCACGCCTGCCGTCGAACGGCCCGTGCTGCTGCGCAACCTGCGCGGCCGCCTGGCCGCGCTGCATCGCATCCGCCTGTCGCCCGTGCCGCTGGCGGTGCAGTACTGCCAAGACGGCGCGCTGCTGTACGGGACGCTGCTCACTTTCCTGACTGATCGCTTAACACACCTGGACCGCCTGCTGAGCACGCGCGTCATGCCGGAACAGGGGTATCTTTCGGCCAACGAACCGCCGACCACCGAGACCCGGAATGTTTCCCGCTGAGCTGCCCACGTTCGAGGCCACCTGGTGGCCCGTACACATGGAGACAGTGCCAGGCAGCGGGGAGGCCATCACGGTGGCCGTCGTTGTACGCGCCGCGTCGGGCCAGGCTCAGGTGCGGCAAAGCATCGATCCGTCCACGCTGCAGAGCATGTTCGGTGGCGCCGGCGGCTCGGGCAAAGGCGTCCTGTGGATGGTGATCAAGACGGTGCTCACTGCCCAGCAACAGCTGGACGCCGGCGTGCCAGTTGAAGCGCTGGAGCTGCCTTTCGGCGGCTTCAGACTCGGCTCGATGCGCGACGGCGTTGCCCGGGACATGAACGAGGTGTTCGACATCGCCGTGCGCCTTTCTGCGGCCTTCGGGTTCTCCCCCTTCGGGCGGCAGCGCGAGCCATCGGACACAGCCAAGCGCGCCTTCGCGGACTGGGCGGATCGTGTCCGTGTCGACCTGCTGGCCAACGACCATTCGCTGGTGCAGCCGACGGAGTTCGATGTGCGCATCCGGCTGGCCACGAAGTACGTGCAGATCGGCTTCCTGCGCGGCGGCTACGCCACCAACTTCGGCGTGCTGCGCCCGGGCAAAACCTCGGGCGACACGCGCTCGCTGAAGGTGAAGGTGTTCGACCTGGAGGCGCTGCGGCGCGACCAGATCGTCCCCGTGGAGCGCACGGAACTGCTGATCGGCTGCCCCTCCGACGACGGGCTGGGCGCCTTTTCACGGCGCGAGGCAGAGACCTTCCGCGCCTCGCTGGACTTCATGCAGTCGGAAGCCAGCGCCCGCAAGGTCAAGCTGGTGCGCTTCGCACAGCCCGCCGAGGCGGCGCGCCACTTGCGCGAGCAGCTGGCCGCCTAGGCTACCTGAGCGCGCGGCAGTTGCCCATGTCGCAGCGGATCATGAGCGTGTCGCCGTTGGCGCAGGGCACCGCGTAGGCCTCGTAGCCCGGGCCCCTGCCCGTCATCGCAGCGCGCGGATCGGTGGCGCAGCCCTGCGCGATCGCGAGCTTGTTCACCGTGAACAAGTCCTGCCCGGTGAGCGCGGGCGGCGGGGCCGAAACCGTCCTTCCGGTCGCCTCGGGCGTGGCCGCCGGGGCCAGCGCCGCAGGCGCCGCCGAAGGTGCTGGCGCGGCGCCCGCACTGTCCACAGACCGTTCGAGCACGATGGCGCTGTTGGACGGGTACTTCCACATCGCGCCGGTCACCATGTCGGTGATGCCGAGGTCGAGCAGGAAGACGCTCACCATGCCACTGCCCTGGGTGGAGCTCACGAGCCGCGCCACCTTGGTGTCGTAGCCGGGCGCCTTGCAGGTGATGATGATGTCGCGGGCGCCCTTGCTGACCGTGAGCGTCGCGTCCCTGCCCGTGAATTGCGACAGCTCGGTGCCGTTGCGCGCCGCCGAGCACGTGGCCTCTCGCGGCTGCACGTTGAAGACGACCGTCTGCTCGGTTCCATCAGTGATCGACGCGCAGCCGCCCAGCACCGCGACGATCGGCAATAGCTTCTTCATAGGTTCCCCCTCCCACCCGAGATTGCCCTCGTTCAGGGCCGGGCGGAATCCCCCGAAGGCGTGCTTCTGACGAGCACCGCTCTCCTGCGCGGGAAGCGCACTTGCAGCGCGCAGGAGAATTAAAATCCAAACCGGATTGACATCAAAGAATCCGTTTCGTATTCTTGCGCCCACCAACCCAGGAGGCGCGCTCGATGCCAACCACAGCCCGCACCTACCAGTGCACCTTCCAACCGCTTGACCGGGACGCCCGAGGCGGCAACCGCATCTCCGAAGAGGAGCGGGCTGCGATGACGCCCGAGGAGATCGGGGCACACAGCGCGCCGTACCTGTTCAACGCGCTCCAGCAGATCTTGAAGCAGTCGGGAGCGCCGGCATGAGCGCCCGCGACTACCTCGCGCCCGAGCCGCCCGAGTTCCTGCGCGCGCCGCGGCTGGAGCAGCGCGGCGGCGACGTGATCGACACGCGCCTGCACCGCGCCGCGCCGATCCACCAGCCGCCGCTGCACGACGACGCGCACCAGTGGCGCAGCGATGAAGCCCGCGCCCACGAGATCGAGCACGAGGAGCTGATGCGCTGGACCCGCGTCGACAGCCTGCTGGCGCTCGTCGTCGTGGCGGTCGCCGTGGTCGCGTCGGCCTACTTCCCGGGCGTGTGGTTCGCGGGGTGGCTCAAGTGAGCGCCGCCCGCATTCCCCTGCGCCCCAGCGTCGCCGCCGGCCTGGCGCGGGCCGCCGCGCGCCTGTGTGCGCGGCCGCGCGTCAGCGTGATCGCCACGCTGCGCCGGGCCTTGCGCTGCGCCTACCTGCGCTGGCGCATCGAGCATGCCGAGGACGACGCGCTCGCCGCCGAGCGCGAAGTCGAGCGCGCCCGCCGCCAGGCGCAGGCCTACCGCTTCGCCCTCCAGGAGATGCGCTGCCAGCTCGCCACCGTGGAAGCCGAGGACCGCCCATGCTGACCCTGACCGCCGCCGTGCGAGACGCCGGCGTTACCTTCGACCCGGCCGCCGACGCCTGGGTGCTGCACCTGCACCTCGGCCACGCGCCTGCGCCCGCCCGCCCGGCCTGCGTGGCGCGCGTGCGCTACAGCCTGGGCGCCTCGCCCGAGCACCTGGCCAGCGCCGACCAGCGCCGCGCACTGGAGGCACGCGCCGTCACCGTGACGGCCACGCGCTGGACCGTCACGCCGGCCGGGGTGGAGCTGCTCGACGCGCACCTGGTGGCCTTCTACCCGCAGCAGGTGACGGCATGACCGCCGGGCGCTGGTATGCCGACCCCGAGTGGGACGTCGACGACTGCGGCCCACGGCCGACGCTGCAAATGCGCATCCACCTCTGGCACGTCGTCACGCACGACGGCGAATGGACCGACTGCTTCACCCACGAGCACGAGGCTCAGGAGCTGGCCAACACCCTGAACCGGGATGAGCGCATGCAGCAGGAGACCGCTCGATGACTGCGCTGATCCTCTTCGGCAGCACCTACGTCACGGTGCTGGCGCCGGGCCTGCAGAGCCTGAACGTCAACGGCGGGCACCGCGCGATGGCCTTTGCCACGAGCCTGCTGATCGGCACCGGCAACCTGGTGCTGTTCAAGGTGCTGCCCGGCCCGACGAGCGCGCTCGAGATCGCGGCCTACCTGCTGGGCGGGCCGCTGGGCATCGTGACCGCGATGCTGGTGCACCCGGCGCTGGTGCGCTGGTACGGGCGCAGGAGCAGCACGTGAGCCGCGCCCTGTACCTGCCCAACCTCATCGGCCTGACGGGCAAGGCCGGCGCCGGCAAGGACACCGCGGCGCGCCACCTGGCGCACGCGCACGGCTACCGCATCGCGAGCTTTGCGACGCCGCTGCGCCGCATGCTCGGCGCGCTGCTGGGCTACGTGGGGCAGCGCAGCGAGTGGATGCACGAGCGCGCGCTCAAGGAGCAGCCGGTGCCGGGCATCGGGCACAGCTACCGCACGCTGGCACAGACGCTGGGCACCGAGTGGGGCCGCGAGTGCCTGGGACAGGACATCTGGCTCGAGCTGATGGCCGGCCACATGGCCGTGCACCCGAGCGAGCGCTGGGTCATCACGGACGTGCGCTTTGCCAACGAGCTGGCCTTCGTGCAGCGGCACGACGGCGTCTGCTGGCTGCTGCAGCGCGATGACGCCGCCGCGGTGCGCGGCCACGTCAGCGAGGCCGGCCTGGGCATGGACGGCGTGCACGCGGTGTTGCCCAACAACGGCAGCGTCGAGGAGCTGCACCACCGCATCGATGACCTTCTGACCACCCCCATCGCGAGATCCGCATGAGCCGCACGACCAAGAACTCCCCCGCGTCCGCCAGCACCCCGAGCCTGGCCGACCGCCCGCTGCCTGACCCCGCGAGCCGCCGCGCACGCACGCTGACCACGCTGGCGCGCCTTGGCGCCATGACCACCAGCCGCCTGACGATGATGGCCGGCACCGAGCACACCGTCTCGCAGGCGAAGTTCCGCGCCGCGGTGCTGGAGCCGATGACCCGCGAGGGGCTTCTCGAGCGCACGGCCGTCACCAGCGGCGACCGCTGGTCGCGCACGGCCGAGGGCCGAGAACTCGGCGATCGACTGCTCGCCGCCGAGACGAGCGCGCCCGACCCGAGCACCGTGGCACAGCCGCGCGGCATCCCCTACAGCAGCGAGCCGCCGGCGCCGGACAGCTACCGCTGCCCGCGCCCGGGGGCCTACGACTTCGAGCGCTGCCCGTCGCGCATGGGCAGCCGCCTGAGCTACCTCGATGGGCGCCAGGAGGTGATGGCGTGATCGTCTCCCGCGAGCGCATTCGGCAGGCCCTGATGCGCGCCATGCACCTGAGCCCCGCCCGCAACGTCGAGCGCGCGATCGACGCCACGGCGCAGGCGCTGGGCGTGCCGCGCGAGTGGATGGTGGAGGCATGCGAGGTGGTTGAGGAGCAGACCTGATGCGCAAGCACACCCGCCGCCGCGCCATCGTGCCCATGCCGCCGCGCGGCTTGCGCCCGAAGCTCGCGCCCGACCAGGTGCGCGACCTCGGCCTGGCGCACTGGATCAACGTCGACGCGATCGCCAGCGGAAGCTGCGACGAGGCCACGCTCTGGCAGTGGCTCGGCGGCGCGCTGACCTGGTGGCGCGTGGCCACGCTGCTGTCCGCGCACGACGCCGTGCGCTACGCCGAGGTGCTTGCCGCGATGGACGCGCAGTGCCTGGTCGGAGAGTCCGTCATCGCGCGCTGGCGCCGCACCGGCCGCATCGGCTTCAGCGGCACCGAGTACCAGACCGCCAAGGACGCCGCGCAGTGGATGGACGCGCTGGCCGAGGCCGTCGATCGGCACACCGCGATCGCCGCGGCCGAGTGGAGCGAAGCGCGCCTGGCCGAGATCACCGCCGCCCATCAACCCGCGCTGGCGTGCTGAGCACGCCGGCCCTTCCTCCCTGACTTCCTTGCCGGCTTGACCGCTGCCGCGGCGCCCACTTTCTTCCTCAACCAACCACCGAGGCCTACATGACCGAGAAACCCGACACCAGCCGCGCCGCCACCGACGTCGGCGAATTCGTCACCGACCTGGACGGCGGCACCTTCGAGCACATGCTGTCCGTCGCCCTGTCGCAGACCGCGGCGGCCTGCGTCGACTTCGGCAAGAAGGGCGAGGTCGACATCAAGCTGAAGTTCGAGCGCATCGCCGGCACGCACCAGGTGCGCATCGGCCACACGCTGAAGTTCAAGAAGCCGACCGGCCTGGGCAGCGTCGTCGAGCAGGCCGAAGGCGCCAGCGTGCTGCACGTCGGCAAGTACGGCGCGCTGTCGATCGCGCAGCAGTCCCTGCCCGGCGCCGACACCCGCCAGAAGTCCCTCACCGACTGATCAGCCCCACTCCACCGCACCACAAGGAACCCGCCATGTTCGACAAGGAAGCCATCCAGGCCCTGACCCGCGCCGAAGCTATCTCGGCCGCCGAAGGATCCACCCACCGCGCGATGTCCAACGACGGCATCGTCGCACTGCCCAGCGACTTCGAGGTTCACGACTTCGAGCAGCACCTGGCCAAGCGCCGCCGCGCCCGCGGCACGATGCAGACCGCCGTGATCGAGAACTTCGCCGGCTACGTCGGCAGCCACGCCGAGGAAGGCGCGACGGTGTTCGTCGACAAGGCCCGCATGCAGGCCGT
>CAYOXW010000009.1:0-18686 GCA_964408005.1 uncultured Methylibium sp.
TAACGTACATCATGAAGAGCTTCTTGATTATCGTCGCGCGCTGGAACAAATAGGCGTACTCCTCGGCGCGCAGGTCCTTGAACTGCAGGTAGTGGCGCATCAGGTTCGAGCCGGGCTTCATGCGGCGGGCCCCTCGGCGAGGAAGGCGCGCACCAGCGGCGCGAGGATCGCGACGATCTGATCGGCCTCCACCGCGCTCAGGATCAGCGGCGGCACCAGCCGGATCACGCGGTCGGCGGTGACGCTGATCAGCAGGCCGGCCGCGGCCGCGCGGCCGAGCAACTCGCCGCAGGGGCGCTCGAGCTCGACGCCGAGCATCAGGCCCTGGCCGCGGATCTCGCGCACCCCCGGCAGGGCCCCCAGTTCGCGCCGCAGCGCCGCCTCCAGCACCGCGCCGACGCGAGCGGCGTTCTCGAGCAGCCGCTCCTCCTCCATGATGCACAGCGTCTCGACGCCGGCGCGCATCGCCAGCGGGTTGCCGCCGAAGGTGGTGCCGTGGTTGCCCGGGCCGAAGATCGTCGCGGCGCGCGGCCCGCAGACCACGGCGCCGACCGGCACGCCCGAGCCCAGGCCCTTGGCGAGCGGCATCACGTCCGGAACGATGCCGGCCCACTGGTGTGCGAACCACTTGCCGGTGCGGCCCACGCCGCACTGCACCTCGTCGAGCATCAGCAGCCAGTCGTTCTCGTCGCACAGGCGGCGCACCGCCTGCAGGTACTCGATCGTCGCCGGGTTGACGCCGCCCTCGCCCTGGATCACCTCCAGGAACACCGCGGTCACGTTCGGTCGCGTATTCGCGACCTCCTCGATCGCCGCGACGTCGTTCAGCGGCACGCGCACGAAGCCCTCGACCAGCGGGCCGAAGCCGGCCTGCACCTTGGCATTGCCGGTGGCCGACAGCGTCGCGATCGAGCGGCCGTGGAAGGCCTTCTCGTAGACGATCACCTCGGGGCGCTCGATGCCCTTGTCGTGGCCGAACTTGCGCGCCAGCTTCAGCGCCGCCTCGTTGGCCTCGAGCCCGGAGTTGCAGAAGAACACGCTCGTCAGCCCCGACAGCTCGCACAGCTTGGCGGCCAGCGCCTCCTGCAGCGGCATCTGGTAGTAGTTCGAGCAGTGGATCAGCTTGCCGATCTGCTCCTGCAGCGCCGGCACCAGCTTGGGGTGGGCATGGCCCAGCGTGTTGACCGCGATGCCGCCGAG
This sequence comes from uncultured Methylibium sp., assembly GCA_964408005.1. Lineage (GTDB taxonomy): Bacteria > Pseudomonadota > Gammaproteobacteria > Burkholderiales > Burkholderiaceae_C > Methylibium. The sequence goes on from CAYOXW010000009.1 coordinate 1,201, forward strand.
CGCGTCGAGGTACTCCTTGCCGTCGCTGTCCCAGACGCGGCAGCCGCGACCGTGCGATAGCGCGAACGGCAGCCGGCCGTAGGTGTTCATCACGTGGGAGGCCGTCGCGGGGGCGAGCGGCGCTGCGGGCGCATTCATCGGTGACTCCCGGCGCTCCAGCGCCGCCGAAAAGGGCCGATTGTAGGGAGGCACCGCGCGGCGAACGCGAGGTGCCGCGCGGCGTGACACCTCGCACACCCTTGCCGGAAACAGCTGTTGCGCTGCAGCACAATCACGCCTTCACGCCGCTCCTGCGGCGCGGCCACAAGCCGCCATCGCCCGTCCCCGTCGTGCCGCACATTCACTCGAACAAACGCGAAGTCTTCATCCAGGGCCTGACCCTGGACGGCAAACCCTTTCGGCCCAGCGACTGGGCCGAGCGTCTGGCCGGCGCGATGGCCAGTTTCCGCCCTGGTGGAGCCTCGATGGGGCGCGCCGCGCACATTGGCTATTCGCCCTACTGCGTGCCGCAGGTCGTCGGCGGCATCAAGTGTGTCGTCGTCAACGAGGCGCTGCGCGAGCTCGAGCCGATGGCCTGGGACTTCGTGATGAACTTCGCCCGCGACAACCAGCTCCAGGTGGCCGACGCCTGCCTGCTACCCGATGTCCCGCCGGGTCCGGCCGGCGGCTGAACGGCCGCCCCAATGACAAAGGGCTCCTTGCGGAGCCCTTTTTTCTCACCCGAGTGGCACTCTTACGCGGCGAGCGCCTTGACCTTGGCCGACAGGCGGCTCTTGTGGCGAGCGGCCTTGTTCTTGTGGAAGAGGCCCTTGTCGGCGATCGAGTCGATCACCTTCTGGGCGGTCTTGAAGGTCTCGGCGGCGGCGGCCTTGTCGCCACCGGCGACAGCCTTCAGCACGCCTTTGATGGCGGTGCGGAACTTCGAGCGCAGCGAAGTGTTCGCGGCATTCAGCTGGACGTCCTGGCGGGCGCGCTTGCGACCCGAGGCAATGCGGACGGTCTTCTTCTTGGCTTTGGAGGAGGTGGCCATGGGGCAGGGGTTGTTCGGGTGAGAAGCCCGCGAGTATAGCAGGACCGGGCGGATCGTCAGCGTCCACCGGCGCCACGTGAGTAACCACTCCTATACTGCGCCCACATTGCCCTACCCCGCTTCATGAACCTGCTGCGTGCCGCCTCCGTCGTCTCCCTGCTGACGCTGGCGTCGCGCATCACCGGGCTGGTGCGCGAGCAGATGGTCGCCGCGGCCTTCGGTGCCAGCGTGCTGACCGACGCCTTCAACGTCGCCTTCCGCATCCCCAACCTGCTGCGCCGGCTGTTCGCGGAAGGGGCGTTCTCGCAGGCCTTCGTGCCGCTGCTGGCCGAGTGCCGCACGCGCGATGGCGAGGACGCGACGCGCCGCCTGGTCGACGCGGTCGCGACGGTGCTGGCCTGGGTGCTGCTCGCGGTCTCGCTGCTGGGCGTGCTGGCGGCGCCGGCGCTGGTCTGGCTGATGGCCCAGGGGCTGCAGCAAAGCGGCGGCTTCGACGTCGCGGTCGGCCTGACGCGCTGGATGTTCCCCTACATCTTCTTCATGTCGCTGGTGGCGCTCTCGGCGGGCGTCCTGAACACCTGGCGGCGCTTCGCGGTGCCGGCGGCCACGCCGGTGCTGCTGAACCTGAGCTTCATCGCCGCGGCCGGGCTGCTCGCGCCGCGGCTGCGCGCCTGGGGCATCGAGCCGATCTATGCGCTCGCCGTCGGCGTGATGGTCGGTGGCGTGCTGCAGCTGGCGGTGCAGCTGCCGGCGCTGGCGCGCATCGGCATGCTGCCGCGCATCGGGATCGGGCCGGCCGCCTGGCGTGCGGCCTGGAACCATCCGGGGCTGGGCCGGGTGCTGCGCCAGATGGCGCCGGCGGTGCTGGGCGTGTCGGTCGCGCAGGTGTCGCTGCTGATCAACACGCAGATTGCCTCGCAGCTCGGCGCCGGGGCGGTGTCCTGGCTGAGCTACGCGGACCGGCTGATGGAGTTTCCGACCGCGCTGCTGGGCGTTGCGCTCGGCGTCGTGCTGCTGCCCCAGCTCTCCGCGACCCAGGCCGAGGGCGACGCCGACCGCTACGCGGCGCTGCTCGACTGGGGGCTGCGCCTGGTGCTGCTGCTCGCGCTGCCCTGCGCGGTGGCGTTGCTGGTGTTCCCGCAGGCCCTCGTCGCGGTGCTCTACCACCGCGGCGCCTTCGGTGCGCACGACGTGAACCAGACCGTCACCGCGCTGATGGGCTACGGCGCCGGCCTGATGGGTCTGATCGCGCTGAAGGTGCTGGCGCCCGGCTACTACGCGCGGGGCGATGTGCGCACGCCGGTCAAGATCGCGATCGTCGTGCTGCTGCTCACGCAAGCGATGAACCTCGCCTTCGTGCCCTGGTTCGGACATGCCGGGCTGGCGCTGGCAATCGGCTGCGGCGCGCTGGTCAACGCGAGCTGGCTGCTGCTGGGTCTGCACCGCCGCGGCAGCTGGCGGCCGCAGCCGGGCTGGGCGGGTTTCGGGCTGCGCGTCGTCGTCGCCGCGGCGTTGATGGGGGCCTTGCTGGCCTGGTCGGCGCGCACGCACGACTGGGTCGCGCTGGGCGCGCACGAGGCCGGCCGCGCCGGCCTGCTCGCCGCGGTGCTGGTCGGCGCGGCGGTGCTGTACTTCGGGGTGCTGGCGCTGCTCGGCCTGCGCCCGCGCGACTTCGCGCGACGGGGCTGAGCCGCACTTGCCGCCGCGCACCCACCGCCTACACTGAGCCATGGCCAAGCCCTACCTGACCGTGGCGCCGAGTGCGATCGAGCACTTTGCCGCGCTGGTGGCCGACGACGCGGGCTTTCCGCTGACCGAGGCGGCCGCGGCCATCGCCCACATCGAGCATCCGCAGCTCGACTTGCAGGCGGTGCTGGCCGACATCGATGCCCTGGCCGACAAGCTGAGTCAGCGCATTCCCGCCGATGCGGTGCCGGTGCAGAGGCTGCGCTGGCTGAACCGCTACTTCTTCCACGAGCTCGGCTTCGCCGGCAACGTCAACGACTACTACGCCAGCGCCAACAGCTATCTGCACGAGCTGCTGCGCACGCGCCGCGGCATCCCGATCTCGCTGGCGGTGCTCTACATCGAGCTCGCCCAGCAGATCGGCCTGACCGCGCGCGGCATCGCCTTCCCCGGCCACTTCCTCGTCAAGGTGCGCATGCCGCAGGGCGAGGTGATCCTCGACCCGTTCACCGGCCAGTCGCTCTCGCGCGACGAGCTCGAGGAGCGCCTCGTGCCCTACAAGCGCCGCCAGGGGCTGCTCGGCGAGTTCGACATGCCGCTCGGGCTGTTCCTGCAGTCGGCCGCGCCGCGCGACGTGATCGCGCGGATGCTGCGCAACCTCAAGGAGATCCACCGCGCCGCCGAGGACTGGGGCCGGCTGCTGGCGGTGCAGCAGCGCCTCGTGATCCTGCTGCCGCGCGACTGGGACGAGCGCCGCGACCGCGGCCTGGCGCATGCCGAGCTCGGTGCCTGGGACGCGGCGGCCGACGACCTCGATGCCTACCTCGACCACAGCCCGCAGGCCGAGGACCGGCGCGCGATCGCCGAGCGCGCCGCCGAGTTGCGCGCCCAGGGACGGCCGCGGCTGCATTGAGCCGCCGGCTGCCGCATAAACTTCGGCGCGGCGCCCGGCTGCGGCGCCGTGTCGCCCATGGGCCGATGGCCCGATCCCGATGACCCTGACCCCTGCTCAGACCCAAGGCCTGGCCTGGTTCGCGATCGCCGCGCTGACCGCGCTGGCGCTGTGGCTGCTCGGCCCGGTGCTGACGCCCTTCGTCGTCGCGCTGGTGCTCGGCTACGCGCTGCATCCGGTGGTCGACGCGCTGGTGCGGCGGCGCTGGCCGCGTGCGCTGGCGGTCGGCCTCGTCGAGCTGCTCGCGCTGCTGACCGTGCTGGCGCTGGTGCTGCTGGTGCTGCCGATCCTGATCAAGAACCTGCCGGCGCTGCGCGACCAGATCCCGGTGCTGATGACGCGCTTCGACGCCTGGTTGCGGCCGCTGGCGGCCCAGTTCGGCGTCGAGCTGTCGCTCGATGTCGCCAGCGTGCGCGAGTTCGTGCTGACCCACCTGTCCGACAACACCGAGGGCTGGCTCAAGGCCGCGCTCGGCTCGCTGCGCATCGGCGGCAGCTTCGTGCTCGGCCTGGTCGGCACCGCGGTGCTGCTGCCGGTGGTGCTGTTCTACGTGCTGATGGACTGGCCGCGCATCGTCGCGCGCGCGCAGGCCGTGGTGCCACCGCGCTACCGATCGGCCTTCGACGGCTTCATGGCCGAGTGCGACCACATGCTGGGCCAGTACCTGCACGGCCAGCTGCTGGTGATGGGCATCCTGGCGGTGTTCTACAGCGTCGGGCTGGCGCTGTTCGGCCTGGATCTCGCGCTGCCGGTCGGCGTGTTCACCGGCCTGGCGATCTTCATCCCCTACGTCGGCTACGGCCTGGGCTGCGTGCTCGCGCTGCTGGCCGGGCTGCTCGAGTTCGGCGGGGGCTACGGGCTGGTGATGGTGCTGGTGGTCTACGGCCTCGGCCAGCTGATCGAGAGCTTCTGGCTGACGCCCCGGCTGGTCGGCGAGCGCATCGGCCTGCACCCGCTGGTGGTGATCTTCGCGCTGCTGGCCTTCGGCCAGCTGCTCGGTTTCATCGGCGTGCTGATCGCGCTGCCGCTCAGCGCCGTCGGCGTGGTCGCGGTCGGGCGGCTGAAGGCCTGGTACCTGGGCAGCGCGCTCTACACCGGACGCTGATGCGACAAATCCCGCTGCGCATCGGCCCCGGCCCGGCGCCGACCCTCGAGAACTTCGCGCCGGGCGCCAACGCGGCGGCGCTGGCGTTGCTGCACGAGCATCCGCTGCCGGCCAGCCTCTACCTCTGGGGGCCGGCGGGCGCCGGCAAGACCCACCTGCTGCGCGCGCTCGCCGCGGCGAGCACGGGCCCGGTCCTCAGCGGGCCGGGGGCCTGGGAGGAGGGCGCCGCGCTGGTGCTGCTCGACGGCTGCGAGCGCTACGATGCCGCCCAGCAGCACGCCGCCTTCGCGCTCTACGTCGAGGCGGCCGCGGCCGGCGTGCCGGTGGCGGCGGCCGGGCGCCTGCCGCCGGTGGACCTGCCGCTGCGCGAGGATCTGCGCACGCGGCTCGGGTCCGGGCCGGTGTTCGCGCTGCAGCCCCTGAGCGACGAGGACACCGCGGCGGTGCTCAAGCGCGAGGCCGCGCGCCGCGGCATCGCGCTGGCCGACGAGGTGCTCGCCTACCTGCTGACCCGCTACGCCCGCGACCTCGGCTCGCTGATGGGCCTGCTCGATGCGCTCGACGCCTTCTCGCTGGCCGAGAAGCGCGCCGTCACCGTGCCGTTGTTGAAGAAGATGCTGGCCGAACAGGCCGCCCACGACCTGACCGCATGAATCTCTGCCTGTTCGACCTCGACCACACGCTGCTGCCGATCGACTCCGATCACGCCTGGGGCGAGTTCGTCGTCACCCTCGGCTGGGCCGAGGCCGCCGCCCAGCGCGCCGAGAACGACCGCTTCTACGCCGCCTACCAGGACGGCACGCTCGACATCCACGCCTACGTCGAGTTCGCGACGCGCGCCTGGCGCGGCCGCGCGCCGGCCGAGCAGGCGGCGGCGCAGACGCGCTTCGTCGCCGAGGTGATCCGCCCGGCGATCCGTCCGGCGGCGCAGACGCTGGTCGAACGCCACCGCGACGAGCTGTGCGCGATCGTCACCGCCACCAACGAGTTCGTCACGCGGCCGATCGCCGAGCTGTTCGGCGTCGAGGCCCTGATCGCGATCGAGCTCGAGCGCGATGCCCGGGGCGCGGCCACCGGCCGCATCCGCGGCGTGCCCTCGTTCCGCGAGGGCAAGATCCGGCGTGTCGAGCAATGGCTGGCCGCCCAGGGCCGGCATGTGCAAGACTTCGAGCGCGTCACGGTCTACAGCGACTCGCCCAACGACCTGCCGCTGCTGGAACTTGCCACCCATCCCGTCGCGACGAATCCGTCTGCGGCGCTCGAGGCCATCGCGCGCGAGCGCGGCTGGCCCATCCTGAACCTGTTCCCATGATCAAGAAGTTCATCAACCGACTGCTCGGCAAGGACGACGAGGCGGCGCCCAAGGGCGGCAAGCCGCGCACCGGCAAGCGCGTCGAGGTGCCGCAGGCCGAGCACGGCATCGACCCGGCCCTGGTCGACGACAAGGCCCGCAAGGTCGTCGAGACGCTGCAGGACGCCGGCCACCAGGCCTACATCGTCGGCGGCGCGGTGCGCGACATGCTGCTGGGCCACCGCCCCAAGGACTTCGACGTCGCCACCGACGCGACGCCCGAGCAGGTCAAGGCGCTGTTCCGCCGCGCCTTCATCATCGGCCGGCGCTTCCGCATCGTGCACGTGGTCTACGGCCGCGGGCGCGAGCACGAGGTGATCGAGGTCTCGACCTTCCGGGCCTACCTCGACGCGGCCGCCGCCGAGCAGGTCGAGGGCAACGAGAAGACCAGCAAGGCCGAGCTGCAGGGCAAGAGCCACGTCATCGACGCCAGCGGGCGGGTGCTGCGCGACAACGTCTGGGGTCCGCAGGACGAGGACGCGGCGCGCCGCGACTTCACCGTCAACGCGCTCTACTACGACCCGCGCACGCAGACCGTGGTCGACTACCACGGCGGCATCGCCGACTCCAAGAAGCGCCTGCTGCGCATGATCGGCGACCCGGTCGCACGCTACCGCGAGGACCCGGTGCGCATCATCCGCGCGATGCGCTTCGCGGCCAAGCTCGGCTTCGAGATCGAGCCCAAGACGCTCAAGCCGCTGCGCGAGAGCGCCGCGCTGCTGGAAGCGGTGCCGATCTCGCGCCAGTTCGACGAGATGATCAAGCTGCTGCAGACCGGGCATGCGATCAAGTCGATCGAGCAGTTGCGCAAGCACGGCCTGCTGGGCGGCCCGAAGCCCGGGCCCTTCCCGCTGCTCGACGCGGTGCTGGCCGACGCCGGCAAGAACCCGGCGCGCGAGGCCTTCATCAGCGCCGCGCTGGCCGACACCGACCGCCGCGTCGGCGAGGACAAGCCGGTCGCGCCGAGCTTCCTGCTCGCCTGCCTGCTGTGGCACGAGGTGCTGGCCGGCTGGCAGCGCCGCAAGTCGGCCGGCGGGGCACCGTTCCCGGCGCTGCAGGAGGCGGTCGACGCGGTGTTCGACGCGCGCATCGGCGACATCTCCGGGCGCGGCAAGCTTGGTACCGACATGCGTGAGATCTGGCTGATGCAGCCGCGCTTCGAGCGCCGCACCGGCAGCGGGCCGCTGAGCCTGGTCGAGCAGCCGCGCTTCCGCGCCGGCTTCGACTTCCTGCGCCTGCGCGCCGACACCGGCGAGGTCGCCGAGGACCTGGCCGAGTGGTGGGAGGACTTCTCGCTGGGCAGCGACGACGAGCGCAGCGCCTTGCTCGAGGAGGCGCGTGCGCGCCAGCAGCCGCGTCGCGTCGCGTCGCCGCGGCCGCCGCGCGCCGCCGCGCCGGCGTCTGCGCCGGCCGAGGAGCCGTCGCCGGTGGCCGCGGGCGGCGATGCGGAACCGGCGGAGGAGGGCGCGGCCGACGCGGCCCCCCGCAAGCGCCGCCGCCGGCGCCGCAAGAGCAGCGGCGAGCGTGCGGCCGCTGCGCCGGCGGCCGAGGACTGAGTCATGGTGTCGGCGAGCCGCGCCTGGGTCGGCCTCGGTGCCAACCTCGGCGATGCCGCGGCGACGCTGCGCGCCGCGGTGCGCGCGCTCGCCGCGCTGCCCGACACCCGGCTCGCGGCGCTGTCCTCGGTGTGGCGCAGTGCGCCGATCGACTCGAGCGGCCCCGACTACCTGAACGCGGTCGCCGCGCTGGACACTGCGCTCGCGCCCGAGGCGCTGCTGGCCGCGCTGCAGCGCATCGAGCTCGAGCACGGCCGTGAGCGGCCCTACCGCAATGCGCCGCGCACGCTCGATCTCGATCTGCTGCTGCACGGCGTCGCGCGCCGCGCGACCCCGACGCTGACGCTGCCGCACCCGCGCCTGCGCGAGCGCGCCTTCGTGCTCGTGCCGCTGCTCGAGCTCGACCCGGCGCTGGCCGACCCCGACGGCACGCCGCTGGCCCACGCGTTGCCCGCGGTGGCCGGGCAGCGCCTCGAGCGTCTGGCGCTGCGCCTCGATGCCGACGCCGCATGAGCAGCGCGCTGCCCATCTCGCTGCAGACCATCGTGTTGCTGGTCTGCTCGAACGTCTTCATGACCTTCGCCTGGTACGGCCACCTGAAGAACCTGGCCGACAAGCCCTGGTACGCGGCCGCACTGATCAGCTGGGGCATCGCGCTGTTCGAGTACCTGCTGCAGGTGCCGGCCAACCGCATCGGCGTGCAGCAGTTCAGCGTCGGCCAGCTCAAGATCATGCAGGAGGTGATCACGCTGTCGGTGTTCGTGCCCTTCGCGGTCTGGTACCTGGACGAGCCGCTGAAGCTCGACTACCTGTGGGCCGGGCTGTGCCTGGTCGGCGCCGTCTACTTCATGTTCCGCTCCGCCTGATGCGCTTTCGCCACATCGTCGTCGAGGGGCCGATCGGGGTCGGCAAGACCACGCTGGCGCGCGCCCTCGCGGCGCACTGGGAGGCCAGGCTGGTGCTGGAGCAGCCGCTCGAGAACCCCTACCTGGCGCGCTTCTACGAGCACCTGCGCGGTCACGGCAGCGGCCGCGGCAATCCGCTGGCGCTGCAGACCCAGCTCAATTTCCTGTTCCAGCGCATCGAGCAGCTCAAGGAGCTGAGCCAGCCGGGCATGTTCGAGCGCGGCGTCATCAGCGACTTCCTGTTCGCCAAGGATGCGATCTTCGCGCTGCTCAACCTCGGCGACGAGGACCTGGCGCTGTACCGCCAGATCTACCGCCGCCATGCCGACCAGGCGCCGGCGCCGGACCTGGTGATCTGGCTGCAGGCCGAGCCGGACACGCTGCTCGCGCGCGTGCGCCAGCGCGGCCTGGCGATGGAGCGCCACATCGGCGAGCCCTACCTGCGCGCGCTGTGCGACGCCTACCTGCGCCACTTCGCCAGCCACCCGCAGTTGCCGGTGCTGGCGATCAACACCGAGGCCTTCCACCCGGCCGAGGACGGGGTCGACTTCCAGCGCCTGCTCGAGCGCATCGACGCCTTCGCGGGCGGCTTCGAGTTCTACGATCCGCCGGACCGGCCGCGTCACCTGCAGCCGCTGCCACGCCGGCACGCCTGACACGCCGCTGGCCGGGCGGGCGGGGCAGTAATGTGACAATCGCGCCCGAGCGGCGCCACCCAGGGCGCCGTCATTGCATCCGGAGCGTTCATGGTGTTCGGCAAGCTGCTGCCCCAGGAGGGCAACTTCTTCGAGTTGTTCAATCGCCATGCGGCCCACATCGTCGAGGGCGCGCGCGCCTTCAACGCGATGATCGAGAGCTATGCCGATGCCGCCGAGCGCGAGCGCCACGCGGCCGCCGTGATCACCGCCGAGCGCAACGCCGACAAGGTCACCGCCGAGGTCAACCGCCTGCTGCACAAGACCTTCATCACGCCGCTCGACCGTGAGCAGATCCACGGCCTGATCAACGCGATGGACGACATCCTCGACATGTTGCAGGACACGACCGAGACGATGACCCTGTACGACGTGCGCCGCATGACCGAGGAGACGCTCGAGCTCGGCCGGCTCAGCGCGCGCTGCTGCGAGCGCGTGCAGCACGCGGTGACGCTGCTGCCCAAGCTCAAGGACGCCAGCGTCGTCGAGGCGGCGCTGAAGACCTGCGAGGAGATCGACCACCTCGAGAGCGACGCCGACCGCGTGATGCGCTCGGCGATGAGCCAGCTGTTCCGCAACGAGCCCGACGTGCGCGAGCTGATCAAGCTCAAGGCCATCTACGAGATGCTCGAGTCGATCACCGACCGCTGCGAGGACGTCGCCAACCAGATCGAAGGCATCGTCCTCGAGAACTCCTGATGGCCTCGGTCGAACTCGGTTTCTGGATCGTCGCAGCCCTGGTGCTGCTGGCGATCGCGTTCGACTTCATGAACGGCTTCCACGACGCCGCGAACTCGATCGCCACCGTCGTCTCGACCGGCGTGCTCAAGCCGCAGCAGGCGGTGGTGTTCGCGGCCTTCTTCAACTTCGTCGCGATCTTCGTGTTCCACCTGTCGGTGGCGGCGACGGTCGGCAAGGGCATCGTGCAGCCCGGCGTGGTCGACCCGAACGTGGTGTGCGGCGCGCTGGTCGGCGCGATCGCGTGGAACCTGATCACCTGGTACTACGGCATCCCGTCGAGCAGCTCGCATGCGCTGATCGGCGGGCTGGTCGGCGCGGTGATCGCGAAGGCCGGGCCCGATTCGCTGGTGGCCGCCGGCGTGATCAAGACGCTGTCCTTCATCCTGGTGTCGCCGCTGCTCGGCTTCCTGCTCGGCTCGGGGCTGATGGTCGTGGTGGCCTGGCTGATGCGCGGCAAGACGCCGCTGCGCGTCGACCGCTGGTTCCGCCGCGGCCAGCTGTTCAGCGCGGCGCTGTACAGCCTGGGCCACGGCGGCAACGACGCGCAGAAGACCATCGGCATCATCTGGGTGCTGCTGATCGCCAGCGGCTACGTGGCCGCCGGCGACACGCTGCCGCCCTGGTGGGTGATCTGGGCCTGCTACATCGCGATCGCGCTGGGCACCATGTTCGGCGGCTGGCGCATCGTCAAGACCATGGGGCAGAAGATCACCAAGCTCAAGCCGGTGGGCGGCTTCTGTGCCGAGACGGGCGGGGCGATCACGCTCTTCCTCGCCAGCGCGCTGGGCATCCCGGTGTCGACCACCCACACCATCACCGGCGCGATCGTCGGCGTCGGCTCGACGCAGCGCTTCGCGGCGGTGCGCTGGGGCGTGGCCGGGCGCATCGTCTGGGCCTGGATCTTCACGATCCCGGCCTCGGCCCTGATGGCCGCGCTGGCCTACGGCCTGAGCCGGCTGCTGTTCTGAGGCCGGCCGCGCCTACTTCTTCTCGGCCAGCTTCTTGAGGTTGGCCAGGCCGGCCTGGTAGACGCCGGTGACGGCCCGGACCGCGGCCTCGTCGTTCTGATCCGGCGGCGGGTCGTTGTTCGGGAAGCCGCGGTAGAAGGCGCCGCGCCACTCGACCGTGCTGCTGCCGCCCTCGCCGCTGACGGTGATCGTCGAGGTGTAGTTGGTCACCGGCAGCGCGCCACCGTCCTTGGCGCGGTAGCTGTAGCTGCGACCGTCGGCGTTGTAGCGCTCGAGCGTCTCGGTCAGCGCGCCGCCGCCCTTGATGCGGACCTCGCGCACCGACCCCTCGGCATTGCCCTGGTCGGCCGGGCTGGCCTCGACCGCCGGGTGCCATTGGGCGAGCGCGCCGAAGTCCTTGATCTGCGCCCACACGGCCTCGGCCGGCGCATCGATCGTGATCCGCTCCACCACCTTCTGGCGCGTCGGGCCGTGCGCCAGCGCGGCGCCGGTGGTGAGGCCGAGCAGGGCCAGCGTGGCGAGCCGTCGGGTCAGCATCAGGGTCTCCAGTCGAATCAGGGGGCGGGGTCGCCGACGAAGGCGCCGAAGCCGCGCGGGTTGCTGCCCAGCGTCACGCTGCGCAGCCGCTTGCCGCTCGCGGCCTCGAGTTCAACGAGATTTTCGTCCATCCAGTTGACCACCCACACCCGGTCGCCCACCGAGGCGATGCCCTCGGGGTAGCCAAAGCCGCTCAGGGTCTGCACCGAGGCGAGTGTGTCGGGATCGATCACGCTGACCGTGTCGTCGCGCTGATTGGTCACGTACAGCCGCGTGCCGGCGGCGGCCAGCGCGGCGCCGTAGGGCGCCTTGCCGACCTTGACGCGCGCGACCTCGCGTGCCGCGGCCGGTGCGCGCACGTCGATGACGCTGAGGTCATGGCTGTAGACGTTGAGCGCGTAGACGCGCTGTCGCTGCGGGTCGGCCAGCAGCGCGAACGGATGCTCGCCGACCGCCACGCGCGCCACCACGCGTGCCGTGGCGACGTCGACCACCGCGACCCGGTTGTCGTCACGCTCGGCCACGTAGACCTGCGCGCCGTCGGCCGACACCGCGACGCCGGCCGGTGCGCGACCGAGCGGCACGCGCAGCACCTCGAGCAGGCTGGCCGTGTCGAAGCCGAGCAGGCGGGCTCCGAACCAGTCGGCCACGTAGACGCGTCGGCCGTCGGGCGAGGCGTCGATGCCGACCGCGCCGGCGCCCGCCGGCAGCGTCGCGACGACGCTGCGCGAGCGCATGTCGATCACCGACACCGCGTTGTCGCCGGGCGCGGTGACGAACACCCGGCCGGCCCGCGGCACCGCGACCACGCCGGCCGGCGCCTTCGCGACCGGCACGGTCGCGCTCACCCGGTGCGTCGCGAGGTCGACCACCGACACGCTGTGGCTGCCCTGGTTGGTGATCCAGGCGGTCGGGGCGGCGTGGGCGGCCCCGTGCAGCAGCGCGGCCAGCAGCAGCGGTCGGAGGGCAGGCATGGCCCGGCCGATGATGCCTCAGGCGCGCGAGCGACGGTCCTTGCGCTGGCGCCGGTCGGCGCTGCAGTCGCCGCAGTCGCAGCCGGACAGCTCCGAGCCGTCGCAGGGGATGTCGCAAGGGGCATCGCAGGAGCCGCGCTGCGAGGCGGGCACGGGCCGCTCGCCATGCGCGGCCCGCCAGGCTTCGCCGCAGCACGCCAGCCGCAGCTGCAGCACGCCGACCCCGCCGATCACGCCGTGCCGCCGGACGGCCCTTTCCGCGAGTCGCGAGCAGCTTGGGCGCCCGGTGTGCACGCGGTAGGCGCAGGCACGTCCCTTCAGCGGCGACAGCCAGCGACGGTACAGGCGGATCGCGGCGATGGCGAGGTGCTTCAAGGGCGGCGAGGACGGGCCGGACGGCTCAGCGCAGTCCCAGCTTGAACGCGATCATCGCCCGCAGCTTGTTCGGTGCGACCGGCTTGATCAGCAGATGGAAGTCGTGCCGGGCCGACTCGTCCTCGTGGCCGCTCATGGTGCTGCCGGTGACCAGGATGGCCGGCAGCGGCGCGGCAAAGACCTGTCGCAGCGTGGCCAGCGCCTCGACGCCGGTGCGGCCCTCGGGCAGGCGGTAGTCGACGATCGCCAGGTCGGGCACGGGCGGCGCGGTCGCGGCCCAGGCCCGCAGGGCATCGAGCGTGTCGAAGGCCTCGACCGCCGCGCCCCAGCCGCGCAGCAGCACGACCAGGCCCTCTCGTACCGCCGGCTCGTCCTCGACGATCACGATGCGGCGGCGGTCCAGCGTCAGCCCGAGGCCCGGCTTCGCGCTGCCTGTCGGCGGCGGGGCGGCGCGCGGCGGCCTGCCCAGCGGCAGGGTCAGCGTGAAAACCGTGCCGCGGCCGGGCACCGACGCGAGCGTCAGAGGCGCCTTCATCAGCCGCGCCAGGCGCTGCACGATCGACAGTCCCAGTCCTAGCCCCTTGCTCTGGGCGGCGGCGAGCGGCTGGGCCCCGCCGACCTGGTAGAACTCGTCGAACACGCGCGCCTGCTCGGTCGGCGCGATGCCGATGCCGGTGTCCCAGACGCGCAGCTCGACGGTCTCGCCGCGCTGCCGCGCGCTGAGCAGCACGCCGCCGTCCACGGTGTAGCGGATCGCGTTGCTCAGCAGGTTGCGCACGATGCGGTCGACCAGCACCGGGTCGGCGTGCACCGCGTGATGGGCGCCGCGGAAGTGCAGCACCAGGCCCTTCTCGAACGCGGTCGGCTCGTACTGCAGGCGCAGCCGCTGGAACAGCTCGCGCAGCGTGAAGTGCTCGGGCTGGGGCTCGACGCCGCCGGTGTCGATCTTGGTGATGTCGAGCAGCTCGCCGAACAGCCCCTCGAGCGCGTCGACCGAGCTGTTGATGCTGTTGACCAGGTGCGTGACCTCCTCGTCGCCGCGGCTCTTGGCGCGCAGCGCCTCGGCGAACAGGCCCATCGCGTGCAGCGGCTGGCGCAGATCGTGGCTGGCGGCGGCGAAGAACTGCGTCTTCGCGCGATTGGCGGCCTCGGCCGCGCGGCGCGCGGCCTCGGCCGCCGACTTCTCCTGGCGCAGCTGGGCCGCCAGCTGCTCGGTGCGCACCTTCAGGTGGATGACCCCCTCGAAGGTGTTGCGGTAGCAGCGCCCGAGCATCACGGTCATCAGGTAGGTCAGGCCGACCACGCCGGCCAGCACCAGCTCCTCGTTGTCGCCGGTGCTGGCGAGACGCACGATGGTCGGCACGAAGGCCAGGCTGATGAAGCCCAGGAACACCCGGGACTGCGTGGCCAGCGTCGGGATCGAGCCGACGCAGTAGCTGAAGGCGATGATCAGCAGCGCCGCCTGCTGGTGGGGACGGCCATGCGGGTAGAGCAGCCACACCGCCGCGCCCCAGGCCGCGCCACAGGCGAGCGCACCGAGGTTCCAGCCCTGCAGCCAGCGCTCGGCATCGCGCGGGCCGTGCTCGCTGAAGGCGTAGCGACGCAGCGTCGCGAGGCGCAGCAGCCAGATCAGCGCAAACAGGCCACCCCAGCCGCCGAGCACCACCGCCGGCGCGGTGCCGCTGTACAGCGCGCCCACCACCACCGCGCCGAGCAGGTGGCCGGCGATCGCCACGCCGGTCTGCTGGTACAGCGAGTGGACCGTGTCGGGCAGCAGTTCCTCGCGCGTCAGCTCGGGGGCGGGATCCTGCAGGCCGGGGGCGTGCGGCGCCAGGGCCTGCAGCGGGGCGTTCACGCGCCGGGGTCCCGACGCGCTCAGCGCCCGGGGCGGCGCCAGCCGCCGAGCCCGCCCGCGCCCTGCTGGGTCATCTGGCTGACCGCCAGCACGGCCTGGGTGCGCGAGTTCACGCCCAGCGTGCGCAGCACCGCGGCGACATGGTCCTTGACGGTCTCCACCGACAGGTTCAGGTCGCGCGCGATCAGCTTGTTCGGCTTGCCCTGCAGCAGCAGCGCGAGCACGTCGGTCTGGCGTGGCGTCAGGCCGAGCGAGGCCAGCGAGGGGGCGGCGGTCTGGAAGCCGTCCTGGGTGGCCTCCTGGCCGACCATGCGCAGATAGCCGGGCGTCGTGTCGACCTCGGCCGGCGCCGGGCCCGGCGGCGCGCCGCTGTCGATGCCCAGCGTCATCGGCGGCACGTAGATGCCGCCGGACATCACCAGCCGCAGCGCCTCGAACAGCGTCTCGTTGCTGGCGCGCTTGGGCACGAAGCCCATCGCCCCCATGTCGATCGAGCGGATCACGTCGCTGCTGCGGTCGCTGGCCGACACGACGACGACCGGCAGCGCCGGGTAGGCGTTGCGCAGCTCGCCGAGCAGGTCGAAGCCGTTGGCGTCGCCGAGCATCAGGTCGAGCAGCACCAGGTCGAACTCGGCGTCGGTCTTGAGCGTCGCGCGCGCACCGGCCGCGCTGCTGACGCCGACGACCTCGAGGTCGTCACCGAAGCCCTGGATCACCGCCTTGAGAGCCGACAGGATCAGCGGGTGGTCGTCGATCAGCAGGACTTTCATGGCACAGGGATGGCGGCCGACGCATGGTAGCGGAGCATGCCCGGCGCGCGACCCCCAATTGGGTGAGTCCGGTGGTGGTCTGGCGGCATCGGTGGCGCGGCCTCAGGCCGCGGCCCAGCGCTGCAGCGGTGCCCATTGTTCGAGGTCCTTCTCGACGCGGCTCGGCGCCACGTCCCACAGCGTCAGGCCGCGCGCGGCGAGATGGATGTAGTTCTGCGTGTCGCGCAGGTGGCCGAGCAGCGGCACCCCCAGCGTGCCGAGGAAGGCGTCGAGCTGGCCGGCCGAGAGGCTGCCCTCGCGCACCCGGTTGCCGACCACCGCGACCTGCACCCGGTCGTGCTTGCGGCGCGCCAGCAGCTCGGTCACGAAGGCGCGCGTCGCGTAGATGTCGAAGAGGCTGGGCTGCAGCGGCACCAGCACCTTGTCGGCGATCTTCATCACCGCGTCGAGCTTCTTGCCGTGCAGGCCGGCCGGGGTGTCGAGCACGACATGCGTCGTGCCCCTGGGCGGCTTGGCCAGGTGGTCGGACTGGATGTCCCAGCCGGCGATCACCGGCAGTCCGGCCGGACGCAGCCCCAGCCAGGTGCGCGCCGACTGCTGGCGGTCGGCGTCGCCGAGCATCACCGCGTGGCCCTGGCGCGCCAGCCAGCCGGCCAGGTTGGTCGACAGCGTGGACTTGCCCACGCCACCCTTCGGATTGGCCACTGCGATCACCGGCATCGTTCGCTCCTGTGAAGGGACGCTGTCGCTGGGAGAATCGCGCGAATGTTAGCGGCTGGGCCCCGACGCCCGGCAAGCAAGGAGAGCTCGAATGGCCCCTGTGCTGGTGCTGCTGGCCCACCCCGACCTGCGGCTGTCGCGCGTGAACCGCGCGCTGCTCGACGCTGCCCGAACGCTGGCCGCCACGCCGGGCGCCGGCGTCGAGGTGCGCGACCTCTACGCGCTCTATCCGGACTACGTGATCGACGTGCCCGCCGAGCAGGCCGCCTGCGAGCGCGCCCGGCTGATCGTCTGGCAGCACCCGGTCCACTGGTATGCGATGCCGCCGCTGATGAAGCTCTGGCTCGACGAGGTGCTGACGCTGGGCTGGGCCTACGGACGCGGCGGCGACGCCTTGCGCGGCAAGGACGTCTGGCTGGTCGCCTCCACCGGCGGCGCCGAGAGCGCCTACCGGCCCGAGGGCTACAACCGCTATTTCTTCGACGCCTTCCTGCCGCCCTACGAGCAGACCGCGGCGCTGTGCGGGCTGCGCTTCCTGCCGCCGCTGCTGCTGCACGGCGCGCATGCGGTCGGCGCCGACGGCCTGCAGCACCATGTCGCGGCCTACCGCGAGCGCCTCGCGAGCTACCCCGACTGGCCCGAGCTGGCCGAGCTCGACCCCTGCCCGAGCTGCGACATGCCGCCGGGCGACCGGCCGGCCGATCCGATGGCGGTGGCCGCATGAGCGCCGCAGCGCCGGGCCGCCCCAAGCAAGGCGCTCCCCTCCCGGCGAGCGGGGTGTTGTCATGAGCGGTGTCACGCCCTGGCTGACCAGCAGCCTCGTGTTCCTCGGCGCGGCGGTCGTCGCGGTGCCGCTGTCCAAGGCGCTGGGCCTCGGTTCGATCATCGGCTACCTGGCCGCGGGGCTGGTGATCGGGCCGTTCGGCCTCGGCCTCGTCAGCGACCCCGAGACCATCCTGCATTTCGCCGAGTTCGGCGTCGTGCTGATGCTCTTCCTGGTCGGGCTGGAACTGGAGCCGCGCCGGCTGTGGGCGCTGCGCCGGCCGATCTTCGGCTGGGGCGCGGCCCAGGTCGTCGGCTGTGCCGCGGTGCTCGGCCTCGCCGGCTGGGCGCTCGGCGCGCCGTGGCGCTGGGCGGTCGTCGCCGCGCTCGGCCTGGCGCTGAGCTCGACCGCGATCGCGCTGCAGGTGCTGGGCGAGCGCAACCTGCTGCCGACCACCTCGGGCCAGGCCGGCTTCTCGATCCTGCTGTTCCAGGACGTCGCGG
>CAYOXW010000009.1:18786-33087 GCA_964408005.1 uncultured Methylibium sp.
GATCGCCGCCATCGTGCTGGGCGGCCGGCTGGCCTTGCGCCCGCTGTTCCGCTGGATCGCGCGCAGCGACACGCCGGAGATCTTCACCGCCGCCTCGCTCGGCCTGGTGGTCGGCATCGCCGCGCTGATGCAGGTGGCCGGGCTGTCGATGGCGCTCGGCGCCTTCCTCGCCGGCGTGCTGCTGGCCGACAGCGAGTACCGGCGCGAGCTCGAGACCGACGTCGAGCCCTTCAAGGGCCTGCTGCTCGGGCTGTTCTTCATCGCGGTGGGCATGGCGGTGGACTTCGACGCGCTGCGCCAGCACCCGGGGATCGTGCTCGGTCTGCTGGCGGGCTTCCTTGCGATCAAGGCGCTGGTGCTGTGGGCGCTGGCGCGCGCGATGGCGCTGCCCCGGCCGGAGCGGCCGGTGTTCACGCTGCTGCTGGCCCAGGGCGGCGAGTTCGCCTTCGTGGTGTTCCAGGCGGCGTCGAACGCGCGGGTGTTCGACGCCGAGGTCGCCTCGGTGCTGATCGGCGCGGTGGCGCTGTCGATGCTGGTCACGCCGCTGCTGCTGGTGGCCTTCGACCGCTGGCTCGCGCCACGCTACGTGGCCGGCGGCGAGCGGCCGGCGATGGCCGAGCTCGACGAGCCGCAGGACGCGCCGGTCATCATCGCCGGCTTCGGCCGCTACGGGCAGATCGTCGCGCGGCTGCTCTATGCCAACGGCCTGAAGGCGACGGTGCTCGAGCATGACGCCGAGCAGATCGAGGTGCTGCGCCGCTTCGGCTTCCAGCTCTTCTATGGCGACGCCACGCGCCTGGACCTGCTGCGCACCGCCGGCGCCGCGACGGCGAAGGTGCTGGTGCTGGCGATCGACGATGTCGAGCAGAGCCTGAAGATCGCCGACCTCGCGCGCGAGCATTTCCCGAACCTCACGGTGGTGGCGCGCGCCCGCAACGTGAGCCACTGGTACGCGCTGCGCGACCGCGGCGTGCGGCACATCGAGCGCGAGACGCTCGACGCCTCGCTGATGAGCGCACGCAGCGTGCTCGAGACGCTGGGCTGGCAGCCGCACCGCGCGCGTCAGCTCGCGATGCGGTTCAGGCGCCACAACGTCGAGCAGCTCGAGCGGCAGTGGCCGCACCACCGCGACGAGGCGACGCTGGTGTCGATGGCCCGGGCCGGCCGCCAGCAGCTCGAGGAGCTGTTCGCGCAGGACCGCGCGGCGCGCGAGGAGCGCCGCCGCGAGGGCTGGGGCGAGTAGGGCGCGCGGCACAATCCTCCGGCGATGAAGACATTCTGGCGATCTCTCGGTCGGCGTGCGGTCCGGGCACCGGCCGACGCGGCCGACGCCTTCTTCCGCGGCCTCGTCGAGGACGGTGGCCTGAACCTGCTGGTGGTCGGGGCCGACCGCGTGGTGCGCTACGCCAGCCCGACCTGCGTCGCGATGCTGGGCCGCGACCCGAGCGGCGAGCCCTGCGAGGCGCTGGTCTCGGACCAGGTGCTCGGCCACCTCGAGCGGCTGCTGCGCAGCGCCGCCGACGGCAGCCCGCCCCCCGCGGCCCAGGAGTTCGAGTACCGCTTCGCCGGCGGCAGCGCCGGGCCGAGCCGTGTGCGGGTGCGCTTCGTCAGCCTACTGCCGCACCCCGACGTGCGCGGCGTGATGCTCAGCTTCGTCGACATGTCCGAGGCCCATGAGCGCAGCGCGGCGCTGGCGCGGCTGGCGGCGGTCGACGCGCTGACCGGGCTGCCGAACCGGCTGGTGTTCGTCGAGCGCCTGGAGAGCGCGCTGCGGGAGCGGCAGCAAGGGGTCGTGGCGATGGCCGACCTGGACCACTTCAAGGGACTCAACGACAGCCACGGCCACGAGGCCGGCGACGCCGTGCTGCAGGAGGTCGCGCGGCGCCTGGTCGCGGCCATGCCGGCCCCGGCCACCGTGGCGCGGCTCGGCGGCGACGAGTTCATGCTCTTTCTTCCCGGCATCGACGTCGAGGCCGCGAAGCCGCTGCTGGCGCAGGCCTGCGCGGCGGTGTCGGCACCGATCCACGTGGGCGAGGCGGCGCTGCGCGTGACGCTGTCGATCGGGGTCGTCTCGGCCCGCGGCCGGCTGGCCGACGGCCTGCTGAAGCACTGCGACGCGGCGATGTATGCGGCGAAGGCGCGCGGGCGCGACCAGGTCGTCGTCTTCGACGACCAGGTGCGCAAGGTGATCGAGGCCCGGCGCGAGCTGATGTCGGCGCTCGTCGATCTGCAGGCGCACAACCGGCTGCTGTTCGACGAGGCGCGCACCGACGCACTGACCGGGCTGCGCAACCGGCTGGCGCTCGACGAGACGCTCGAGCATGCCGACGCCGGGGGCGGCGGGAGCGCGCTGGCGGTTGCCTTCATCGACATCGACCACTTCAGCGAGTACAACCACCGGCACGGCGACGGCAGCGGCGACGATGCGCTGCGCGAAGTCGCCCAGGCGCTGCAGCGCAGCCTGCGCGACACCGATCTGCTGTTTCGCAAGGGCGGCGAGGAGTTCGTCGCGCTGCTTCCCGCGGTCGATCCGGCCACCGCCGCGACCGCCGCCGAACGACTGCGCGCCGCGGTCGAGGCGCTCGCGCTGCCGCACGCCGGCTCGGCGACCGCCGCGGTGCTCACGGTCACCGTTGGCGTGGCCTGCGGCGCGGCGCCGGCTGCGGACCTGATGAACCGCGCCGCCGACCTGGTGATGCGGGCCAAGTGCGCGGGGCCGTCCGCGGCCCGCAACCGCACCCACGCGCTCGCGGCCTGAAACACGGCGCGCGCTGCTATGCAGCGACCTGCATAAGGGCGATTGCTATGCAGGTGGATTCATATTGAGCCGGCAGGATCGAGCGCCCTAGCATCGCGCCGCCGCATCGCCCCCGCCGCCGTCGCGCCGCGTGGAGGCCGGTCGGCGATGGCGCGGGAGGCCAGGGGTGCACGGTCAGGGACATGGTGCGGGCAACGGTCAGGGCGGCGGGCAGAGCAAGAGCCCGGTCGCGGACCTGCTGCGCGCCGAGCTCTCGCAGATCGGCCTGCGCTGGCGCCCGCCCGAGCCCGAGGACGTGCTGCTCGCGATCGACGACACCGACAACCTGCAGTCGCCGGGCACAGGTTTCCGGGCCCGCGAGCTGGCGCTGCTGCTGGCGCGCGAGGGCTTTGCCCGGCCGCTGGCGATCACGCGCCACCAGCTGCTGGTCGACCCGCGCATCCCCTACACCTCGCACAACAGCTCGGCCTGCCTGCTGCTCACGCAGGTCCGCGACGAGCAGGCGGTGTTCGACTTCGGCTGCTACTACCTGCGCGGGGCCGCCGCCGAGGGCTCGGACGCGGCGATCGCGCTGCTGCGCCGCGCCGACGTCGGCGCGGCGCTGCGCGAATGGGGCCGGCGCGCCAAGACCGAGGTGCTGGCGCTCGACGACGCGCGCCGCCTGGCGCGCGAGGCCACCTTCGCCGGCGCCGAACTCACCGGCACCGGCGGCGGGCTGATCGGCGCGCTGGCCGCGATCGGCCTGCACGCCGCCGGCTACGACGGCCGGCTGCTGTGGCTGCGCCAGCTGCGCGAGCTGGCCGGTCGCACGCTGCCGGCCGCGGTCGTCGCCGAGCGCTGCGGCGTCGAGTTCGAGACCGTCGACGGCGCGCCGGTGGCGCAGCCCGGGGACCCGGTCGCGCTTGGCGAGTGGCCGCGCGCGGTGTTCCGCGATCACCGTCCCGTTCTGCTCGTGGAGGAAGACCATGGCTCATCGCGTCCTGCCTGGCGCTGCGTCGATCGCGAGATCGTCAAGCGCTACTAGCCCACGCGTCGGCTGGGCGGCCGAGCTCGTGCTGCTGGCCGCGGCCGGCCTGGCCGCGGCGCTGCTGCACGAGGCCTTCCGCTGGCCGCTGCGGCTGCCGGGCCATCACGGCCTCGAGTGGCTGGCGATCCTGATGGCGGCGCGGCTGTCGTCGCAGCGTCCCGGCGCCGCGCTGGCGGTCGCCTGCGGGGCCGCGGCGGGCGCGCTCGGCCTCGCCGGCGAACCGCAGTCGCTGCGCGCGGCCACCTACTTGCTGCAGGGCGTGGTGCTCGACGGGCTGTTCCTGCTGCTCGGCCCGCGCGGCGCGCTGCTGATCGCGGCGCCGCTGCTCGGCGCGTTGGTGCATGCGCTGTCGCCGCTGCTGAAGAACCTGGTCGCGCTGCCGGGCCTCGCGGACTTCGGCTCGCTGAGCCAGGGCCTGGCCTATCCCCTGGCCACGCATGCGGGCTTCGGCGCGATCGGCGCCTGCTGCGGCGCGCTGGCGGTGCGTGCGCTGCGCCGCCGAGCGCCGCCCGCGGCCTGAGCCGGCCCCCGAACTGATCGCAGCTCCCCGCCGGCGCGGCTGGGCCGTGCCGGCGCCTTCGCGCGCCCATCCCCGTTGTTCATCCGCCCCTTGCCATCATGCGAATCCCCAGCCCGGCGCTCCGGCCGAACGGCCCCGTCCTCCTCCCGCTCGGCGCGGCGCTGCTGCTGGCCCTGGCGCCCGCCCATGCCGACACCGTGGCGACCGAACTCGGCCGCATCGAGGTGGCCGGTGCCGGCGTCGCGCCGGAGCGGGTGTCGACGCGCTACGTGGTGAGCGCCGAGGACATCGCGGCGCGCGGCGCACGCACCCTGGACGAGGCGCTGGCGCTGCTGCCCGGGCTCAACGTGCGCACCGGCGCCGAGGGCGTGCCGCGCATCGACATCCGCGGCCTGCGCACGCGGCAGATCATGCTGCTGGTCGACGGTGTGCCCTTCAATGCCGCGGGCGACGGCCAGTTCGATCCCACGCTGATCCCGGTGGCGCTGGTCGACTCGATCGTCGTCACCACCGGCGGCGCGTCGGTGCTGTACGGCGAGGGCGGCACCGCCGGCGTGGTCGAGATCCGCACCCGCAGCGGCCGCGGCCCGATGAGCGGCAGCGTCGGGCTGCAGGGCGGCAGCGGCGGCGAGCGCAGCGCCGACGCGGCGCTCGCCTTCGGCGATGCGCGCTGGGATGCCTCGATCGGCCTCGAGCATGCCGAGCGCGACGCCGTGCGCATCGCCGACGGCGCGCGGCGTAGCGCGTCGCAGCCGGGCCGGCTGCGGGTCAACAGCGACCACGAGCGCGACAGCGTGGTGGCCAACGTGGGCCTGCAGGCCGCCCCCTCGCTGCGCCTGGGCCTGGGGGTGACCGCGACCCGTGGCGAGCGCGGCTCGCCGCCGAGCGCGATCGACGATGCGACCGATGTGTTCGCGCAGCGGCCCCGCTACGAGCGCACCGAGAACATCGAGACGCACAGCGTGCAGCTCGCGCTCGACTGGACCGCCGCCCCCGGCACGCTGCTGCGCGCCTGGGTCAGCGGCAACCGGCTCAGCCAGGACGAACGGCGCTATGACAACGAGGCGCTCGATCTGCTGGTCGACAACCGCCAGCGCGGCGGCTTCGATCTGGCCACCGTCAGCAGCAAGCGCAGCGCGCACCTGCAGCTCAGCCAGGCGCTCGGTCCGGCCTGGTCGCTCGGTGCCGCGCTGGACACGCGCAGCGAGCGCTACGAGGAGCGCGGCCGCATCCGCGACGTGGTGGTGAGCGGCGGAGGCGGCGGCGGTGGTGGCGGCGGAGGCGGCGGAGGCGGCGGCGGCAGCAGCACGACCTACGCGCTGCGCAGCGTCGACACCCACTACCGCGCCGATGTGGACTCCGCGAGCGTCGAGCTCGGCTGGCGACCGCGCGAGGGCATGGGCCTCGTCGCCGGCCTGGGCTGGGTGCGCCAGCGTCGCGACGACGGCGCGGGCAGCGACAGCGAGCCGATCGCCTCGATCGCGCTGACGCAGGCGCTCGACACGGCGCTGCGCCTGCGCGCCGGCCTCTCGCGCCGCGTGCGTGCCCCCAGCCTCGTGCAGCTCTACGACAGCGTCAGTGGCAATCCCGATCTGGCGATGGAGCGGGCCACGACCGGCGAACTCGGCCTCGACTGGCAGCATGCGCTGGGCCGGGTCCAGGCCACGCTGTTCCGCTCGGAGGTGCGCGATCTGATCCAGAACGACGACACCAGCGGCCGCGCCGCCAACCGCGACCGGGCCCGCTTCACCGGCCTCGAGCTGCTGGCGCCGCTCAGCCCGCTGCCGTCCTGGCAGCTGACGCCGAGCTGGACGCTGTTGCGCGCCCGCGACCGCTCGCCCGGCGCGCTGCTCGAGGAGCTGCCGTACCGGCCGCGTCACAAGATCGCGCTCGACGTGCGCTGGCAGGCCGGCGCCGCGCTCCAGTTCGGCGCGGCCCTGCTGCACCTGCGCGACCAGGTGCATGATGCGCGCACCGGGGCCCCGCAGCAGCGCGAGCTGGACGACTACACGCTGCTCGATCTGCGGGTGCGCTGGCGCACCGGCCCCTGGCAGCTGTCGGCCGGCGTCGACAACGTGGGCGACCGCGACTACGCGACCAGCTACGGCTTTCCGCAGGCCGGGCGCAGCGCGTGGCTGCGCGCGGGGCTGGACTTCTAGGGCCCGTCGGCGCGACCGGAGGGCTTGCGCCCGGGCTGCTCAGCCGCCGGCGGGCGGCAGCGGGGCGTCGGCCATGTGCACCAGCTCCCAGACATGACCGTCGAGGTCCTCGAAGCCGTGCTGGACCATGAAGCCATGGTCGACCAGCGCGCGCGGCACCGCCGCACCGGCGGCGCGCGCCTTCGCGACCAGGCCTTCGAGCTCCGCGCGGCTGTCGCAGGACAGGCAGATCAGCACCTCGGTCGTGCGGTGGGCGTCGGCGACCGGCTTGCTGGTGAAGCCCTGGAAGAAGGGCTCGACCAGCAGCATCACGTGGATGCTGTCGCTGACCACCATGCAGGCGGCGTTGGCGTCGGTGAACTGCGGATTGAAGCCGTAGCCGAGCGCGGCGAAGAAGGCCTTGCTCCGGTCCAGGTCCTTGACCGGCAGGTTGACGAAGATCTGCTGGTTCATCGGGCGTCCTTTCGGCTGGGGCGGGCCAGTTCGACCTGCAGGCGATCGAAGTTCTGTTCGTTGGCGGGCACCGCGTAGACGGCCACCGCGTCGCGCAGCGCGGCGGTCTCGAAGCGCATGCGAAATTGCAGCCGCGTGTGCGCGCCGCCGGCCGCCGACGCGAGGTCGACATGGGCCACGAAGTGCGGCGCGTTGACATGCTCGAGCACCAGGCGCGCCGGTGGCTCGAGCACGAGGAAGCGCACATGGTTGGCGTAGTCCTTGCCGTCCGGGCCGTGCATCGTGAAGTGCCAGTCGCCGCCGACGCGGAAGTCGAAGCTCGCGAAGCGGTTGCTGAAGCCCGCCGGGCCCCACCAGCGGGCCAGCCGCTCGGGCTGCTCGTAGGCGGCCCAGACCTGCTCGCGCGGCCACGCCAGTTCGCGGTGGCTGAGGATCTCGAGGGCCGGCTCGTGCGGGGCATCGATGGGGATGTGGGCCATGATCGTTTCCTTCAACGAGACGGGCGGGCGGCGCCGTCGTCGGCCGCCTGGCCGCCGCGCACGGAGCGCGTCGCCGTGCCCGGGGGCCACCCTAGCGCGCGGCCGGGCCGACCGCGTAACAAGGTGCGCCGGCCGCTCAGTCGTCCAGCAGACGCCATTGGTCGAGCATGAAGGTGTAGCTCAGCGACAGCTCGCGCAGCGCGTCGAAGCGCCCCGAGGCGCCGCCGTGGCCGGCGTCGAGGTTGACCTGCAGCAGCAGCGGGTTCGCGTCGGTCTTCAGCGTGCGCAGCCGGGCGACGTACTTGGCCGGCTCCCAATAGGCGACCTGGCTGTCGTTGAGGCCGGTCTCGATCAGCATCGCCGGGTAGGCGCCGGGCTTGAGGTTGTCGTAGGGGCTGTAGGCGCGCATCCAGGCGTACTGCTCGGGGATCTTCGGGTTGCCCCATTCGAGGAACTCGCCGACGGTCAGCGGCAGGCTTTCGTCGAGCATGGTGTTGATGACGTCGACGAAGGGCACCTCGGCGACCACGGCCTTGAACAGCGCCGGGCGCAGGTTGGCCGCCGCCGTCACCAGCAGGCCGCCGGCGCTGCCGCCCCAGGCGATCAGCTGATCGGGGCGCGTCCAGCCGCTCGCGACCAGCTGTTCGGCGCAGGCGATGAAGTCGGTGAAGCTGTTCATCTTGCGCGCCATCTTGCCGTCCTCGTACCAGGTCCGGCCGAGGTCGCCGCCGCCGCGCACATGGGCGATCGCGAACACCGCCCCGCGGTCGAGCAGCGACAGCCGCGTCGACGAGAAATACGCATCGCTCGGGATGCCGTAGGCGCCGTAGCCGTAGAGCAGCAGCGGCTGCGGCCCGCCACGGCGCCGGTCCTTGCGCCAGACCAGCGAGACCGGCACTGCGCGGCCGTCGGCGGCGCGCGCCGTGAGCCGCGCGGTCGCGTAGCGCGAGGGCTCGTAGCCGCCGAGCACCGGGGTGCGCTTGAGCAGCGTTCGCGCCCGGCTGCGCAGGTCCTCGACGTAGATCGACGGCGGCACCGTCAGCGAGGTGTAGGCGAAGCGCAGCGTCGTGGTGTCGAACTCGGCGTTGTCCTGCTCGGCGGCGCTGTAGGCGGCCTCGTCGAAGGCGATGCGGTGCTCGCCACCGCGCCGCAGGTCGCGCACGCGCAGCTGCACCGTCCCGGCCACGCGCTCGGTCACGACCAGGTGGTCGCGGAACAGGTCCACGTCCTCGAGCATCACGTCGGGGCGCGCGGCGATCAGCTCCTCGGCGCGGCCGAGGTCCGGCCGCCGCGCGTCGACGCGCAGCAGCCGGTAGTTGCGGCCGCGGTCGTTGATGCGCAGGTAGAAGCGCCCCGCGCGGTGCTCGGCCTGGTAGTCGACCGCGGGGCGGCGTGGCAGCAGCACGCGCGGTCGCGCGTCGGCGCGGCGCGCGTCGAGCACGCGGACCTCGCTGGAGTCCCGGCTCTCGGCGCGCAGCAGCAGCCAGCGCCGGTCGCGCGTCAGCGTCACGCCGAGCGCGAACAGCTCGTCGCGCTCCTCGTGCAGCAGCTGGTCGGGCCGGCCGCTGCCGAGGCGGTGGCGCCACAGCTGGTAGGGGCGGCGCGCCGCGTCGACCTTGACGTAGTACAGCGACCCGCCGTCGGCGCCCCAGGCGAAGCTGTCGAGCCCGGTGAGGCGCAGCGGCAGCATGCGGCCGGCGGCGAGATCCCTGACCTGCAGCACGTAGTCGCGCCCGCCGGTCGCGTCGGTCATGAAGGCCAGGCGCCGGCCGTCGGGGCTGACGGCGTGGGCCTCGAGCCGCAGATGGGCCTGGCCGCGCGCGAGCTCGTTGAGGTCGAGCATCACCTCGTCGCGACCGTTCGGGTCCCAGCGCCGCTCGGGCCCGAGCGCCGCGCGGCGCAGCAGCAGCGGGTACTGCTGGCCCTGCAGCAGGCGCGTCGCGTACCACCAGCGGCCGTCGCGGTAGGGCGGGCTGTCGTCGTCCTGGCGGACGCGCGCCAGCATCTCCTCGTAGAGCCGGTCGCGGAAGGCCGCGCGCGGCGCGAGCCAGGCCGCGGTGTGGGCGTTCTCGGCCTTCAGGTAGTCGAGCACGCGCGGGTCCTCGCGCTCGCGCAGCCAGGCGTAGTCGTCGACGCGCGGGTCGCCGTGCACGCTGACGTCCTGCGCTTGGCGCGGGGCGACCGGCGCCTCGGGCAGCGCCGCAGGCCGGACCGGCAGCGGGCACAGCAGCGCGCCGAGCAGCGTGACGAACAGGAGGAGCTTCATGGGCCTTGACGAGGGCCGCGATCCCGGGCTCGGACGTCGCGCGTCAGAGCTCGAGGTTGTCGATCAGCCGCGTGCTGCCGAGCCTGGCGGCGGCCAGCACGACCAGCGGCTCGTCGGCGGCACCCTTGAGCGGGGGCTGCAGGTCGGCGCGGCGGCGCACGGTCACGTAGTCGGGCGCCCAGCCGCGCGCGCGCAGGGCGTCCATCGCCTTGCGCTCCTGCGCGCCCAGGTCCTTCGCGCCGCGCCGCAGGGCGGTTTTGAGGGCCTGCAGCGTGGCGGCGAGCTGCGGCGCCTCGGCGCGTTCGGCCTCGCCGAGATAGCCGTTGCGCGAGCTCAGCGCCAGCCCGTCGGGCGCGCGCTGGGTCTCCCCCGGCACGACCTCGACCGGCAGCGAGAACTGCTCGACCATGCCCTTGAGCACCAGGAACTGCTGGTAGTCCTTCTTGCCGAAGATCGCCAGCCGCGGCTGCACGCACTGGAACAGCTTCATCACCACCGTGCACACGCCGGTGAAGAAGCCGGGCCGGAACTCGCCCTCCAGGATGTCGGCCAGCGCCGCCGGCGGCTGCACCTTGTAGGTCTGCGGCTGCGGGTAGAGCTCGGCCTCGGTGGGCGCGAACACCAGGTTGCAGCCGATCGCGCGCAGCTGCTCGCAGTCGCGCTCCAGCGTGCGTGGGTAGCGGTCGAAGTCCTCGTGCGGCTGGAACTGCAGCCGGTTGACGAAGACGCTGACCACCACCGGGCCGCCGAGATCGCGGGCCTGCTTGACGAGCGCGAGGTGACCTTCGTGCAGATTGCCCATGGTCGGCACGAAGGCCGGCGGCTTGGCCCCCGCGAGCGCGTGCCGCAGGTCGGCGATGGTGTGGACGACGCGCATCGGGCGGGTGGGCTAGTAGGCGTGGAGTCGCTCGTCGGGGAAGCTGCCGTCCTTGACAGCCACGACATAGCGGCGCACCGCGTCCTCGATCGACGCGGC
The DNA here is from genome assembly GCA_964408005.1 of uncultured Methylibium sp. Taxonomy (GTDB): domain Bacteria; phylum Pseudomonadota; class Gammaproteobacteria; order Burkholderiales; family Burkholderiaceae_C; genus Methylibium. The sequence goes on from CAYOXW010000009.1 coordinate 29,425, forward strand.
GCCGTCCATGAAGTTGCGCACGAAGCGCGGCTGCCTGCCGCGCGTGATGCCGAGCATGTCGTGCAGCACCAGCACCTGGCCGGCGGTGTGCGAGCCGGCGCCGATGCCGATGGTCATCACGCCGGGGTTGTCGGCCTGCACCTGCCGGGCGACCGCCGAAGGCATCAGCTCCAGCACCATCATCGCGGCGCCGGCCTCGGCCAGCTCCTTCGCGTGCCGGCGCAGCGTCTCGGCGCCGGCGGCGTCCTTGCCCTGGATGCGGTAGCCGCCGAGCGCGTGCACGCTCTGCGGCGTCAGGCCCAGGTGGGCGCACACCGGCACGCCGCGCTCGACCAGGAAGTGCACCGTCTCGGGAGTCCAGCCGCCGCCTTCGAGCTTGACCATCTGCGCGCCGGCGGCCATCAGCGTGCCGGCGTTGCGCAGCGCCTGCACCGGGTTCTCCTGGTAGCTGCCGAAGGGCATGTCGGCGACCACGAAGGCGGTCTTGTTGCCGCGCACCGTGCTGCGGGTGTGGTAGCCGATCTGCTCCATCGTCACCGACAGCGTGCTCGGCTGGCCCTTGAGCACCATGCCCAGCGAATCGCCGATCAGGATGCAGTCGACGCCGGCCGCGTCGACCAGCGCCGCGAAGCTGGCGTCGTAGCAGGTCAGCATCGCGATCTTCTCGCCGCGCGCGTGCATCTCGCGCAGCGTGTGCAGCGTGACCGGCTTGCGGTCGCCGGCGGGGGCGTCGGCGGGGGAGCTGTGGCTGCTCATGGGAGTCTTTCGACGCTGGGGCGGCGGATTCTAAGCACGCCCGCCGCGTCGCATCAGCTGGGCTGGTAGGCCAGGCGGACGTAGATCGGCGCGAAGGCCTCGGCCTGGGTCAGCTCGATCAGGTGTTCGCGCGCCAGCTCCAGCATCGCGATGAAGGTCACGACCAGCTTCTGCGCCGAGGCGTCGGTCTCGACCAGGTCGTCCCACTCGATGAAGCGCCGCCCCTGCAGCCGCCGCAGCACCAGGCTCATGTGCTCGCGCACCGACAGCTCCTCGCGGCGGATCAGGTGGTGCTGGTTGAGCTTGGCGCGCTTGAGGATGTCCTGCCAGGCCTCGTGCAGCTCGCCGACCCCGACCTCGGGCCAGCGCGGCTGCAGCGATTGCTCGATGTGCACCTGGGCGCGCAGGAAGTCGCGGCCGAGCTGCGGCAGGCGATCGAGCCTGGCGGCGGCGAGCTTGATCTGTTCGTACTCGAGCAGCCGGCGCACCAGCTCGGCGCGCGGATCCTCGGCCTCCTTGCCTTCCTCGCTGCGCTTGGGCGGCAGCAGCATGCGCGACTTGATCTCGATGAGCATCGCCGCCATCAGCAGGTACTCGGCGGCGAGCTCGAGGTTGCGGCTGCGGATCTGCTCGACGTAGGCGAGGTACTGGCGCGTGACATCCGCCATCGGGATGTCGAGGATGTTGAAGTTCTGCCGCCGGATCAGGTAGAGCAGCAGGTCCAGCGGGCCTTCGAAGGTCTCGAGGAAGACCTCGAGCGCGTCCGGCGGGATGTACAGGTCGGTCGGCAGCGCGAACAGCGGCTCGCCGTACAGCCGCGCCAGCGCGATGCGGTCGACCACCTCGATCACCGCGTCGTCGAGCGGTGGCGGCGGCAGGGCATCGGCCGCGAGCGCGGCGTCGGTGGGCGTCACGGCGGGGGCCCGTCGCGCCGGCTCAGGCCTTGGTCTGGTAGACGTAGGGCTGCTGGGGCACGCGTGCCTCGCCCTGCTCGGCCAGCGCCACGCGGTCCTGCGGGCGGTCCCACAGCAGCGCGCGGCCCTGGCGCTGGCGGTCCTCGAGCTTCGGATCGCGCTGCTTCAGCGTCTCGATGAACTCGGTGACGTCGGAGCGGTAGGGTTTCCAGAACAGCGGCATGGCGGCGACGACAGGCAGTGAAGGCCCCGATTTTACCGGCCGGCTCACCAGGGCTCGACGCGCTGCACCTCGAGCGCGCCGTCGAGGAAGCGGTGCGGCTGGCCGACCCACCACTTGGCGAGCTCGTCGAGCCGCTCCACCGTGATCTGGTGGGCCGCGAAGATGGCCTTGACGGTCGCCAGCCCGTCGAGGTTCTGCACCACGAACTGCAGCCGGCCCTGCTCGTGCAGCGGCAGCACGCGCACGCCGGCCACCAGGTCGGCGCTGAAGCGGTAGTGGCTCTCGAGGAAGCGGCCGCTGACGGCATCGCGCAGCGGCTCGCCGAGGCAGCGGATGCCGGCCTGGGCGAGCCGCGCCTCGAGCTTTTCCATCTCCGGCGGGAAGTCCTTCGCGATGTCGAAGCTCTGGCCCGAGTTCAGGCGGGCCGTCAGCACGATGTGGTCGACCCATTCGGGGGCCGCCAGCGGGCCGCGCTCGACGCGCTTGCGGCGCAGGTCGGCGACGAAGTCGCTGTAGCGCAGGCCCTCGACGATCGCGCGCGGGTCGAGCGCGTAGCGCGCCGGCGAGGTCGGCCCCAGCACGTCGAGCTGGCGGCCGAGGTCGTCGAGGTAGCGCCAGGCCGTGGCGCAGGCGGCCTCGACCAGCGCGGCATTGCGCTCGCTCACCGCGTGGTCGCCGCGCAGCTGGGCCTGGCGGGCCTGGGCCTGCTGCTTGAGGTCGTCGAGGAAGCTCATCGTTCGGGGCCGTCACCGGCGGCGAGGGGATCGCGTGCGATCATAGTTTCGATGCGCGAGATCGAGTTGAAGCTGCAGGTGCCGCCGGCCGCTTGTGCCGCGGTCGAGCGCGAACTCGCCCGCGGCGCGACGCAGAGCGTGCGGCTGCAGGCGATCTATTTCGACACCGCCGACCGGCGTCTGGCCGCCGCCGGGCTGGCGCTGAGGCTGCGCCGCGAGGGCCGGCGCTGGGTGCAGACGCTCAAGAGCGGCTCGGCCCACGGCCTCGAGCGCGGCGAGCACGATGTCGTGCTCACCGCGCCGGGCGGTGTCGAGCCGGCGCTCGACCTGGCGCGGCATGCCGACACGGCCCCCGGGGCGCTGCTGGCCGCCGCGCTGGCGCCGGGCGCCGACGGCGGCGCGCCGGCGCTGCTGCCGCTGTACCGCACCGATGTCCGGCGGCGGCTGCGCCTGTCGCGCACGCCCCGTGGCCTGGTCGAGCTGGCCTACGACCGCGGCGAGATCGCCGCCCAGGGCCCGGACGGCGTGCTGCGCCGCTGGCCGCTGTGCGAGCTGGAGATCGAGTTGAAGGGCGGTGACCCGCGCGCGGTCACCGACGTCGCGGCGCGCTGGGCCGCGCGCCATGGCCTGTGGCCGGACAGCCGCGGCAAGGCCGAGCGCGGCGACCGGCTCTCGCGCGGCCTCGGTCCGGGCGATCCGGTGCCGGCCGTCAAGGCCGCGCCGCCGCGCTGGCGCAAGGGCATGGCCCCGGCCGAGGCCTGGCGCGCGCTGCTCGACGCGCTGCTCGCGCAGGCGCTGCCGAACTGGAGCGAGGTCGCCGGCGGCAGCCCGGCGCCCGAGGCGGTGCACCAGCTGCGCGTCGCGCTGCGGCGGCTGCGCACGGCCGAGCGCCTGGTCGCCGGCTGGCCGGGGCTCGAGGCCGGCGCCTGGGGCGCGGCCGCGCGGGCGCTGTTCGACCGGCTCGGCGTGACGCGCGACCGCGACATGCTCGCGTCCGGGCCGCTGGCCGCGGTCGACGCGGCGCTGGCGACCCTCG
>CAYOXW010000010.1:0-31457 GCA_964408005.1 uncultured Methylibium sp.
GCGGCGCCCGCGAAGCGCCCCGCGGCGCCGGCCGCGAAGCCCGCGCCGAGTGCCGCGGCCGCGCCGGCCAAGGTGGCCGCGGCCGACGCCGGTGGCGACTGGGAAACCTTCTGACACGGCGATGACGTGACGGCGGCGGCGCTCAAGTTCCGCCCGCCGCGACCGACAACACGAACGATGCCCTCCGGGGCCGAACCGTTCCCCGAAAGGAAGCCCGCCATGGACATGATCCACGACGCCACCCAGGTGGCCCGCCACGAAGCGCAACGCCAGGCCGCCGCGGCCCCGGGGCGCGAATACCTGAGCTTTCGCCTCGGCGCCGAGGAATACGGCATCGACATCCTGAAGGTCCAGGAGATCCGCTCCTACGAGCCGCCGACGCGCATCGCCAACGCGCCGTCCTTCCTGAAGGGCGTGATCAACCTGCGCGGCGTGATCGTGCCGATCGTCGACCTGCGCGTGAAGTTCGGCTGCGAGGCCGAGATCAACGCGGTGACCGCGGTGATCGTGCTCGGCGTCAAGGGCCGCGTGGTCGGCGCGGTGGTCGACTCGGTCAGCGACGTGCTCGAGCTGCCGGCCGAGACCATCAAGCCCGCGCCGGCGATGGGTGCGATGGTCGATACCAGCTACCTGATCGGCATCGCCAGCGTCGCCGAGCGCATGCTGATCCTGCTCGACATCGAGTCGCTGATGACCAGCGCCGAGCTCGGGCTGATCGACTCGGCGCTGTAAGGCGGCGACCGGGCCCCGGCCCACGATGCGAAGGCGCCTGCGGGCGCCTTTGCCGTTGGGGGCGCAGGCACACCGCTACACTGCGGACCGTCGATGTACCCCCCCCTGCGACGCTCCCCGACCCTGCGCGCGCTGCTCGCGCTGTGGCTGCTGCTCGGCCTGCTGGCCGGCCCGGTGCTGGCCGCACGCCATGCCGGTGCGATGGCCAGCGGCCAGCTGGTCTGCTCGGCCGCCGGCGCCTATGTTGTCGGCGCGGACGGCGAGCTCCTGCCGGCCGATGGCCTGGGGGCGCACGATTGCTGCCAGGCCGCGTCGAGTGCGCCGCCGCCGCCGCTGCCACGGCTCGCCGCCGCGGCGCTGACCCCGGCCGAGCCGGCGGTGCAGCCGGTGGCGCGCCACACGTCCGCCGTGGCGGCGCTGCCGCCCGCGCGCGGCCCGCCGCCGCACCCGCACGACCCTCCCGCCGCGCATTGACGCCGCTCCGCCGCGGGGCGGCGCTTTGTGCGCCCATCCCGTCTTGCGGAGCCGTCCATGTCCTCGTTCGTTTCCAGGCCGCTCGCCGCGGCCGCTGCACTGGCCTGCGCCGGTGCGCTCGCCCAGTCGCCCGCCGAGGGCGACGCCGTCACGCTGCAGCCGGTGTTCGTCAGCGGCAAGCGCAATCCCGATCAGTCCACGCTGACCCAACCCGATCTGCCGACCGCGCGCCGCCGCATCGAGTTGACGCCCGGCGGTGCCGGACTCGTCGACGCGGCCGACTACGCCGAGCGGCGTGTCGCGACGCTGGCCGACGCGCTCGGCCTGGCCACCGGCGTGTTCGTGCAGCCGCGCTTCGGCGCCGAGGAGTCGCGCCTGGCGATCCGCGGCTCCGGCCTGCAGCGCAGCTTCCATGGCCGCGGCCTGAAGCTGATGCAGGATGGCGTGCCGCTGAACCTGGCCGACGGCAGCTACGACTTCCAGGCCGTCGAGGCGCTGTCGGCGCGCTATGTCGAGGTCTGGCGCGGCGCGAATGCGCTGCAGTACGGCGCCAGCCAGCTCGGCGGCGCGGTCAACTTCGTCTCGCCCAATGGCTACAACGCCGACGTCGCCCGCGTGCGGGGCGAGGCGGGCAGCTTCGGCTACCGCCGGGCCCATGGGTCCGCCGGTCTGGTCGACGGGGGCTTCGATGCCTACCTGGCCCTCAGCCATTTCGGCCAGGACGGCTTCCGCGACCACGCCGAGCAAGGTAGCCAGCGCGCCTTCGCGAACCTCGGCTGGCAGCTCGCGCCCGACCTCGAGACGCGCTTCTACCTCGGCGCGGTGCGCAGCCGCTCGGAGCTGCCGGGCTCCCTGACGCGCCAGCAGCTCGATGACGATCCGCGCCAGGCCAACCCGGCCAACGTCACCGGGGACCAGAAGCGCGACATCGACTGGCTGCGCCTGTCGAACAAGACCGTCTGGCGGCTCTCGCCGCAGCAGCAGCTCGAGGGCTTCGTCTACCTGGCCGCGAAGGAGCTCGACCACCCGATCTTCCAGGTGCTGCGCCAGGACAGCCGCGATGTCGGCGCCGAGCTGCGCTGGGTCGACGAGACACCGCTGGCCGGGCGGCGCAACCGCGTCGTCGCCGGCTTGGGCGGCGCGCGCGGCGTGACCGACGACGACCGCTACGCCAACGTCGGCGGCGAGGCCGGCGCCCGCACCGACAAGAACCGCCAGACCGCCACCAACGTCGAGCTCTACGGCGAATGGCAGCACGAGTGGCGTCCCGGCTGGTGGGGCGTGCTGGGCGCTCAGGCGACGCGCGCGACGCGGCGCTTCGAGGACCGTCACGTCGTCGCCGGCAACGACCAGAGCTTTGACGAGCGCTACCACCGCCTCAGCCCCAAGCTCGGGCTGCGCCACGAGGTGACGCCGCAGTGGCAGTGGTTCGCCAACCTCTCGGGCAGCTTCGAGCCGCCGAGCTTCGGCGAGCTCGCCGGCGGCGCGACGCCGCTGCTCAACGAGGCGCAGCGCGGCACGACGCTGGAGCTGGGCACGCGGGGCCGCAGCGACAGCCTCGAATGGGACGCGGCGCTGTACGCGACGCGGCTGCGCAACGAGCTGCTGGCCCTCTCCGGCGCCTCCGGCAACGGCACGACCATCAATGCCGAGCGCACCTGGCACCGGGGCCTCGAGCTCGGGCTGGCTGGCGGTGCGCCGCGTGCGGCCGGGTTCGCGTGGCGGCTCGCGGCACTGTTCAACGACTTCCGCTTCGACGACGATGCGAGCTATGGCGACGGCCGCCTCGCCGGACTGCCGCGCGCGTCGCTGCGCGCCGAGGCTGGCTGGCGCTTCGGCGAGGCGCTGCGCGTCGTGCTGAACACCGAGGCGGCGACGCGCAGCGCGGTCGACCATGCCCAGACCCTGTACGCGCCGGGCTACGCGCTGCTGGGCCTGCGGTTCGAGGGCCGGGCCGGCGCGGCGAGCTGGTTTCTCGAGGGGCGCAACCTCGGCGATCGCCGCTACGCGGCCAGCCATGGCGTGATCCGCGATGCCCGGGCGACCGGCGCCACGCTGGCGCAGTTCCTGCCCGGGGACGGCCGGGCGGTCTATGCCGGCATTGACTGGAAACTCTGAACGTGAGGGAGGCTCCGATGCGCAAATTCCTGATCCTGGCCACCGCGCTGCTCGCGACCGCGGCGCAGGCCCATGTCAGCGTCGCGCCGGCCAGCGCGCCGGCCGGCGGCTATGTGCGGCTGGCCTTCGGCATCACCCATGGCTGCCAGGGCAGCGCGACCACCGAGATCGTGCTGCGCCTGCCGCACGAACAGGTGCTCAATGCGCGGCCGATGCCCAAGCCGGGCTGGACGCTCGAGATCGAGCGCCGGGCGCTGGCGCAGCCCTATGAGCTGCACGGCCGCCGCGTCGCCGACAGCGTGGCCGAGATCCGCTGGCGCGGGGGGCCGCTGGAGAACGCGCACTACGACGAGTTCGTGATCGCCGCCAAGCTGGCCGACGGCCTGGAGGCCCCGGTGGCCTTCGAGGTGCTGCAGCGGTGCGAGCGTGGCCGCAACGACTGGGTCGGTGCACCCGGCACGGAGTCGCCGGCGCCGCGGCTGCAGATCGAGCCGGCGCGGCCGGCGGCGCATGCGCACTGAGGCGGATCGCGGCGCGGCGCAGGATACTTCGACCCGCCGCGGCAGGGCTGGCCTGCCCGTGGCGGGGTTCGCGGTCATCCTGCCTCGGCAGCAGAAGGTTGAAAAGAAAGGCTAACCATGTCGGTTCCAGTCACCTTTGTCATTTCGGAGTCGCTGAAGAGCGTTGCGCAGGCGGTGGGCATCACGGCGACCCCCACGGGCGAAGAGCTGCCGCCCTGTCCGCTGCATGTGGGTGACATCATTTCCCAGCGCGAGGCTCCGGGCCTGTTCTTTCGCGTGACCGGGCGCGTCTTCTTCCTGGGCGCGGGCGAGCCGCCGTCCTGGCAGGTCACGCTGGAGCAGGCCAGCGACCCGTTCGCCGCGCTCGATTAGCGCGGCGCAGCGCCTCCGGCGGGCAGCGGGAGAGCCGATCGCGGCAGCGGTGATGCGGGGCCAGAAACACCAAGGCGCCCCGCAGGGCGCCTGGCGACTGGGAGCGCGGAACTCAGGCCTGGGCCGAGCCGCTGTGCACGGCCAGCACGGCGGTGCCGCGGGCGTTGTAGACGGTGGCCTCGCGCGGCAGCAGGCCTTCGAGGGCCCGGTCCAGGGCGGCGGTCGCGCGCGCCAGGGTCTCGCGCTGCGCGGCCACCTGGCCGCTGGCGCGCACCAGGCGCTGGCGCAGCGCCGGCGGGATGCCGCCTTCGCGCGCCGCGCGACCGAAGCAGTCGAGCGCCAGGGCCAGCGACTGCTGGAGCTGGCTGGCGGCGGCGTCGACGTCCCGGCTGTCGCGGGCCAGCAGGGCCTGGGCGAGCGCGCCGAGCCGCTGCTCGACCTCGGCGATCACCGGCTCGAGCGTGTCGGCATGCTCCGGCGTGGCGTTCAGGGAAGACATCGAGACAGCCATGGGGTGGGGGTCAGCGCGACTTGATCGAGCCGAGCAGTTCCTGCGCGTTCGCGATCAGTTTGTCGGCGATCACCTCGGCGTTGACGGCGAAGCTGCCATTGGCAATGGCCTGCTTCATGCGTTCGACCTTGGCGGCGTCGAATTCGGGGGCCGCGGCATCGCTGCGCAGGCTCGTCGCGGTGCTGGACAGTTGCACGCTGCTGGCCGACTCGGCCTGCTGCGCACCGCGGGCCTTGGAGGCGGCGGCGCCGGCCTCGGCGTTGGAGCGGGCCAGTGCGGCCGCGTCGGCGGCCGGGGACGAATGGGAACCGATCTTCATGACGGACTCCTGCGGCCTGGGGCACAGACCCTGGGTCGATTCAACATGTCAGCGGTATCGACGGCGGGCCGTCGAACTTGAGGCCCGACTTTGTAACAGCGCGCCCCCAGGGCCGAGAGCCTAAGCGCAGGGGCGCTCACAGCGCAAGCTCCACGCGTCGCTCGCCGACCGGCAGGCCGGTGACGATGCGGCCGCTGTCGGTGCGCACGCGCACGGCACGACCCTCGACGCCGGGCGCGAGCGCCAGTCCCTCGGACTGCACCGCAAAGCCGGGTCCGGTGGCGACCAGCCTGACGGTCTCGCCGGCGGCAAACCACTGCCGCGCGCGCAGGTGGTGCTGGCGCAGCGCCTCGCCCGGGTTCAGCGCGACCGCGAGCGCGCGGCCGAGCGCGGCGCCGGGTTCGGTGAGGGCCGGCTGGGGCTGGGCGGCGAGGTCGACCTCGGCGAGCTGCAGGTCCTGTTCACCGAGCACGGCACCGGCCGGCAGCGCGGCCGTGGCGACCAGGGCGTTCGCGTAGACCTTGACGGTGATCGGCAGGTAGACGTTCCAGCGCGACGGGCCCTCGACACAGCGCAGGCCGACGCGGCTGGTGCCCCAGGCCTTGAAGCCCGGCGGCAGATAGGGCTCGATGCGCGCGCAGGGCGCGAGCTTGAGGCGGGGGTCGAGCCGGCCCGGCTCGACCTCGACGCGCACCCCCGGCATCGGTGCGCTGCCGGCCAGCGCGAGCGCGCGCGCCTGGGCGGCGAGCACCGCGTCGTCCTGGGCCGCGAGCGGACCGGCGGCCAGCGCGGCGACGAGCAGCGCGGCGCCACGCAGGGCGGAGGAGGGGCATCGATACATCACGGCCGCACTGTAGGAGGGGCGGACGCCGGCCGTGGCGGGAATTGAGCGCTGAAGCCGGTGCTATTCGCGCTAATGTTTTCCGGGCAGCCGTCCAAGATGCCGTCCATCGCCACGCGAGCGCCCGCCCCCCGGGCCGGTGCCGCCGGCTCACCGGGCAACCGTCATGATGGATCGCCTCACCGACACGCTGAACTTCCAGGCCCAGGCGCTCGCGCTGCGCTCGGAACGCCAGCGCCTGATCGCCAGCAACATCGCCAATGCCGACACGCCCGGCTACGTGGCGCGCGACATGGACTTCGCCGCCGCGCTGCGCGAGGCGACCGGTGCCGCGAGCCCCGGCAACCAGATGGCCGCGACCCGCCCGGGCCACATCGGCCCGGCCGCCGGCGCCGTCAGCGAGGCGGGCCTGAAGTACGCCACGCCGAGCCAGACCAACCTCGACCGCAACACCGTGGACATGGACCGCGAGCGCGCGGCCTTCGCCGACAACGCGGTGCACTACGAGGCGACGCTGCGCTTCATCAACGGCAGCGTGCGCACGATGCTCTCGGCGATCACCGGCCAGTAAGGAGCGCTCTCATGTCGATGCTCTCGATCTTCAACGTCAGCGGCAGCGCGGTCAGCGCGCAGAGCCAGCGCCTGAACGTCGTCGCCTCCAACCTCGCGAACGCCGACACCGTGGCCGGACCCGACGGCCAGGCCTACAAGGCGCGCCAGGTGGTGTTCCAGACCGTGCCCTTCGGCCAGGCCGGCCAGCCGGCCACCGCCGCCGGGGTGCAGGTCGCGCAGGTCACCGAGGACCAGAGCGCCGGGCGCCGCGTGCTCGATCCCAAGCACCCGCAGGCCGACGCCGATGGCTACGTGACCTACTCGAACGTCAACGCGGTCGAGGAGATGGTCAACATGATCTCGGCCTCGCGTTCCTACCAGAACAACATCGAGGTGATGAACACCGCCAAGACCCTGCTGCTGAAGACGCTGCAGATGGGTCAGGGCGGCTGAGTCGCCACGCTGAAGGACCGCCATGCCCGCCGTCACCGACTCCCTCGCCGTCACCGGCCTCGGCGCGACCAGCGCCACGGCCGCCGTGACCAAGGAGGACGCCTCCGAGCGCTTCCTCAAGCTGCTGGTCACGCAGATGCAGAACCAGGACCCGCTGAATCCGATGGACAACGCGCAGGTCACCAGCCAGATGGCGCAGATCAACACCGTCACCGGCATCGAGAAGCTCAACGACACGGTGCAGTCGCTGTCCAGCCAGATGCTGTCGAGCCAGATGATGCAGGGCGCCAGCCTGGTCGGCCGCAGCGTGCTGATGCAGGGCAATGCGCTGCGCTTTGCCGAGGACGGCACGGCCGCCGGCGGCTTCGAGCTCACCAGCGCGGCCGACAGCGTCAAGGTCGAGATCCTCTCGCCGGGCGGCCGCGTGATCGACACCGTCGACGTCGGCGCGGCCTCGGCCGGGCGCAACGGCTTCGAGTGGAAGGCCCCCGAGGGCGCCTCCACCGACGGCATCACCTTCCGCGTCGTCGCGCGCTCGGGCGGCACGACGCTCACCGCGACGCCGCTGACCACCGACCTGGTGCGCGCGGTGTCCACCTCGGGCAACGCGCTGCAGCTGGAGCTGATGTACGGCGGCAGCGTGCCCTACACCCAGGTCAAGGCCATTTCCTGAGGCGCAACGCGCCGTTCTCCCTCCGACGAAGGAACCCCCTCATGAGCTTCCAGCAAGGTCTGTCCGGTCTGAACGCCTCGGCCAAGAACCTCGAGGTCATCGCCAACAACATCGCCAACGCCGCCACCTACGGCGCGAAGGTCGCGCGCGCCGAGTTCTCCGACGTCTACGCGAACGCGATGAACGGCGCCGGCTCGAACACCATCGGCATCGGCGTGAACCTCGCCGCGGTGGCCCAGCAGTTCACGCAGGGCAACATCACGACGACCGAGAACCCGATGGACCTGGCCATCAACGGCTCCGGCTTCTTCCAGGTCAGCGACGGGCTGAACCCGACGCAGTACACGCGCAACGGCCAGTTCAAGCTCGACCGCGAAGGCTTCATCGTCAACAACCAGCGCCAGATGCTGATGGGCTACCAGGCAGATGCGCAGGGCAACATCGTGCCTGGGCAGGCCCAGCCGATCCAGCTGCCCACGGCCGGCATCGCGCCGCGCGCCACCGATGCGATCGACATCGAGATGAACCTCGATGCGCGTGCCGCGGTCACGATGCCGGCGGGCGGCGGCATCGACTTCGACGATCCGTCGACCTACAACAACGCCACCTCGGTGACCGTCTACGACGCGCTCGGCCAGGACGTCGCGCTGACCTACTACCTGCAGAAGACCGCCACCGACAGCTGGGACGTCTACGTGACGGCCAACGGCGTGCCGGTGAGCACCGATGCCGGCGGTTCGCCGCTGCCGAGCACGACGCTGCAGTTCCCGACCACCGGCGGGGCCCCGTCGTCGCCCACCGGCCCGGTGGCCATCGACATCCCCGGGACGACGCGCCCGGGCGGCGGCGACACGCGCCCGATCGCCGGCATCCAGCTCGACCTCACCAGCACGACCCAGTACGGCGCCAGCTTCGGCGTGACCAGCCTGACCCAGACCGGCTTTGCGCCGGGCCAGCTCTCGGGCATCACGGTCGAGGGCAACGGCGTCATCATGGCGCGCTACAGCAACGGCCAGAGCCAGCCGGCCGGCCAGCTCGAGCTCGCGAACTTCCGCAACCCGCAGGGCCTGCAGCCGACGGGCGGCAACGCCTGGAGCGCGACCTACACCTCGGGCGACCCGGTGGTCGGCGCGCCCGGCGACGGCAACTTCGGCGTGCTGCAGTCCGGCGCGCTCGAGGAGAGCAACGTCGACATGACGGCCGAGCTGGTCAACATGATCACGGTGCAGCGCGTCTACCAGGCCAACGCCCAGTCGATCAAGACGACCGACGCGGTGCTGCAGACCATCGTCAACCTGCGCTGAGCGACGCGCATCCTGAGAAGGCGAGGGCGACGTGGACCGGATGATCTACCTGTCGATGGCCGGCGCGAAGGCGACGATGCAGCGCCAGGAGGTGCTGTCGAACAACCTCGCCAATGCCTCGACGACCGGCTTTCGCGCCGAGCTGCAGGCCTTCCGCGCCGTGCCGGTGCGCGGCGACGGCGCCAGCACGCGCGTCTACGCGCTCGAGACGACGACCGGGCATGACGTCACGCCCGGGCCCGTCGCCTCGACCGGCCGCGCGCTCGACGTCGCGATGCAGGGCAATGCCTGGCTCGCGGTGCAGGGCCTCGACGGCACCGAGGCCTACACGCGCATGGGCTCGCTGCAGACCGGGCCGGACGGCACGCTGAGCACCTCGGGCGGGCGCACCGTGCTCGGCGATGGCGGTCCGATCACGATCCCGCCGAACACCGAACCGACGATCGGCGCCGACGGCAGCGTCAGCGTGCGCCAGGCCAACGGCACGCTCAACACCGTCGGGCGGCTCAAGCTCGTCACGCCGGAGGCGCCGCTGTCACGCGGTGACGACGGCCTGTTCCGCGCTGCCGACGGCGATCTGCCGGCCGACCCGAATGCGCGGCTCAGCGCCGGCGCGCTCGAGGGCAGCAACGTCAATCCGATCGAGAACATGGTCGCGATGATCGCCGCGGCACGCCAGTTCGAGGCGCAGATGAAGATGCTGCAGACCGCCGAGCGCGACGAGCAGGCCGCCGGCCGGCTGCTGTCGATGAATCCCTGAGGCGGCCGCCCCGCGCGTTACGCTCGGGGGCCCGCATTTCCGCAGCGCCACCGGCGCGCCGCCATGCTCCGCCTGCTGTCGTCGATCGCCGTCGTGCTGCTGTGCGCCGCCTGCGCGGCGGTGCCCGACAGCAAGCGCGTCACCGATGCCGCGACCTCGCCGCTGGCCGATCTCAACCTCACCCGCACCGAGATCCCGCCCCTGCTCGCGGCCGCGCGCGCGGCGCCATACGCGCTGCCGCCGCTCATCGACTGCGAGTCGCTGGGCGAGGCGGTCGTGGCGCTCGACGAGCTGCTCGGCCCGGACCTCGATGCGCTGAAGGACGAGGCGGAGCGCTCGATGGTCGAGCGCGGCTCGCAAGCCGTCGGCGACGCGGCGATCGGCGCGATCCAGGGGGCGGCCCAGGGCGTGCTGCCGTTTCGCGGCTGGCTGCGCAAGCTCAGCGGTGCCGAGAGGCACTCGCGCGAGGTGAGCGCGGCGCTCGCCGCCGGCCGCGTGCGACGCGCCTTCCTCAAGGGCCTGCGGGTCGCCCAGGCCTGCTGAGCGCGGCCCCTGGGTCGTCCTGGAATGCGCATCGACCTGTCCGAAATTCGGGCGGGGGTGGGGCAGTCCGCGTGGCGCGAGGAAATTAAATTCCTCATTTAAATCAACGGATTGCGATTGCGGTGGGGGTGCGACCCGCATTGGCACGCTCCGTGCAAAGGATGGTCAGGCGTATCGAAGCGATGCGCTCGGGCGCAGGCCGCCCGGTGTGAGGAGTTGCATCATGGACACGCTCTCGATCATTTCCGCTGAACGCACTGGCTACCAGTTGAGCTTCCGCCCCCTGTGCGTCAACGGGCGTGGGCTCGTGTTCCCCTGCGACGCCGCCGGGCGCGTGAACATCGACGAGCTCAGCGACGCGGCGCGCAACAAGTACTTCTACGCCCGCGCGGTCGTCGGCCGCGAGTTCTCCTCGCCGGTGGTGGCGCCGGTCCGCTGAGGCCCGTGCCGCCCCCGGCCCGGGGGTGGCGGTACGCCCGGAACTGAGGTCCGAAGCCGCAGCTTTTCCGCGTCTCGCGACGCTCCAGTCGCCGCATCATCGGCCGACAAGGAGCCCCTCGCCATGATGCGTTCGCTTTGGATCGCCAAGACCGGCATGGAGGCCCAGCAGACCCAGCTGGACCACATCTCGCACAACCTCGCCAACAGCGCCACCAACGGCTACAAGCGGGCGCATGCGGTGTTCGAGGACCTGATGTACCAGACGGTGCGGCAGTCCGGCGCCAACAGCACCGAGCAGAGCACGCTGCCCACCGGCTTGCAGGTCGGCCTGGGCACGCAGGCGGTCGCGACCTCGCGCCAGTTCAGCCAGGGCAACCTGCAGCAGACCGGCAACAACCTCGACGTCGCGATCAAGGGCGGCGGCTTCTTCCAGATCCAGCTGCCCGACGGCACCACCGGCTACACGCGCGACGGCGCCTTCCAGGTCGACGCCACGGGTCAGCTCGTCACCAACAACGGCTACGTGGTCCAGCCCGGCATCGTGATCCCGGCCAATGCGCAGAGCATCACGGTCGCGGCCGACGGCGTGGTCAGCGTCGCGCTGCCCGGCCAGGCGCTGCCGCAGCAGGTCGGCCAGCTGCAGACCGCCAGCTTCGTCAACCCGGCCGGCCTTGAGCCGCGCGGCCAGAACCTCTACGCCGAGACCGCCGCGTCGGGCACGCCGAATGCCGGTGCGCCCGGCAGCAACGGGCTGGGCCAGCTCGCGCAGGGCTTCGTCGAGACCAGCAACGTCAACGTGGTCGAGGAACTCGTCGCGATGATTCAGACCCAGCGCGCCTACGAGCTCAACTCGAAGGCGATCCAGACCTCCGACCAGATGCTGCAGCGTCTGGGGCAGCTGTGATGCGCGCCGTCCTCCTCGTCGTGCTGCCCGCGGCGCTGTTGCTGGCGGGCTGCGAAGCGATGCGCCCCAAGGTCGACATCGCCGACACCCAGCCGGTGCGTCCGGCGCCGCCGGCGCCGCCGGCGCTCAACAACGGCTCGATCTTCCAGGCCGCCAGCTACCGCCCGCTGTTCGAGGATCACCGTGCGCGCCTGGTCGGCGACACGATCACGGTGCAGATCGTCGAGAAGGTCGCGGCCAGCCAGCAGTCGACCAGCTCGGTCGACAAGTCCGGCTCGGTCGAGGCCGGCATCACCGCGTTGCCCTTCTTCCCGTCGAGCGCCTTCAACCGCGCCAGCGCCTCGGGCAGCTCGAGCAACGGCTTCGAGGGCAAGGGCACGACCGCCAGCGCCAACACCTTCACCGGCACGATCACCGCCACCGTCACCGAGGTGCTGCCCAACGGCCACCTGATGATCGCCGGCGAGAAGCAGATCGGCGTCAACGCCCATGTCGACGTGCTGCGCTTCACGGGCCAGGTCGATCCGCGCGCGATCCAGCCGGGCAACTCGGTCGCCTCGGCGCAGATCGCAAACGTGCGCATCGAGCAGCGCGGCCGTGGCGCCCAGGCCGACGCGCAGGTAATTGGCTGGTTGGCGCGGTTCTTTTTGAGCGTTCTGCCGATCTAAAGATTCCCAGAATGGTGACAAGGACCCTCATGCCGCCGTCACCACCATGCACCGCCTCCACGCCCCTGTTGCGACCGCCGACGCGCTGCTGCTCCGCGTGATCGGCCTGGCCCTCGTGCTGGTCGCCACCGCGCTGGCGTGGCCGCAGGACGCGCAGGCCGCGCGGCTCAAGGAAGTCGCCGCCGTGCAGGGCGTGCGCGCCAACCAGCTGGTCGGCTACGGCCTCGTCGTCGGCCTCGACGGCAGCGGCGACCAGACCACCCAGACCCCGTTCACGACCCAGAGCCTGAACGCGATGCTGCAGCAGATGGGCGTGACGGTGCCGCCGGGCACCAGCATCCAGCTGCGCAACGTCGCCGCGGTGATGGTCACCGCCGCGCTGCCGCCGTTCGCGCAGCCCGGCCAGACCATCGACGTCAACGTCTCGTCGATGGGCAATGCCAAGAGCCTGCGCGGCGGCACGCTGATCGCGACGCCGCTCAAGGGCGCCGATGGCCAGGTCTACGCGCTGGCGCAGGGCAACCTGATCGTCGGCGGCGCCGGCGCCTCGGCCGGCGGCTCGAAGGTGCAGGTCAACTCGCTCAACGCCGGCCGCGTGCCGGCCGGCGCGACGGTCGAGCGCGCGGTGCCCACGCCGCTGGCCCAGGGCGACACGCTGCAGCTCGATCTCAACTCGGCCGACTACTCGACCGCGCGCGACGTCGTCAAGGCGATCAACGCCCGCATGGGCGAGGGCAGCGCGCAGGCGCTCGATGGCCGCACGGTGCGCGTGCGCATGCCGGCCTCGCCGGACGCGCGCGTGGCCTTCCTGGCCGAGATCGAGAACCTGCCGATCGCGCTGAGCGCGCCGGCCGCGCGCGTGGTCGTCAACGCGCGCACCGGCTCGGTGGTGGTCAACCAGGCCGTCACGCTCGCGCCCTGCGCGGTCGCACACGGCAGCCTCTCGGTGACGATCTCCTCGACCCCGGTGATCAGCCAGCCCGGCCCGCTGTCGGGCGGCCAGACGGTGCAGGCCGAGAAGGCCGACATCGCGATCAAGCAGGACGCCGGCTCGCTGATCCAACTGCCCGCCGGCACCCAGCTCACCGACGTCGTCAAGGCCCTGAACTCGCTCGGCGCGACGCCGCAGGAGCTGCTCGCGATCCTGCAGGCGATCAAGGCGGCCGGCGCGCTCAACGCCGAGCTCGAGGTGATCTGATGAGCCGGCCGAGCCCCCTCGCCGCCGTGCCGCAGCGGTGCGCGCGCGTCCACGCGGCGCCCGCGAGGGTCGCGCGGTGAACACGCCCGGACTCGGCAGCGGCCTCGACGGCGCGGCGCTGCGCCACTTGCAGGCGCAGGCCACGCAGGACCCGCGCGCCGCGATCCAGCAGGCCGCCAAGCAGTTCGAATCGCTGTTCATGCAGGAGCTGCTCAAGAGCATGCGCCAGGCCACGATGAGCACCGGCCTGATGGACAACGGTGGCACGCAGATGGGCACCGAGCTGCTCGACGGCCAGTTCGCCCAGAAGCTCAGTGGCCTGCCCGGCGGGCTGTCGACACTGATCGCCAAGCAGCTCGAGCGCCAGCTCGGCCAGCCCGGCGACGCCACGCCCGCGCCCCAGGCGGCGGCAGCGGCCCCGGCGTGGGAGCGTCTGCCCGGCGCCTCGCGCGCGCAGGACTTCGTGGCCCGCCACAGCGAGGCCGCCGAGGCGGCCGCGGCCGAGACCGGCGTCCCTGGCGCCTTCATCCTGAGCCAGGCCGCGCACGAGTCCGGCTGGGGCAAGCGCGAGATCCGCCACGCCGACGGCAGCCCGAGCCACAACGTCTTCGGCATCAAGGCCGGGGCAAACTGGAAGGGCCCGGTCGCCGAGGTGACGACCACCGAATACATCAACGGCCAGCCGCGCAAGGTGCAGGCCAAGTTCCGCGCCTATGCGAGCTACGAGGAGGCGTTTCGCGACTACGCGCGCCTGCTCAAGGACAGCCCGCGCTATGCCAAGGTGATCGAGCAGGGCGGCAGCGCCCAGGGATTCGCCGTCGGCCTGCAGCGGGCCGGCTACGCGACCGACCCGGCCTACGCGGCCAAGCTCGGCCGTGTCATCAACACCACGCTGCGGCTGCAGCGCACGCTGACGACCTGAGGGAAGCGCCATGTCCGGACTGATGAGCCTGGGCACCCGGGCCATGTTTGCCAATTACGCCGCGCTGCAGACGACCGGCTCGAACATCGCCAACGCCGGCACCGAGGGCTATTCGCGCCAGCAGGTGGAGTTGTCGACCGCGGGCGGCCAGTACACCGGCGCCGGCTTCTTCGGCAAGGGCGTCAAGATCGACACCGTCACCCGGGCCGCCGACGCCTTCCTGACCCGCGAGGCCGCGAGCTCGCGCGCCCGCGCCGCGCTCGACGAGACCCGCCTCGAGCAGCTCACGCGGCTCGAGAAGGTGTTCGTCTCGGGCGAGCAGGGCATCGGCTACGCCGCCGGCCAGCTGCTCAACGCCTTCGTCGACGTCGCCAACCGCCCGCAGGACAGCTCGGCGCGCCAGGTCGTGCTCGCGCGCACCGAGGAGCTGGCCTCGCGCTTTCGCGCCGCCGGCGAGCAGATCAACACGCTGCAGGCCGGGGTGTCCCAGGACCTGCGAAACTCGGTGGCCACCGTGAACGCGCTCGCGCAGCAGGTGGCCGGCATCAACCAGCAGATCGCCGCGGCCTTCGGCACCGGCCACGCGCCCAACGACCTGCTCGACCAGCGCGACCGGCTGATCAGCGAGATCTCCGAGCACATCCAGGTCACGACGATCCCGGCCGACGATGGCTCGCTGGGCGTGTTCATCGGCGGGGGACAGCGGCTGGTGCTGGCGAACTCGGCGCTGCCGCTGAGGGTGCTGCCGGACGAGTACGACCCGGCGCGCGTGCGCCTGGGCATCGCCGAGGCCGGCACCGACCGGCTGGTGCCGACCGATTCGATCAGCGGCGGCAGCATCGCCGGGCTGCTGAAGTTCCAGAACGAGGACCTCGGCGACGCGCGTGCGCTGGTCGGCCAGCTCGCGACCGCGCTGGCGGGGCGGCTCAATGCGCAGCAGGCGCTCGGCCTGGACCTGCGCCAGCCGCCGGGCACCGGTGCGCCGCTGCTCTCCGTCGGCGCGCCGCGCGTGCTGCCCTCGGGCAGCAATGCGCGCGCCGCCGACGGCAGTTTCGCGGCCTCGACGATCGGCCCGGACGGGCGCAGCGTGCCGACCGTCGCGCTGACGATCACCGACGTGACCCGGCTGCAGCCGAGCGACTACGAGCTGCGCGCCGATCCGCTCAACCCGGGCCAGTACCTGCTGAGCCGCCTGAGCGACGGCGTCGAGCGCAGCGTGCTGCCGGGCGAGGAGGTCGACGGCTTTCGCATCGACGTCGGCACGCCGGCGCCGGGCGCGAACGACCGCTACCTGTTGCAGCCGGTCAGCAACGCGCCGGCCGGCATGGCGCGCGTGCTCGACGACCCGCGCGGCATCGCCGCGGCCTCGCAGGTGGCCGCGACCGTCGGCGCCGAGAACGTCGGCACCGCGACGGTCGGGGCCTTGCGCACCGTCAGCGGCGCGCTCGATCCCGCGCTGAGCGCCGACATCGCCTTTACCGACGACGCCGGCAACTACAGCTGGAGCCTCACCGACGCCGGTGGCGCGGTCGTCGCCAGCGGCACCGGGACCTGGTCGGCCGGCTCGCCGATCGCGCTGAACGGCTTCGAGCTCAGCCTCAACGGCGTGCCGCGCAGCGGCGACACGCTGCAGGTCGCGCGCACCGCCTTCCCGGCCGCCAACAACGGCAACGCGCTGTCGCTGCTGGACCTGCGCGACGAGGGCATGGTCGGGCGCGAACTGCTGTCCGGCGGCGCGCTGTCGCCGGGCGAGACCATCACCAGCGCCTATGCGCGCGCGATGGCCGACGTCGGCGTGCGCGTGCAGAGCGCGCGCGGCGCCAGCGCGATCTCCGGCGCGGTGGCCGAGAACGCCGCCGAGGCGCTGGCGGCCAAGACCGGCGTCAACCTCGACGAGGAGGCCGCGCGACTGATCCAGTTCCAGCAGGGCTACCAGGCCGCGGCCAAGGTGCTGCAGATTGCGCAGGGCGTGTTCGACACCCTGCTGTCGGTGGCCGGTCGCTGACCCTTCGCGAAAGAATCCCCATGCGCCTGAGCACCGCCCACAGCTACGAAGCCGCGATCGCCAACCTGCAGCGCCGTCAGGTCGAGATGGCCGAGAGCCAGATGCAGCTGAGCAGCGGCAAGCGCGTCAACCGCGCCAGCGACGACCCGACCGCGGCCGCGCGCGCCGAGCGTGCGCTGGCGCTGGAGGCGCGCAGCGCGGCCAGCCAGCGCGCCGTCGAGGCCAGCCGCAATGCGATGCAGCTCGGCGAGTCCGCGCTCGGCGATGCCGGCGAGCTGCTGCAGCAGGCGCGCGAGAAGCTCATCGCGGCCGGCAACGCGACCTACAGCGCCGCCGAGCGGCGCAGCCTCGCGCTGGCCTTGCGCGAGACGCGCAAGCAGCTGTTCGCGATCGCCAACCGCCCCGACGGCGCCGGCGGCTACCTGTTCGCCGGCCAGGGCTCGAGCAGCCCGCCCTTCGTCGACACGCCCGCCGGGGTCGAATTCCGCGGCACCGGCGGCCAGACCGACGTGGCCTCCGGCGAAAGCCTGCCGGTGACGCTCGACGGGCCGGCCACCTGGCTGCAGGCGCGCACCGGCAATGGCGTGTTCGAGACCCGTGCGGTCACGCAGAACGGCAGCGCCTGGGTCGACAGCGGCCGCGTCAGCGACCCGACGGCGCTGACCGGCGGCTCCTACACGATCGACTTCACGGTCAGCGGCGGCGTGACCACCTACACCGTGCTGCGCGATGGCAACCCGACCGCGCTGACCGACATGCCCTACGAGAGCGGCCGCGCCATCGAGGTCGAGGGCCTGTCCTTCACGATCAGCGGCGCGCCGGCCGACGGCGACGGCTACGCGATCGAGCCCTCGAGCGCGACGCTGAACGTCTTCGCGGTGCTCGACGCGGCCGCGGCGGCGCTCGAGACGCCGCTGCTGAACAGCGGCCAGATCAGCCAGGTGGTCAACAGCAGCCTGCGCGACGTCGACGCCGCGCTCGGCCGCATGCAGCAGCAGCGCGCGCTGGCCGGCGAGACGCTCAACCGCATCGACGGCATCGAGAGCCGGCTGGCCGCGCTCAAGCTCGGGGCCCAGACCGAGCGCTCCAACGCCGAAGATCTGGACATGGTCGAGGCAATTTCACGCTTTCAGAACCAGCAGAGCGGCTACGATGCCGCCCTCAAGTCCTACGCGATGGTGCAGCGGCTGTCGCTGTTCGACCACATCGGCTGAAACCGCCGATCCCGCTTCCGTCTTTTCTTGCCCAGGAGCGCCGCGTGAGCGACTGCATCCTCAGCCAGGTTGCGCTGAGCTACTCTCCCATGATCGATCGCCAGCGCGCGGTGACGGCCACGCGCCTGACCGTGTTCCCGCTGGTCCCGGGCGCGCCGCTCGACGCGGGCGCACTGCTCGCCGAGGTCGCCGCCGTGTGGCCCGAGGGCGGCGGCAGGGTGTCGTTGAACGTGCTCAGCGAGTCGCTGCTGCACGACCTGATCGAGGCGCAGCCCAGCGCCAACGTGATGATCGAGGTCCCGGCCTTCATGGCCGGCGAGGCGGCCCACACCGCCGCGATCGCGGCGCTGCACGCCAAGGGCAACACGCTGCTGATCAAGGGCCGGCCGCTGCGCGAGCTGCCGCGCGAGGTGCTGCCCTGCTTCAAGTATTCGATCATCGACCTGGCCGACGATCGCCGTGTCGGCGAGACCCAGCCGGCGGCGGGCGCGACGCGCAGCATCGGCTTCGTGCAGGCCGGGGTCAGCCGCATCGCGGAGATGGAGGCCTCGTTCGCGCGGGGCGCCGTGGCGGTGCTCGGCTGGCCGATGAGCGACGCGATCGCCCAGGCGGGTGCCCAGAGCAGCACCTCGGGCAAGCCGAAGTCGGGGGCCTCCGATCTGCAGGTGATCGTCGAGCTGATCCGGCGCGTCGACCAGGCCGAGCCGGTCGACAAGCTCGAGGAGACGCTCAAGCGCGATCCGACGCTGGCCTTCAAGCTGCTGCGCTACATCAACTCGCCCGGCTTCGGGCTGAGCGTCGAGATCAGCTCGTTCCGCCACGCCATCATGATGCTCGGCTACAACCGCCTGAAGCGCTGGCTCGCGCTGCTGCTGGCGACCGCCAGCAAGGATGCGGACATGAAGCCGGTGATGTTCGCCTCGGTGCGCCGCGGCCTGCTGATGGAGGAGCTGGTGCGGCACCTCGGCGACGACGAGATGCGCGGCGAGATGTTCATCTGCGGCGTGTTCTCGCTGCTCGACCAGATGTTCAAGCAGCCCTTCAGCGAGCTGCTGAAGTCGCTGCCGGTGCCCGAGCGCGTCTACCAGGCCCTGGCCGACGGCAGCGGCCCCTATGCACCGTATTGCGAAATGGTGCGCGCCGTCGAGGGCGACGCGCTCGATCCGATCCGTGAGGCCTGCGACCGGCTGATCACCGATCCCGGCGAGATCAACCGCGCGCTGCTGCGTGCGCTGTCTCACGCGGCGCGGCTCGACTGAAGCCCCGCCGGCCGGTGCCGCGGGCCCGGCATCGGCGATCATTCGGGCATGTCCGTGATCCAAGGCGTGCCCCCCGTCGACCCGCCCGTGCCGCTGCGCCCGGCGCCGGGGCCGCGCGCGCGCGGCCTGCGCGCCGCGATGCACGACCTGCCGGTGGCGCGCAAGCTCGGCTTCGTCGTGTCGCTGTTCGTGCTGGTGATCGGCATCCTGGTCGGGGTCACCAAGCTCAACGGCGACGTGCTGTCGGCGGTGCGCGCCTACGTCGCCGGCGAAGGGCTGTGGGCCAAGTCGCACCGCGACGCGGTGTTCAACCTGACCCGCTACGCGCAGTCGCGCGACGAGGCCGACTACCGCCGTTACGAGGAGGCGTTGCGGGCCACCCTGGGGGACCGCCAGGCGCGCGAAGAGCTCGAGAAGCCGGTGCCCGACCTGGCGCGCGCGCGCGAGGGCTTCCTGATGGGACGCAACCACCCCGACGACATCGACGGGCTGATCTGGCTGTTCCGCACCTTCCGCCAGGTCGACTACCTCGATCGTGCGATCACGCTGTGGGGCGAGGCCGATGGCCACATCGAGCGCCTGCGCGTGCTGGGGGGCGAGCTGCGCGCCGAGGTGATGGGCGGGGGGCCGTCGCCGGCACGCGGCGCCGAGCTGGTGCAGCAGATCGAGACCCTGCACCACACGCTGGTGCCGCTGGAGGACGAGTTCTCGGCCGTGCTCGGCGAGGCCAGCCGCTGGATCGGCGGCGTGCTGCTGGTGAGCACCGTCGCCCTGAGCGTCGCGATGCTCGCGCTCGGGCTGGTGGTCGCCGCCTTCTTCACGCGCCGCATCCACCGCCAGATCGATGCCCTGCACGCCGCCGCCGAGCGCGTCGCGCGCGACGACTTCGACCATGGGGTCGAGGTCGGCTCGGCCGACGAGCTCGGCGTGCTGGCCGGCCGCTTCAACGGCATGCTCGCGCGGCTGCGCGAGCACCGCGGCGAGATCGCCGCGCGCGAGGCCGAGCTGCAGCAGGCCAGCCGCGCGGCGCAGGCGCTGGCGCTGCGCGCCGAGGCGGCGAGCCAGGCCAAGAGCCGCTTCATGGCCAACATGAGCCACGAGATCCACACGCCGATCAACGGCATCCTCGGCATGACCGAACTGCTGCTGGGCACGCCGCTGGACGGCCGCCAGCAGCGCTACGCCCAGGCGGCCTACCGCTGTGGCGAGGAGTTGTTCGACATCATCCAGGACATCCTCGACTACTCGCGCATGGACACCGGCTCGCTGGCGCTCGCGCCGGCGGACTTCGAGCCGCGCGTGGTGGCCGAGGACGTGCTCGAGCTGCTGGCCGCGCGGGCCCACGAGCGCGGCCTCGAGCTGACGCTGCTCGAGAGTCCGGGCCTGCCCGAGCGCGCCCACGGCGATGCGCTGCGGCTGCGCCAGGTGCTGCACAACCTGGTCGCCAACGCGATCAAGTTCACCGAGCGCGGCGAGGTCGTCGTCGAGCTGCGGCGCGCACCGCAGCCGACCGTCGGAGGCGGCTGGTGGATCGAGTTCGCCGTCACCGACACCGGCATCGGCATCGACGCGGAGGTGCTGGCCGGCCTGTTCACCCCCTTCACCCAGGCCAGCGGCGGCATGGCGCGGCGCTACGGCGGCGCCGGCCTGGGGCTGGCGATCGCGCGCCAGCTCGCGGCGTTGATGGGCGGCATGATCGACGCGCGCAGCGAGCCGGGCCGCGGCTCGGTGTTCACGCTGCGCGTGCCGCTGCAGCCGCCGCATGCGGCCGGCGTCGAGCCGGCGGCCGCGCCGCTGGCCGTGCGGCGGGCGCTGGTCGTCGATGACAGTGCAAGCCAGCGCGCGGCCCTGCGCGGCCTGATGAGCGGCTGGGGCCTGAGCGTCGCCGAGGCGGCCGATGCGCCGGCCGCGCTGGCGCGCGTGCAGGCCGCGCGCGCCGCCGACGAGGCCTTCGACGTGATCCTGCTCGACCAGCAGCTCGGCGGCGGTGACAGCGTGCGGGTGGCCGAGACCCTGCTGAAGGCCGCCGGCGAGCCGGCACCGCGGCTCATGCTGCTGGCGCCGGCCCCTGACGTCCTGGCGCACGCGCCGGCCGGGATGCCGCTGCTGCCCAAGCCCGTGCGGCGCGCCCAGCTGCGCCAAGCGCTCGGCGGCACCGGCGGCGAGCTCCCTTCCACGGTCGCGCTGATACCGCGCGTGAGCGGCCACATCCTGGTGGTCGAGGACAATCCGGTGAACCAGGAGGTCATCGCGCAGATGCTGCGCCGCCTCGGTGCCCGCGTGCACCTGGCTTCGTCCGGCAGCGAGGGGCTGCAGGCGCTGTGCGAGCAGCGCTTCGACCTGGTGCTGATGGACATCCAGATGCCCGGCATGGACGGGGTCGAGGCGCTCGTCTGCTTCCGCCGCGGCCCGTCCGAGCGCTACGCCTTCCTCACCCCGCCGGCGACGCCGGTGATCGCCGTGAGCGCGCATGCGCTCGGCAGCGACCGCGATCGCTACCTGGCCGTCGGCTTCGATGATTACCTGGCCAAACCGCTGCGCAAGAGCCGCCTGCATGCGATGCTCGCCCACTGGCTCCCGGTCGGCGTCCCGAACGCCGCACCCCCCGTCACGCCCGCCGCCCCGGAAGAGTCCGTCATGACGCAAGTGTCTGCTTCACCCGATCGCCTGCCCCCCGATTCGCCGCTCGATCCGGCCGCGCTGCAACGCCTGTTCGACCTCGACCCGGGCGGCGTCAACCGCCTGCTCGAGCGCGTGGTGCAGGCCTTCGACTCCTCGATCGCGCGGCTGATGCCCCAGCTCGACACCGCGATGGCCGCGGGCGACATGGACGGGGTGCGCAGCGTCGCGCACACGCTGAAGTCGTCGATGGCGAGCATCGGTGCGCTCAAGCTTTCGGCCCTGTGTGCCGACATAGAGCGGATGATCCGTAACGGCGAGACGCAAGGCCTGGGCGCCTTGGTCGATACCATGCATGCCGACCTCGGGGCGGTCAGCGACAGCCTGCGCGCCCTGGTCGAGCCCAAGGCCGGCGCGTAGCGGCTGGCCGATCGCAGCCCCCACCGACCGATGAACCTGCACGCCGTCAATCTTGCCGAGGAGCCGATCGAGGCGGCCCGCGTGCTGCTGGTCGACGACAACGAGATGACGCTGACCGTCACCGCCGCGGCCCTCGAAGGGCGCGGCTTCGCGGTGACGATGGTGCCCAGCGGCGAGGCGGCGCTCGCCATACTGCGCGACTGGTCGCCCGACATCATCGTGCTCGACGCCGACATGCCCGGTGGCATGAGCGGCTTCGAGACCTGCCGCGAGTTGCGCGAGCAGGGCGTGTTCGAGATGCTGCCGGTGCTGATGCTGACCGGCCTGAACGACGACGATTCGATCAAGGCGGCCTACTCGGCCGGGGCGACCGACTTCTTCGTCAAGTCCGAGCACTGGAGCCTGCTGGCGATGCGGCTGCGCCACATGCTGCGGGCCTCGCGCGACGTCAGCGCGCTCAAGCGCAGCGAGAGCAAGCTCGCCCGCGCGCAGGAGCTGGCGCGCATGGGCAGCTTCGAGTGGTGGCGCGACCGCCGCGGCCTGGGCTTCTCGCCCGAGGCGCTGCGCGTCTTCGGGCTGCCGCTGGAGCGGCCGGTGACGCTGATGCGCATCGTCTGGATGGTCGCGCACGCGCGCCGCAAGGAGTTCGTCGCGCGGCTGCGCAGCACGCTGAACTTCCGCACCGTGTTCACCGACGACGTCTCGCTGCAGCTGCGCGACGGTCGCCAGCGCACCGTGCGCGTCGAGGCCGAGCCGGTCTACGACGAGCAGGGCGGTCTGAGCGGCTACACCGGCATCGTGCAGGACGTGACGGAGCGGCGTGTCCAGGAGGACAAGATCCGCCGGCTCGCCGAATTCGACACCCTGACCGAACTGCCCAACCGCGCCAACCTGCTGGTGCGCGCCGAGAAGGCGGTCGAGCAGGCGCGACGGCTGAACCACCAGGTCGGGGTGCTGCTGATCGACCTGGACCGTTTCAAGGAAATCAACGACACCCTCGGCCACCAGGCCGGCGACGACGTGCTGCGCCAGGTCGCGGTGCGCCTCAAGGGGTGCGTGCGGCACTCGGACGCGGTGCCGCAGGACGAGTCGCTGCGCAACGAGGGCTCGCGCGCCTACCGCCAGCTCGAGGCGGTCGGTCGGCTCGGCGGCGACGAGTTCGTCGCGCTGCTGCCCGACGTCGACGCCGACCCGCAGCGTGCCCACGAGGCGATCGACGAGGTCGCGCGCCGCATCCTCGGCAAGATGCGCGAGCCGGTCGTGATCGACGGCAAGGACTACTTCGTCACCGCCAGCGTCGGCGTGTCGCTGTTCCCGCGCGACGGGGCCTCGGTTGTGGACCTGCTCAGCAGCGCCGACGTCGCGATGTACTCGGTCAAGGACGGCGGGCGCAACAACTACACCGTGTTCCGACCCGAGCTGGCCAGCCGCGGGCGCGAGCGCCTGGAGCTGCAGAGCGCGCTGCACAAGGCCATCGAGCGCGACGAGCTGGTGCTGTACTACCAGCCCAAGCTGCAGTACCTGGACGAGCGCGACGACGAGCGCGTGCGTCTGGTCGGCGTCGAGGCGCTGATGCGCTGGCGGCGCAACGGCGTGCTGGTGCCGCCGGGCGAGTTCATTCCGCTGGCCGAGGAGACCGGCCTGATCGTGCCGATGAGCGAATGGCTGATCCGCGAGGCGGCGCGCCAGACCGGCGCGTGGCGGCGGCGCACGCGGCCGATCGAGATCTCGGCCGCGGTCAACCTGCCGAGCCTGGTGTTCGAGCGCAACGACGTCGCCGAGTGGATCCGCAGCGCCACCGAGTCGCATGGCGTGCCGCACCGCGCGATCGAGGTCGAGATCACCGAACGCACGCTGATGAAGCGGCTCAAGGACAGCCCGACGCTGCACAAGCTCAACCAGTACGGCGTCGAGATCGCGATCGACGACTTCGGCACCGACTACTCCTCGCTCGCGGCGCTCAGCGAGCTGCCGATCAGCGAGCTCAAGATCGACCGCAGCTTCGTCACCGGCCTCGGCGTGACGCTGACCGCCTCGGCGGTCGCCAACGCGATCCTCGCGCTGGCCAACGTGCTGGGGATGCGCGTCGTCGCCGAGGGGGTCGAGACGCGGCTGCAGATCGACCGCCTGCGCGACCTCGGCTGCCGCACCATGCAGGGCTTCTACTTCGCCGAGCCGATGCCGGCCGCCGACTTCGAGGCCTGGTACGACGCGTGCGATTTCGCCCCGGGCCGTGCGGTGCGCTCCGACTGGCCGGGCGAGCGGCGTGCCGCGGCCGGGCACGCGCCGCGCGCCGCGCGCCAGGCGCAGCCGGGTAGCGCCTCCGCCGTCGGTTGAGGGCGTGGCGATGAACCGCGAAGCCGCGTCGCCGTCCGGCGTCGAGGCGCCCGCCACGGCGCCGGCGCAGCTGGCCAAGGCGGCGTTGCGACGGCTGGCGCTCGAACGGCAGGAGCCGACGCCGGAGAACTTTGCCCGCGCCTACCAGGCCGAGCGGGGGGGCACGTCGCCCGGCGCCGCGGCCGAGCCGGCGGTCGAGGGCGGCGCCTGGGCGGCCTTGATCGAGCGGACCGTGCGGGGTCTCGAGCGCGGCGGGCGGCAGTGGACCACCGCGCGCAAGAAGGACAGCCTGCAGCGCGTGCTCGGCGGCAGCCGCAGCGACGCGCGCCGGCTGCAGCAACGCCTCGGCCAGCTGCTCGCCAGCTGGGACAGCGACAGCCCGGACGGCGCCGCGAGCGACTTCGCCGCACTCGATGAACCGGTGGCCGCGGTGGCCGTCTCCGCGCCGGCACCGCTGGCGGCGCTGCCGCCCGGTGACGCCGTGGCGCCGCGCTCGCCCGACGCGGCCGCCTGGCCGCGCGTTGCCGCCGACCTCGGCGCGACCGTGCAGGCCGCGCTGCCGGCCAGCGAGGCGCGCGGGCGCGAGGTCGCCGAGCGCCTCGCCGCGCTGCAGGCGCGCCTCGGCCCCGAGGGGCCGGCGGCGCTGCGCGACGACATCTCCGATGCCTGCATCGACATCCAGCGCGTGCTGCAGCACCGCCACCACCTGCTCGGCCAGCTCGGCGAGCTGGCGCGCGAGCTGACCGAGGGCCTGGTCGATCTGGCCGAGGACGACTCCTGGGTCCAGGGGCAGTGCAGCGCGATGCGCAGCCAGCTGTTCGACAGCGACACCGGCCTGACCGCGCGCGGCGTGCGCTCGGTCACCGAGCTGCTGCACGACACCCGGGAGCGCCAGCGCGAGCTGCGTCGCGAGCGCGCCGTCGCACGCGAGGCGCTGAAGGCCTCGATCCACCAGATGCTCGACGAGATCGCCGCGCTCGGCGCGCAGACCGGGCGCTTCTCCGAGCGCCTGGGCGGCTATGCCGAGGCGATCGATCGCGCCGATTCGCTCGACAGCCTGGCCGGAACGGTGCGCGAGATGGCCGTCGAGAGCCGTGCGGTCGCCGAGGGCGTGAGCCAGACCCAGCAGCGCCTCGTCAGCGAGCACGACCGCGCCAGCCAGATGCAGGTGCGCGTGACCGAGCTGGAGGCCGAGATCCAGCGCCTCTCCAGCGAGGTCTCGACCGACCCGCTGACCCAGGTCGCGAACCGGCGCGGGCTGCTGCAGTCCTTCGAGGTGGAGCAGGCGCGCAGCGAGCGCGACGCGGTCGACGGCCGGCCGGCGCTGGCGGTGGCGCTGATCGACATCGACAACTTCAAGAAGCTCAACGACCGCCTCGGCCACGCCAGCGGCGACGAGGCGCTGAAGTTCCTGACGCGTCGCGTCGGCGAGGCGCTGCGCCCCGGCGACACGCTGGCGCGCTACGGCGGCGAGGAGTTCGTCGTGCTGCTGCCGGCCACGCCGATCGACGAGGCGCGCCAGGTGCTGACGCGCCTGCAGCGCACGCTCAGCGCCGAGCTGTTCATGAGCGACGCCCAGGGGCAGGTGTTCGTCACCTTCTCGGCCGGCGTCACGCCCTATCGCGGCGGCGAGCGCCTCGAGCAGGCGCTCGAGCGTGCCGACGAGGCACTCTACGAGGCCAAGCGCACTGGCAAGAACCGCACCTGCGTGGCCTGATCGCACTGGCGGAGGCGGTGAGATTCGAACTCACGGAAGGGTCACCCCTTCGGCAGTTTTCAAGACTGCTGCCTTAGACCGCTCGGCCACACCTCCAGGGTTTCGATTCTAGGCGCCGGGTCGCTGCGCCTGGGCGCAGGCGACCTGCAGCAGTTCACGTCGTCCGCCGTCGATGCGCACCGCGCTCAGGTGTCCGCCCCAGACGCAGCCGGTGTCGAGCGCCAGCAGGTCGGGCCGATCCAGCAGGCCGAGCGTCGACCAGTGGCCGAAGGCGATCGGCACGCCGGCGCTGCGCCGCCCCGGCGCGTCGAACCAGGGCACGAGGCCGGGCGGCGCGGCGTCGGCGCCCTCCTTGAGCCGGAAGTCGAGCGTGCCGTCGTCGGCGTGCACGAAGCGGATGCGCGTCAGCGTGTTGACCGCGAAGCGCAGCCGCTCCTGCCCCTCGAGCGACGCCGACCAGCGTGCCGGCTCGTTGCCGTACATCTCGCGCAGGAAGGCCGCCAGCCCCGGCCCGGCGAGCGCGGCCTCGAGCTCGGCCGCGAGCGCGAGCGTCAGCGCCAGGTCCCATTGCGGCGCGACGCCCGCATGCACCAGCAGCCAGCCATGGGCGTGCAGCGCGAGGCGGCGCGTGCGCAGCCAGTCGATCCAGGCCGCGCGCCGCGGCGAGGCCAGCACGTCGTCGAAGGTGTCGCTGCGGTGGGCCGGCCGCACGCCGTGGGCGACGGCGAGCAGGTGCAGGTCATGGTTGCCGAGCAGACAGTCGGCCGCGTCGCCGAGGCCGGCCAGGCGCTCGAGCGTCGCCAGCGAGGCCGGCCCGCGGTTGACCAGGTCGCCGAGCACGGTGAGGCGGTCGCGCGAGGGCGAGAAGCCGATCTCGGCGAGCAGGCGCTCCAGCGCGTCGCAACAGCCCTGGAGGTCGCCGACGAGATAGTGCATGGGGCGATTCTGCTACCCTCGGCGCCCCGGATCTGTGCCCCGCCGCGCGCGGGACACCCGAATGGACTTTCTGTTCCTCGCCTTCCTGATCCTGCTCAACGGCGTGTTCGCCATGTCCGAGATGGCGCTCGCGGCCAGCCGCAAGGCAAGGTTGCAGGCCATGGTGGAGACCGGTGACGCCGCCGCCGCCGCGGCGATGGGGCTGCACGACAACCCGACGCAGTTCCTGTCGACGGTGCAGATCGGCATCACCTCGATCGGCATCCTCAACGGCATCGTCGGCGAGGCCGCTTTCTCGCAGCCGCTGGCGCGCTGGCTCGAGGCGCAGTTCGAGGTGCCGGCGCGCATGGCCGACATCGCCTCGCTGGCCGGGGTGGTGGTGATCATCACCTACCTCACCATCGTGTTCGGCGAGCTGGTGCCCAAGCGCATCGGCCAGATGTACCCGGAGACGGTGGCCCGCCTGGTGGCCCGCCCGATGGCGGTGCTGAGCCTGGTGGCGCGGCCCTTCGTGCGGCTGCTGTCGGCCAGCACCCACGGCATGCTCGGCGTGCTGGGGCTGCGCGACGCACCGAGCCGGGCCGTCACCGAGGAGGAAATCGCCGCCAGCCTGGAGGAGGGCGTCGATGCCGGCGTGATCGAGGCCCACGAGCACCAGATGGTGCGCAACGTGTTCCGCCTCGACGAGCGCCAGGTCGGCTCGATGATGATCCCGCGTGCCGAGATCGCCTGGCTCGACGCCGCGGCGCCGATGGAGACCGCGCTCGCGCTGATCGGCTCGCACGAGCATTCGCGCTACCCGGTGTGCCGCGGCGGACTCGACGAGGTGCTGGGCGTGATGGCCTCGCAGCAGCTGCTGCAGCAGGTCACGCGCGGCGAGTCGCTGAACCTCACCGAGGGCCTGCAGCCGCCGGTGTTCGTGCCCGAGACGCTCAGCGGCATGGAGCTGCTCGAGCATTTCCGCGGCTCGACGACGCAGATGGTGTTCGTGGTCGACGAGTACGGCGAGGTCCAGGGCGTGATCACGCTGCGCGACGTGCTCGAGGCGATCACCGGCGAGTTCACCACGGCCGCCGCCGACGATGCCTGGGCGGTGCAGCGCGAGGACGGCTCGTGGCTGTTCGACGGCCTGATCCCGGTGCATGAGCTCAAGGACCGGCTCGCGCTGAAGGAGCTGCCCGACGAGGACCGCGGGCGCTACAACACGCTGGCCGGCATGACGATGCTGCTGCTCGGCCGCCTGCCGCAGACCACCGACGTGGTCGAATGGGCGGGCTGGCGCTTCGAGATCGTCGACCTCGACGGCAAGCGCGTCGACAAGGTCCTGGTGAGCCGCATCGACGATCCCGCGCCTCCGCCAACCGCCGCCCTGACTGGAGAGACCTGAATGAGTTTGACCGCCCTGTACCGCCAACCGGTGCTGCTGGACCGCGAGCTGCACCGTGGCAAGCGCCTGCGCCGGCTCGAGCACTTCGGCGTCGCCGCGCAGCTCAACGCCGGCCTCGTGGCCGTGGGCGAGTTTCCCGAAGTGGCCAAGGAGTTCGTGATCGGCTTCGTGCCGATGAGCGAGAAGGACGGGCAGGGGCGCGCCGAGGTCGGCCCGGTCGCGCTGTTCGGCCTGCGTCCCGACGAGAACCTGTTCGTGCGACCCGACGGCAGCTGGGACGCGCGCTACGTGCCCGCCTTCTTGCGCCGCTACCCGCTGGCCTGCACGCGCAGCGCGGACGGCGCCGAATTCAGCCTCCTCGTCGACGAGGCCTGGGACGGCTTCAACGACCGCGAGGGCGAGGCGCTGTTCGATGCCGAGGGGCGGGCCACGCCCTTCCTCGAGGGCATGGCCAAGCTCCTGGACGCCTTCGAGCAGGACCTGCTGCGCACGCGCCAGCTGTGCCGGCGTGTCGTCGACCTCGACCTGCTCAAGCCGGTGCAGATCGACATCACGCTGCCCGACGGGCAGAAGCTCAACGCCGGTGGCGTGCAGATGATCGACGAGGACAAGCTCAAGGCGCTGCCCGAGGCCACCGTTGCCGAGCTGCTGCGCACCGGCATGCTCGGCCTGCTGTACGCGCAGCTGATCTCGGCTGGCAACGTGCGCCGCCTGAGCGAGAGGCTGGCGCAGCGGATGGCGGCTCCGGCCTGAGGGCCGGCGCGGCTCAGCGTTTCGAGCCCAGCGGGCAGGTCGACAGGCCGAACAGCTTGTAGGCCGGGCACCAGCGCAGCACGCCGGTCAGCAGCGGCACGATGCCGATCAGGCCCCAGGGCCCGATGACACCGGCCAGCGCCAGCCCCAGCAGCGCGGTCCCGCCGACGATACGCAGGCCCCGGTCGAGGCCACCGACATTCGATTGCATGCTTGCTCCTGCTTCACGCGACGAGCGCAGCGCAACGATAGGTCGGTCACGCCCCCGGCGGCTTGACCTGCGTCAGGCGAGCTGCTGCCGCACCCATTGGACGAGCTGGCTGGTGGGCAGCGCGCCGCCGAGCCGGGCGAGCTCGCGACCGCGATGGAATAAGGCCAGCGTCGGGATGCTGCGGATGCCGTGGCGGCGTGCGGCCTCGGGCGCGGCGTCGGTGTCGACCTTGACGAAGCGCACGCTCGGCAGCTGCTTGGCCGCGGCCTCGAACTGCGGCGCCATCTGGCGACAGGGGCCGCACCAGGGCGCCCAGAAGTCGACCAGCACCGGCGCCTCGCTGCCGGCGAGATAGGCGCCCAGGTGGCGGTCGTCCAGCGACACCGGCGCGGCCGGCAGCAGCGCGCTGCCGCAGCGAGCGCACACCGGCGCGTCGCCGAGGCGTTCGTCGGGGACGCGATTGCGGGTCGAGCAGGTGGGGCAAACGGCGATCATGGCGGCGAAGGGCGTTTCGACGCAGATGACCCCGGGGCGGGCGGAATCAAGGGCCCCGGCGCAGGCGCGTGCGCATTGCGGGTCCGATGCGACGAGGCCCGCGATCGCTCGCGGGCCTCGAAGGGTTTGGTGCCGGTGAAGAGAGTCGAACTCCCGACCTTCGCATTACGAATGCGCTGCTCTACCAACTGAGCTACACCGGCGTGAAGCCCGCAAGTATAGCCGCGGCCGTGGGCCTCAGCGCGCGGCGAAGGCGCCCAGGCGCCGCGCCACCGGTGCCAGGCGCAGCGTCGCGTAGGCCGGCAGGCCGTCGCGGCCATAGGGCGGCGGATCCTCGCCGCGCAGCAGCGGGCGCAGGTAGCGGCGGCAGGCCTCGCTGATGCCATAGCCGTCCTCGCGGATGAACTCGGGCGGCATCGGGCGCTCGACGTTCGCGACCGCGGACAGGTCGACCGTGCCCAGGCGGTAGCGGTAGGGGCTCTCGCTGCTGCGTTCGAGCGTGACCATCACCGCGTTGCGGCCGGCCAGGGCCTGGCGGACCGCATGGCGGCCCAGCTCGTAGGCCTGGCGCACGTCGGTGCGCGAGGCCACGTGGCGCGCCGCGCGCTGCAGGTAGTCGGCCACCGCCCAGTGCACCTTGAGCCCCGCCGACTGCTGGAGCAGCCGGGCGACGACTGGCGCGGCGCCGCCGAGCTGGGCGTGGCCGAAGGCGTCTTGCCCGCCCTGTTCGGCGAGGAAGCGCCCCGCGGTATCGCGGCAGCCCTCGGAGACGACCACGGTGCAGTGGCCGTGCCGGGCGACCGCGGCCTCGACCTGCGCGACGAAGGCCGGCGCGTCGAAGGGGACCTCGGGGAACAGCAGCACGACCGGCAGCCCGTGGTCCTCGATCAGGCCGCCGGCCGCGGCGATCCAGCCGGCGTGCCGGCCCATGACCTCGAGCACGAAGACCTTGGTCGAGGTGGCGCACATCGAGCGCAGGTCGAGCGAGGCCTCCAGCGCGGACACCGCGACGTACTTGGCCGCCGAACCGTAGCCCGGGCAGCAGTCGGTGTGCGGCAGGTCGTTGTCGACCGTCTTGGGCACGTGGATCGCCTGCAGCGCGTAGCCGGCCGAGGCGGCCAGCGCCGCGACCTTCAGGCAGGTGTCGGCCGAGTCGCCGCCGCCGTTGTAGAAGAAGTAGCCGATGTCGTGCGCGCGGAACACCTCCAGCAGGCGCGCGTACTGGGCCTCGGCCGTCGCGCCGCCGAGCTTGTAGCGGCAGGAGCCGAAGGCGCCGGCCGGCGTGTGGCGCAGCGCCGCGATCGTCGCGGCCGACTCGGCGCCGGTGTCGACCAGGTCCTCCTGCAGCACGCCGACGATGCCGTTGCGTGCCGCATAGACATGACCGATGCGCGTCTTCGCGGCGCGCGCCGCCTCGATCACGCCGCAGGCCGAGGCGTTGATGACCGCCGTGACGCCGCCCGACTGGGCGTACAGCGCGTTGCGAACGGCCGCCATCCGCCGCGCCGGCTCAGCCGGCGTCGGCCGGCGCCGCCGCTGTGCCGTGGTAGCCGGTGACGCGCTCGACCTCGTTCTTCGAGCCGAGGATGACGCTGACGCGCTCGTGCAGCTGGGTCGGCTGCAGGTCGAGGATGCGCTGGCGGCCGTTGGTGGCGCTGCCGCCGGCCTGCTCGACCAGGAAGGCCATCGGGTTGGCCTCGTACATCAGGCGCAGCTTGCCGGGCTTGTCGGGCTCGCGCGCGTCCCAGGGGTAGAGGAACACGCCGCCGCGGCACAGGATGCGATGCACGTCGGCCAC
>CAYOXW010000011.1:0-30662 GCA_964408005.1 uncultured Methylibium sp.
GGTTGGCGACGAGGAGCGAGTGGATGCGGGGGGCGGTCATGGTGGCGGGGTGGTCGTTGGGGCGCGGCGGAGGGCCGCGTTGTCGGGGCAGGGCATCGGAATCGGCATGTGGCGCCGTCCGGCGCTTTGCCGGGGCGGGCGTGATGCTACCGAAGCCCGGGGCGCCCGGGCCGGCCGGCGGGCCGTTTCAGGCCAGAAATTCCAGCGTGCGGGGGTCCGGCACGCCGCCGTAGTAGTGATCCAGTACGCGCTGGAACAGCGGCTCGTCCGGCACCGCCTGCGCGAACAGCGTCATCGACGAGCGCAGCTTCAGCGCGTCCGTCGAACCGAGGACCTGCTGCGCCGTGCGGCCCTGCAGTGCCAGCAGTGCCTCGCAGCACTGCCGCAGCCGCGCGCCCAGCACCGGGTGGCGCCAGTAGGCCAGCGCCTCGGCCGCCGAGCCGATGCCGAAGCGCAGCGCCATCGCGCTGCGGCCGAGCGCACGGTGCTGCGGGAACACGAACCACATCCAGTGGCTGGCCTTCGCGCCGGCGCGCAGCTCGGCCAGCGCCGCGGCGTAGACCGAGGCCTGGGCGTCGACGAAGCGGGCGAGGGCGAAGGGGTCGGGCATGGGGTGCGCCTTGCGGCAAGCATAGGGCGAGGTGCAAGGCAGTTCCACGATGAGAAGGGCCATCGGGTGTGCCGGGGGTGCCTCCGAGACCGTCGGCTGGTCTCGGCCGGACCCTACGCTGCTGAGCGGTAAAGCCCGGGCAGGAGTTCAATTCGGGTCATCTGATCGAGCGGCCGCTGCAGACTGCTCTGAGCCACTCGCCGTCGGCGGACGAGAGGCCGCTATGTCCGATACCGGTCGCCGGCGCTTGAAGAACTTGCGCGTCGGCTGCCCACCTGCAAGCGGCCAACCGGCAATATGCTGCGGGCCGGCTTTCCGCGAACGACCCCTACCGCGCCCGACGACAGGCGCAGGTCTACCCTTCGGCGACATCGACTGTCCCGGACTCGTCGCCTCAAAGCGATCCGTAGGCCCCACAAGCGCGTCAAGGTGGATCTGCCGTCGAGGGCGGTGCCGCAATGCCGTTCTCGACGAACACGTTTGCGCGGCGCCCTGGATTTCCCGAGGCCGTCAGTGCTTGCGTTGTCGGATCGCTGAAGGTATTCGATCGATCACTGAAACCGCTTGCCCGCCGTGCGACGACACGGGTCCTTCAGAGAGATCGCCGCACTTGGCTCGGCTACTTCAACAGGCCCTTGATCGCATCAAGGCCGGCCTGCGCGCATAACTCGTCATTGTCGGGCATGCTGCCGCTCACGCTGATCGCGCCCACCAGCACATCGCCCACCTTGATCGGCAAGCCGCCCGGAATGCTGAGGACGCCAGGCGCCAAGGCGAGGCCTGGCATCGCGCCGCCGCCCTTGTGATCCTTGCCGAAGGAGAGTTCTTGGAAGACCCGTGTCGGAAACGGCGTGTTGGCCGATGCCTTCGCCTTGCTCATGGCAATGTCGCCCGAGCCGAGGAACGCGGCGTCCATGCGCTGGAACAGGATGGGATGGGCACCGGCGTCGACCACCGCGATGTTCATGCGCCAGGCCTTCTGCGCCGCCAACTGGCGGCAGGCGCTCGCTGCCTTCTCGGCCGCTTCCAGCGACAGGACGGGCCGCCGTTCGAGCACCGTTGCGGAGGCAGCGATACCCGCAGCCATCGCTGCGATGGCACCAAGGCAGGTCATGCGCAGGCCGCGAGCGGGAGACCGGCGGACAGCCGCGAAGATCGGCAGGGTGGCGAACATCTTTGGTCCTTTGCATCTCGGGTGGAGGAAGATGAAGTCGCGTCGAGCGACATCAGAGCGCGGGTTTCGCAACGCGCGCGGCGTCGTTCAGCACCTTGGCGGGCACGTCTGGCCTTTCGAGGACGATGAAGTGACCGGCACGGGCCACCTGGATGAAGTCGGCCGCAGGAAGCAGTTGCCTGTTGGCCTGTCGGTCCGAGGGTCGTGACCAATCCGTTTCTCCATAGATGAGATGGACCTCGGCGCAGACCTCGGGATAACGGGTGCGTGCCGCGATGAGGCTGGGCAGGTTGCCGTACACCGCGCGTGCGACGACCGGGTAGCCGGGTCGGCGCCCCACCTTCAGCAGTTCATCGACGTAGTCCTCGTGCAGGGCGGCCGTGTTGCCGAGACCTCCACGCAGCACGGCGCGCATGATGGGCCGGGGTTCGACGCCGGCGATGGTCGGGCCGATACCCGGCGCAAGCACGCCGGCCACGACGAGCCGGGCCAGGAGGCTGGACCGCGCGATGCCGCCGGCGTAGTCGTAGGCATTGATCGCCACGACACGCCGCACCCGCTCGCGCAGATCGGCCGCGGTGGTGAGGGCGAGCGTCGCGCCCATCGATTCGCCGAGCAGCGTCACGTCGCGCAGGTCGAGGCGGGTGATGAGGCTCTTCACCGCCGCGCGCATCGCGGGCTCGTCGTACGAAGCACCCGGCACGATCTGCGAGTAACCCATGCCGGGCAGATCGAGCGCGTACACCGTGTACCGCTCCTGGACCAGCGGGATGAGGTGGCGGAAGTGCTCGGCCTGCGTACGCACGGTGTGCAGCAGGACCAGTGGCGCCCCCGTTCCGCCCGCGAGGTAGCGCAGTCGACCGGGGCTTCGGGGTTCCGACCCGAGCGGGTCGAGAAAGTGCTCGGTGGTTCCAGGGATGCCGATGGTGGATGGGGAATCGGTGGTTGCAGACAAGCTCGTCTCCTCGAAAGGTGGTGGGTGCGTCAATGGCCCGCGGCTGTGGCCGTGGCGGCGAGCGGTGCAGTGGCCGTTGCCTGCGCCGGGCTGTCGCGCCGGATGCGGAACCAGGCGGCATACAGCGCCGGCACGAACACGAGCGTGAGCGCCGTGGCGACCACGAGGCCTCCCATGATCGAGATGGCCATCGGCCCCCAGAACACGCTGCGCGTGAGCGGGATCATCGCCAGCACTGCGGCGGCCGCCGTCAGCACCACCGGCCGCGAGCGCCGCACCGTGGCGTCGACGATGGCGGTCCACGGCGCCACGCCGCGCGCGATGTCCTGGTCGATCTGGTCCACCAGGATGATCGAGT
Source organism: uncultured Methylibium sp. (assembly GCA_964408005.1). Lineage (GTDB taxonomy): Bacteria > Pseudomonadota > Gammaproteobacteria > Burkholderiales > Burkholderiaceae_C > Methylibium. The sequence goes on from CAYOXW010000011.1 coordinate 3,098, forward strand.
TGCGCATGATCATCCCGCCGAGCGCGATCACACCCAGCAGTGCGACGAAGCCGAACGGCGCCTGGAAGATCAACAGCGCCGGGACCACGCCGATGAGCGCCAGCGGCCCCGTCATGAAGACCATGAACAGCCTCGAGAAGCTCTGCAGCTGGATCATCAGCAGCGTGAGCGTCACGGCGAACATGATCGGGAACACCGCGAACAGCGCCTCGTTGGCCTTGTCGCTCTCCTCGATCGCGCCGCCCTCCTCGATGCGGTAGCCCGGGGGCAGGCTGTCGACGATGGGCTGCAGCGACGGCCGGATCTGCGCCGTCGCGTACGGGCCCTGCACACCGTCGACGACGTCGCTGCGCACGGTGAGCGCCATGTCGCGGTTGCGCCGCCACAGCACCGGCTCTTCAAAGGTCGGCTCGATGCGCGCCAGCTGGGACAAGGGCACGGTCGCCCCGCTGCGCGTGAAGACCTGCAGGTCGCCGATCTGACCGATGTTCCTGCGCTCCTCGGTCGTGGCGCGCACGACGACGTCGACCAGCTCTTCGCCGCGGCGGATCTGCGTGACGGGCGCGCCATCCAGCGTCGTCTGCACCAGGCCCTGGATGTCCGCCGTGGACAGGCCCAGCAGCCGCGCCTTGTCCTGGTCGACGTGGACCCGCACCGAGCGCACCTGCTCGTTCCAGTCCAGTTGCGTGTCGCGCACCAGGTCGCTCTGGCGCACCGTGTCGCGCACACGGTAGGCGATCTCGCGCACCTGGGCCCTGTCAGGCCCGACGACGCGGAACTGGACCGGGAAGCCCACCGGCGGCCCGAACTCCAGGCGCTGCACGCGAGCCCTGAGGTCGGGGAAGTCCTCGTCCTTGTCGAAGAGCGCCATCAGGCGGACACGCACGCGCTCGCGCTGCTCGATGCCCGCCGTCTTGATGACGAACTGCGCGAACCCTGGGTTGGGCAGCTCCGGCTGGATGGACAGGTAGAAGCGCGGCGTGCCGGCGCCGGTGTAGGCGGTGAAGAACTCGATGTCCGGGTCCTTCGCGAGCCGTTCCTCGACCCGCTTCACTTGGGCGGAGGTGGCGGCGAAGGACGCGCCTTCGCGCAGCCGCAGGTCGATCAGCAGCTCGGGCCGCGATGCGGTGGGGAAGAACTGCTGCTGCACCTTCAGCATGCCGGCGCCGGCGATGCCGAAGACCAGCACCGTGGCGGCCAGCACCCAGGCTCGATGCTGCACCGCCCAATCGACGATGCGACGCAGCCGGTGGTAGACAGGCCGGTCGTAGACATCATGGTGCGTGCCCGTCGACAGCTTCTTCGGCAGCAGCACAACGCCCAGGTACGGCGTGAAGACGACGGCCACGACCCAGGACAGGATGAGCGCCACCCCGACGACCCAGAAGATGCCGCCCGCGTACTGTCCGGCGATCGACTTCGCAAAGCCCACCGGCATGAACCCGGCGGCCGTGACCAGCGTGCCGGTCAGCATTGGAAACGCCGTGGAGGTATAGGCGTAGCTGGCGGCGCGCACGCGGTCCCAGCCTTCCTCGAGCTTCACCACCATCATCTCCACGGCGATGATGGCGTCGTCGACCAAGAGGCCCAGGGCGATGATCAGTGCGCCGAGCGAGATGCGGTCCAGCGCCCAGCCGGCGGCATACATCACGGCCGCCACCAGCCCGAGCACCAGCGGCACCGACGCGGCCACCACGATGCCGGTGCGCCAGCCCAGGAACAGGAAGGAGACGGCCAGCACGATGGCCAGCGCCTCGAGGAACGAGCGCTCGAACTCCCAGATCGAGTCGGCCACGACGCGAGGCTGGTCGGCGTACTGCTGGATCTCCACGCCCGCCGGCACCTCCTGCCGGATCTGCACCAGACGCTGCTCCAGCGCCTTGCCGAAGTCGAGCACGTTGCCGTTGGCCTGCATCGTCACGCCGATGGCCAGCACCGGCACACCGTTGTGGCGGATGCTGAAGCTGGGTGGGTCCTCGTAGCCGGCGCGCACGGTGGCGACGTCGGCCAGCCGCAGCACTTGGCCGCCCACCTCGAGCGTGACGTCGGCGACGTCGCGGACGTTGCTCAGTCGACCGTCCACGCGCACCTGGACGCGATCGTGCTCGGTGTCGGCCGAGCCGGCCGGCGTCACGAGGTTCTGGCGCGCCAGCGCATCGAACACCGCCGTCGGCGCGATGCCGAGCGCGGCCAGGCGCCGCGTGGACACCTCCACGTACACGCGCTCGGCCTGCTTGCCCAGCACGTCGACCTTGGCCGCGCCAGGCACGCTCTGGAAGCGCCGCTTCACCGCCTCGGTGACGTCGACCAGCTCGGCCATCGACAGATCGGGGGCGCTCAGCGCGTAGAGCACGCTGTAGCGGTCGTTGTACTCGTCGTTGAAGAAGGGCCCGCGCACGCCCTCGGGGAACTCCTGGCGCACGTCGCCGATCTTCTTGCGCGCCTGGTACCAGGCGTTGTCGAGTTCGGCCTTGCTGCTGCCGCCCTTCATCCACAGCGTGATGCCGCCGTAGCCCTGGCGCGCGAAGCTGCGCACGTAGTCGAAGTAGTCCAGCTCCTGCAGGCGGCGCTCGATGCGGTTGAGCACCTGGTCCTGCACGTCCTGCGCCGTGGCGCCGGGCCAGACGACGATGGCTGTCATCTGCGGCACGTCGAAGTTCGGGTCCTCGAGGCGCCCCAGGCGATTGAAGGACAGGCCCCCAACGATCAGCGTCGCGATGATCAGGAACAGCACCATCGGCCGGTGCGTCACGGCCCATTCGGAGAGGTTGAAGCGCTTCATGAGCTGCTCTTGGCGACGGTGGCCGTTGCGGCGTCGGGGGCACGCTCAATCGCACGCACGGCGGTGCCGGCATCGAGCTTCTGGGCACCGACGCTGACGACCCGGCTGCCCATGGCCAGGCCCGAGACGCGCACCGTCGCGTCGTCGAGCGACACGACCTGGACCGGGGTGAAGACGAGGCCGGAACCCTTGGCATTCAGGGTCCACACGCCGGCGGGGCCGCTCCCCTTGACCAGCGCGCTGACCGGCAGCACCGCGGTCGCGGTGCCGGCCGGCGCTCCGGACAGGGTCAACTGCATGGTGCTGCCCAGCGGCAGCGCCGCCACCGGTGCGCGCGACTCCGCAACGGCCGAGTACCGCGCGCGGTAGGTTCGGCCCGGCGTACTGGCCTGCGGCGAGAGTTCGCGCAGCACGAGCCGGACCGTCGATCCCGGATCGTCCCAGGGGGCTGCCGTGGCGGCCAGCGTCCGCACCCGGCCGACCCAATCCTCCGGCAGCTCGGCGACGATCTCGCGCTCGCCGTCCCGGGCCAGCGAGACGACGGGCTGGCCTTCGGCCACCACCTGCCCGCGCTCGAAGCGCAGCGCCGTGACGACGCCGGCGTAGGGCGCGACCAGCGTGGCGTAACCCGCGCGATTGCGGGCCAGCTCCAGCTGGCGCTTGGCCTGGTCCAGGCGCGCGGCCGCGGCATCGGCGCGCGCCTTCTGCCGCTCGTGGTCGGCGGCGCCGACCGATCCGTCGGCCAGCAGCCGCCGGAACCGCGCCTCGTCGGACGCCGCCTGCTGCGCGTCCACCGAAGCGGCCTGCGCCTGGTCGGCCGCCGCCTTCACGGCGAGCTCATAGTCGGCCGGGTCGAGGCGGGCCAGCACCTGCCCGGCCTTGACGCCGTCGCCGATCTCGACCAGCCGCTCGACCACCTTGCCGGCCGTCCGAAAGCCGAGTTCCGTCTCGACGCGGGCCCGGACCACCGAGGTGAACGTGCGGGTCTGCGCCGAGGTGGCCGGGGCCACGGTGGTCACGAAGACCGGCTTGACGACGGCCGGCGGCGCGGGCGGCTGGCTGCAGCCGGCCATCAGCAGGCCGGCGGCGGCCATGCCCGCGAACGCGGCGGGGGGGAGGATCCTGTTCATTGGGGTGTCCTTGCGGCAAGAGGAGTGATGTCGGCACCGGCCTGGGTCACGGGAAACTCGCCGCCCAGCGCCTTGAAGAGCTGCACGTCGGCCAGAGCCTGCTGCAGGCGGCTGTCCGACCAGGCCAGTTCGCTGGCGAGCACGGAGCGCTGCACGTCCAGCAGCACCAGCAGGTCGATCTGTCCTTCGCGCTGCAGCGACTCGGCGCGCTGCAGCGAGCGCCGGCGGTGCTCGACGGTGAGCGCGAGCGCGGCATTGCGCTCGGCTTCCTGCGAGCGCACGAGCAGGCTGTCCTCGACCTCCTGGACCGCCACCAGCACGGCCTTCTGCCAGGCCAGCAAGGCCTCTTCGGCGCGCGCGGACTGCACGCGGATGCCGGCATCGATGCGGCCGGCATTGAAGATCGGCGCGGCAAAGGCCAGGGCCACGTTCGAGAAGCGGACCGGCGCGAGATCCAGCGCGTTCAGGCGCAGGTCCTGGCGGCCGACGAGCGCGCTCAGGAACAGCTTGGGCCACCACTGGGCGCGCGCTTCCGCGTTGCGCAGCGCCTCGGCGCCGACACGCGCTTCGGCGGCGATCAGGTCGGGTCGGCGCCTCAGGAGCTCGCTCGGCTGGCCCGCGGCGATGGCACGCGCTGCCGGCCACGCGAAGGCCGGGTCGGCATCGACGACCTGCGCCGACGGATTGCGGCCGAGCAGGACGGCCAGCTTCGTCTGCGTGGTGCCGACGAGCATCCGCAGGGGCGGGAGCTGCGCATCCAGCGCATCGGCCTCGGCGCGCGCGCGGTCCAGGTCGAAGGCGCTGGCCTGGCCTTCGCGCAGGCGGCTTTGCACGCGGGCCGCGGTCTGGCGCTGCGCGTCCGCCAGGGCCAGCACGATGCGCAGCCGCTCCTCGGCGCTGCGCAGCACGAAGTACTGCCGCGCCACCTCGCTGGCCACCAGCAGGCGCGCGCCGTTCACGCCGGCGGCGGCGGCGTGCGCATCGGCCTGCGCCGCGTCACGCGCCGCGCGAACGCCACCGGCCAGGTCGATCTCCCAGGCGACGTCGATGCCGGCGCGCAGCGCGCGGGTGTCCGGCAGGCCTTGCTTGACGGGTGCTGGAAGCCCGCTTTCGCTGCGCGACGCGGAGGCCTGCACGCCCACCGTCGGCCACAGCCGCGAGCCCTGCGCATCGGCGCCTGCGCGGGCCTGGGCGACGCGCTGCAACGCCATGGCCACGTCCTGGTTGGCGGACAAGGCCTGCTTGACGAGCAGGTCCAGCGAGGGGGCGCCGAAACCCGACCACCAGGCATCGTCGGGCGCCAGCGCGGCGGCGGTGGTGGCAGCTTCGGCATTCGCGAAGGCGGCTGCCAGCGGCACGGCGGGCGCGGGGGGCTGCAGCGGCGGGGCCGAGCAGGCGGACAGCGTCGCCAGCGCCAGGGCGGCCAGCGCAGGTCGGCCAGAGGGCAGGCGAAGGCCGCGACTGCGGCACGGGAGGAGCGCCATGGGATGCTTCAATTAGTAGACCTGAAAGTACAGTAAGTGTAGCTGTCTATAATGTACTGTCAAGTACATAAATTGATCCGATGGCACACAAAGACGACGACACGGCGCCCCCCTCGCGGCGCGGCCGGCCGCGCGATCCCGAGCGCTTCCGGCGCATCCTGGAAGCGGCCCGCAAGCACTTCTATGCGCACGGCCTGGAGCGCGCCAGCGTGGACGCCATCGCGGCGGAAGCCGGCGTCTCGAAGATGACCATCTACAGCAACTTCGGTTCGAAGGAAGGGCTGTTCGAGGCGATGGTCCAGGACCGCACCGAGCGCGTGATGGGGGGCTCTGCCGGTGTCGAGGCGCTGGACCCGATGCAGCCGCGCAAGGCGCTGCTCGCGATCGGCGAGCAGTTCCTGGTGCTGACGCGCGAAGAGCACACGCTGGGCAAGTTCCGCTCGCTGTACGGCGCCGCCGGTTCCCAGCCCGAGGCTTGCCAGGGCTTCTACCGCCAGGGCCCCGAGCGACTCATCGGCGAGCTGGCCGCGTACCTGCGGCGAGCGAACGACGCGGGATCGCTGAAGGTGAAGAACCCTCGGCTGGCTGCCGACCTGTTCCTGGCGATGTTCCTGGGCGACGGCCACATGCGCGGGCTGCTGATGCTGGCGATGCCCGAAGCGCGCGAGAACAAGGCGCTGCTGCGCGAGGCCGTGCGCGTGTTCATGGCGGCCTACGAGGTCGCGGGATGAAACGCCTGCAGCCCACTGGGTCCAGGTGCAGTTCCGATCAGGCCAGAGAGAAGGTCATTCGCACACGCCTATCGCGACGGGGCCGGCCGGCCAGAAGCGGCGCAGCTTGCTCTGCAGGGAGACCTAGCCCGGGAAGGCTCGACGCATCTGCCATCCGCTGAACGCGGCGTCCACGATGGCGGCGGCGACACGGTCAAGACCCGGAATCTCCGCGCCGTTCAGCTGCTGCTGGGCCACTCGAAGCTCGAGTCGACAGTCAGGTACCTTGGCATCGAGGACGATGACGCCCTCGAGATTTCCGAGCAGACGGAGATCTGAGCCGACCTCGTCCACCCTGCCTTGTGGCGGGGTGGACGACGCAGGCGTCAGCTTTGTAGCGAGGGGCTCGACTCACCGTTTCAGCCAGAAGCAGGCCTCGTTGGAGACCTTGGCGAACAGTCGCTTCAGACTGAACTGAGGCGCTCGCAAGTGACGGAGTGTCCGACGGCGCCTGCCGACACCAGGCATTCGCCTGTCAACCGGTACAGCGACCGTTGCACTCCCAAGACCGGGCACTCAACGACGTCGGGGCCGGGTTCCGTCACCAATCGCCGGTTCGCCTTGAGCGAGCTGGAGCGGCCGACCCAGAAGAGTCATTAGATGTCGTGACGTATCCCCGCTTGCGCGGGGCAACCGAGCCACCGCGAGGATGCCGGCCAGGACGATGGGGCCTATCCCCGCTCGCGCGGGGCAACCGCCCAGTCCTCCAGCACCGACTTGTCGAGCACGGGCCTATCCCCGCTCGCGCGGGGCAACCACGCCGAAGATGGCCGAAGCTGGGGGGGAGTGGGGCCTATCCCCGCTCGCGCGGGGCAACCGATTGGCCGCGCAGCTCATGGTCGATCTGCGCGGGCCTATCCCCGCTCGCGCGGGGCAACCGGCGACGACGCGGCCCCGGCGGTCGACATCAAGGGCCTATCCCCGCTCGCGCGGGGCAACCGCGACGCGGGCGTAGGAGGTGTAGGCCACCTCGGGCCTATCCCCGCTCGCGCGGGGCAACCGATTGGCCGCGCAGCTCATGGTCGATCTGCGCGGGCCTATCCCCGCTCGCGCGGGGCAACCTCGCGCTGCTGCTTGTCGGACTCCGGGTTGAAGGGCCTATCCCCGCTCGCGCGGGGCAACCCCAGTATGCGCACATGGTCAGCCATCGACGATGGGGCCTATCCCCGCTCGCGCGGGGCAACCCCGTCGCGAACGGTGACGCCACCGGCTGGCGTGGGCCTATCCCCGCTCGCGCGGGGCAACCGGCTTCTGGGTTGTCGCAGCGGTGATGCGCTACGGCCTATCCCCGCTCGCGCGGGGCAACCTACAGCAGGTTGCCCGGCCCTGTGCCGCGATCGGGCCTATCCCCGCTCGCGCGGGGCAACCGCCTTCGCGCTGAGCGGCAGCAGCGCCGGGTCGGGCCTATCCCCGCTCGCGCGGGGCAACCTACCAGTGGGTGCTGCGCTGGATGGCCTTCCCGGGCCTATCCCCGCTCGCGCGGGGCAACCTCGGCGTCAGCGTCGCTCGGCGAGAAAGCGGCGGGCCTATCCCCGCTCGCGCGGGGCAACCGACACCGTCGTTTCGTGGGCCGGGGTCGGCATGGGCCTATCCCCGCTCGCGCGGGGCAACCGGAGGTGCTGGCGTGATCGGACGAGACAAGATGGGCCTATCCCCGCTCGCGCGGGGCAACCGGACGGTGGGTGTGCTCATGCGGTGGCCTGCAGGGCCTATCCCCGCTCGCGCGGGGCAACCGTCGGCATCTGGTGCATGGCGACCGTCCGCATGGGCCTATCCCCGCTCGCGCGGGGCAACCGCGTCGGCCGTGTTCAGGGCGGCGCTATTCACGGGCCTATCCCCGCTCGCGCGGGGCAACCTTGACGTGCCGGGCGAAGTTCACGCTGCCCAGGGGCCTATCCCCGCTCGCGCGGGGCAACCGGCACGTCGCGCGGATGTCTTCCTGCAGCGGCGGGCCTATCCCCGCTCGCGCGGGGCAACCGCAGGGGACCGGGAAGCCGTCCCGGTCAAGCGGGGCCTATCCCCGCTCGCGCGGGGCAACCTGCCCGGTCTCGAACAGGCAGGTCAGGATGTGCGGCCTATCCCCGCTCGCGCGGGGCAACCCCGCGCCAGAAGTCGGACCAGCCGCCCGAGTCGGGCCTATCCCCGCTCGCGCGGGGCAACCACGTACTCGCCGCCCCCGAACTCGCCCGCACCGGGCCTATCCCCGCTCGCGCGGGGCAACCGAATCCCGCCGCCCCGACCAATATCCACGCGGGGGCCTATCCCCGCTCGCGCGGGGCAACCACGAGCGCTGCTCGAGCGATGACCTGGGCGGCGGGCCTATCCCCGCTCGCGCGGGGCAACCTGCAGGGCCGCCATGCCAGGACCGACAGGCAGGGGCCTATCCCCGCTCGCGCGGGGCAACCGGCGTGCCGACATGCGGCGCAAATCCCGCCGCGGGCCTATCCCCGCTCGCGCGGGGCAACCTGCGTGCCCCAAGCGATTGCTCGCGCGGTGCCGGGCCTATCCCCGCTCGCGCGGGGCAACCGCCGGCATTCGCTGGCTGGTCTTGGAGGCGCAGGGCCTATCCCCGCTCGCGCGGGGCAACCCCCCAGGCGCGCCAGCTGGGCGAGCCCATGAGGGGCCTATCCCCGCTCGCGCGGGGCAACCAGATGTGGAGCGCAGCAGCCACCTCCTTCTGGGGGCCTATCCCCGCTCGCGCGGGGCAACCCGGATCAGGTTCTCCGCGAACACCCGCTCCTGGGGCCTATCCCCGCTCGCGCGGGGCAACCGAGGGCAGGAGGTGGGTTAGGTCGAGCTCGATGGGCCTATCCCCGCTCGCGCGGGGCAACCACCTCGCAGAACGCCGCGGTGGCGCCCACGGTGGGCCTATCCCCGCTCGCGCGGGGCAACCTAGGACACGGAAGGGCAATTGGGCCCGCCGAGGGGCCTATCCCCGCTCGCGCGGGGCAACCCAGGTGTAGCCGCTGCGAGTGATGACGCCTTGGGGCCTATCCCCGCTCGCGCGGGGCAACCGAGCTGGCTGAGTTCGCCGAGGGGGGCGACTGGGGCCTATCCCCGCTCGCGCGGGGCAACCCACAGGTCCTTCAGCAGGTCCTCGAGCTCCTTGGGCCTATCCCCGCTCGCGCGGGGCAACCGATCGTTTCGGCTGTGTCTTTCGCTGCTGCGGGGGCCTATCCCCGCTCGCGCGGGGCAACCCCGGTGGTCTTGGAGGTGCCCGTCCGGGCTTCGGGCCTATCCCCGCTCGCGCGGGGCAACCTGTGCGGGCGCAGTCGGTAGGTGCGCCGCATCGGGCCTATCCCCGCTCGCGCGGGGCAACCTCTCCCACGTAACCTCAAGTCACGCAAAAGAAAACCACCAAACAGCTCAATTCTTAAAGATCGAACCAGCCTACGAAACGGAGCGCCTGACCAGCCACATGCCATCAACCTCCACCATCTCACGCGGTGGCTCGCCTAGGTTGGCAATGCCCACGCCGCCGACGGCATCGAGGTCACGCCAGAGCATCACCAGACTGCCCTGCGGCTGATGCCGATGCCAGTCACTCATCACATCCCAGACACGTTTGCGCACGCCCGGGTTCATGCGGGGCGAAACGAACACGTTTGGCGAAGCCTCCAGCATCACCGACGACAGAAAGCCGTGAAAACGATCAGGTAGATCACGAATCACGATCATCACCAGCGCCATGCTCCACCTCGTCCAGTCGCAACACCTGCTTGATGCGATCAATCATCGCGCCGATGACTTGCTGCTTGCGAAACACCGCAGCGGCCTCTCGCCTGACCAGACGGTCAATCGTGTCGTCCACCTGCTCTGCGCGCTTTTCCGCCACGAACGCAATCTGCAACGTGACGGTGTCTCGAAACAGATCCGCGATGTCGAGTACAAAGGACTGTCCCGAGTCTTCGTGAATGAAGCCCAGCGGCGGCAGCGCCGCCAGCGCCTGCACCGCGATCGCCGCAGCCGCCTGCACCGCTGTGGCTGCATGGTTGATGGCCTGGTTCGGCAGATCGGCCGCGTTGGGATTGGCACGGTCGTAGTTCCGGCCCTTCCAGCCAATGCCATGCTTCTCTGCCATCAACTTGTAGAAGTTCTTAACGCGCGATCCCTCGATGCCGCGCAGCGTGTCCAGGTCTCGGTGCGGCAGTACCTCGCCTAGGCGTAGTGCGTACATGTGGCGCGCCACGCTGACGCGCCGGCGCGGGTTGCCCCATAGTTCGGCTTGGCGCCGCGCCACGTCGGAGCGGTCCGGCAGCAGTGGCGGCGCGGTGTAGCTGCGCACGCCGTCCTCGCCCACGGCTGCGAGCAGCGTGCCGTGGCGCGCCAGCAGTCGCAGCGCGTCGTGCGTCACACTGCTGCCCGGCCCGAGCAGGATCATCGACACCGCCTGATGCGGAATCTGGTCGATGCTTGGCGTCAGGCTCTCGCGCCCGCGCCGGAAGTGCAGGCAGCCATCGACCACGCTCAGTTCGCCGCGTGACAGCCACAGCAAGCCATGGCGGTCCGCATGCGGGATGCGCGCCGTCTCCAGCCCCAGCCGGCCCTTGAGCACCGCGCGCTCCTCAGCCCGCCCGGCTCAGCAACAGCATGCCGAAGCCGAAGGCACGGTGCCGCCCCACGCCGCGCGCCAGCAGCTGCGCGAAGGCGGCGGAATTGCGCACGCGCAGATGCCCTTTGAGCAGGGCATCCGGCCCGTCGATCACGCGGCCCCGCCGTGCTTCACTGCCTGCGGCCTGGGTGCGCCGCACCACCTGCTGGCGCTGGAAGCCGATCAGGTGGACATCGTCCAGCAGGTCGACCGCCCCTTGCCAGGCTTCGCACGTAGCGCCCTCGCGCGGCGCCAGGTGCTCGCGCAGCCATTGCACATACACGGCCTCGCGCTGCAAGGGTGCACCGTTCGCCTGCTCCACCGCATGCAGGAAGGCGTCGCGCTCACCCTTGGCGGCACGCACCGTGGGCCTCACGCGCACCTCGAAGCCAAGCACCTGACCTTGCGACCACGCAGTCGGAAATGGCCGCAGGCGGTATCCCTCGTGCTGACCGTTGGCACCCAGGCCCAAGGTCTGCGCGGCCAGTGGATCGGCCAGCGCGACCTTCATGCGCAGGGCCTCGGCATCCAGCGAGGTATAGGCCAGCAGCCCTTGGTGCTCATCCAGATAGCGGAAGGGCTGTGGCGCCGCCGCGCCGAAAGCCGCGTGCAGCAGACCGTGCAAGGCATCGCCGAGATCCGAGGGCTGCCGTTCGTGCCGCTGGTGGTGGCGCGCCACCCAGGCGGCCAACAGACGCGCGTCAGGCTGCGTATGCAACAGGTGCAGAGACGCTGCGCTCATGCCACCTCCTTTGCCGGCAGCAGTCCTTCGCGCACCGGACGCCAGCCGCCGTGCAGGCCGCTGGTCCAGTTGCGCTCGTCGCACAGGTCGCTGCGGCGATCGAGCGGCAGGCTGCCCTGGCCGTCGGGCCACTGCGCGCGCCAGCCAGCGTGCCCGCCCGATGAGGCCGCAAGCTGCTGCGTCCAAGCTTGCAAGGCACCCAGCACATGCTCGGCGTCCTGCCAGCCAGCCATCAGGCGCCCGGTCGGCAGGCAGGGCTTGCGGCCGATGAAAAGCGGGCGCGCCGGCCGGTCCAGCGCAACGGCGACTTGCTCCAGCGTTGGGGCCTCGTCGGCAGGGTCCAGGTGCAGGGCGACCCAGGCCGTGAGTTCCGCGTGGTAGTGCCGGTAGCGCAGATGCGGACCGGCATAGGAGCCAGCCCCGCCGCGACGCTCCTCCGGCTGGCCCCAGGTCGTCCAGCCCTTGTCGGCCGCGCCCAGCTCGGCCGTCTGGAAATCCACGAGCCGCTGTGGCTGCGCCGTGCCACCGAGCAAGGCCATGGGTTCCAGCACCGTGCCCATGCGCAGGCGCTGCTGCAAGCGGTTGTGCAGCTGATCCTGCCCGCGGTCCCAGCCCAGGGCGTTGGCGATGAGTCCGGTCAGCATCGACAGCGCCGGAAAGTCGCGGATCACGCCGTGGTTGTCGATGGTCTCGCCCCCGAAAGCGATCAGCGGCGACGCCAGGCGCAACACCAGATGCCGTGCCATGCTCAAGCCTCCGCGCGCGTCACCGCGGCCTGCGCCCACTCGGCCAGCGGCGCCAACGGCAGCCGCTCGGCGCCCGGTATCTGCACCTCGTCCACCGCCAGGTAGCGGCGCGCCAGCGGTGCGCCGTAGGCGGCATCCATCTGCGCGATCTCATCCGCCAGGCGCTGCACTGCCGCCTTGCGCAAGGTGGGCTGGCTGGACGGCAGCGCGTTCTGGAATGCGCCCGCCAGGCTGCGCGGCTGCCAGTCACCGGCTTCCACAAGCATGAACTTGGCCCAGGCAAAAGGTGCCGTGGAGCCGCGCTTGGCGCCCGGGCTCACGGTGGCCACCAAGTGCAGCAGGTGCTGCACCACGCGACCGGCCAGGGCGCGCTGCTCGGGTGTGGCTTTGTCCCAGTCTTGGATGGCCACGCCTTCGAGGTTGGCCACGAGTTGGGGCACGTCGACGACCACGTAGCCGTAATACAGGCCGCTGGCCAGTTCGGTGTCGAAGATTCCGGCTGAGCCCGTCTCACCCGCCTCCTGGAGCAGATCGTCCACCACGGTGAAATAGTCGTTCTCTACCTGGGCCTCGTGCACGGTGAAGGCATGGGCCACATAGACGGCCGCGTCGCGGCTGGCCAGCACGTCAGACGTGACCATGCGGCCGAAGAGCGCGGACTCCAGCCCGCTGCCCAGACGCAGGGCTTCGATGTTCTTCTTCTCTTCCTTCAGGAAGCCGGCAATGGCAGCCTTGAGCGCCTTTTCTTCGCTGTGCTCTGCGGCCAGCGTGACACACCGCTGTACGAGGTAGTCGATCTCGGCGTAGCCCAGCAGCACAGCCTGGCCAGTCTCCAGCGCATCCTTACCTTTGACGTCCTTGGCCTTGTCGACCAGACCCGCCGCGCGCAGGCCTTCCACGGCCAGCTGCGCCAGGGACTCGGCCACGCCAGCCGCGACCAGCTTGTCGCGGATGAGGCGCGGCGTCTCGCGCGAGCGCACGGCCATCGGCACGTCCAGCCGGCTCAGCGCAAAGGCGTCGTCGGCCACGCGCCAATGGCGCTTGAGGCACTGCGAAGAGATGCGAGTGCGCACCTTGTCGCCGTACGGCAGGCGCTTGGCCAGGCCGGCGTCGTCGCGGTTGAGCAGGGCCGCAGGGTAGTTGTGGAGCGTGTGGATTTGCAGGAAGCGGGGCAGGGTCATGGTTCCTCCTGGAGTCGATGGGTCTTGTTCAGGTCTTGCTCGCCAGCGCCGAGAAATAAGGCCCGGCGATGCGCATGCGCAGTTGTTCGGCACGCTGGGCGTCGTCGTGCGCGCTGCTGCCTTCCTTGAGCACCAGTTCGCCGAGTTCGAACCAGTTGGGCTGCACGCCCTGGGAAGCCAGCAACCGCAGCACGCGCGGCAGCAGTTGTCGGAAGGATTCGCCGCGGGCCGTGAGCAGCTTGGTGACGCGCGACTCGGCCACGCCCGCCTGGGCGAGCTGCCGGCCGAGCCGGCCAGCGCCGTCATGCCCCGCCAGCGCCATGCCGTGAGCGATGAGCGCCCAGCGCAGCCAGGTTTCGGGGCGCCAGGTCTCGGGTTGCAGGCCGGCCGAGAGCAAGGCCCGCGAAAGCGCTGCGATCTCGTGCGGACGCAATGCGTCGGGGTCCATGCGCGCCAGCGCCGCGCGGTCGCCCGGCCCAGCGTTGCGCACATGCGCGGCCAGCACGCTGTAGAGGCTGCCGCTGCCGCGTGCAGGCGCGGCCTCGTTCGCGTCGGCCGCGTGGATTTCGGTAGTGGGCTCAGGCACGGGAATGTCCTTGCGGTTCGGGCGCCGGGTGGCGCTGTTGGGCGTAGTGCTGGGCGAGGTCGGGCAGCACGGGCTTGGCGCCACGCAGTGCGCCATGGAAGCGGCTCAGCGCCGCCGCGCGGGCCTTGTAACGCTGCATGGCGCTGCGTGGACCCGCGTCGAAGGCTCGAGCCAGCACGCCTTCGGCACGCTCCACCAGTCCCAGCAGCCATTGCACGCGCAGCGCGGGGCATTCCGCATCATCCGCCTCGGCTTCCAGTGTCAGGTCGTCGAAGAAGCGCGCGTCTTCGGCTTGCTCGAAGGGCCGCGCGAAGCGGCCGGCCTTGTCGCTGAGGCTGTCATTGCGGTCGTCGCCATCCCCGTTGGCAAACAGGATCACCAGCGAGCTCCACAGCAGCTTGCGCAGGGCGGCGATCGCAGCGATGCGTTGCTTGGCCATCTCCGCCACAGCCACACGCTGCGGCCCGGCAAGCCGGCCACGCAGCTTGGGCGAAATGGGCACACGTCGCTCGTGATAGCCCTCGGTCTTGCCCTGCCCGCGCACGGCCGCCTGAGCGACGAGCTGAAGGCTGGCGTCCCGCGGCCATCCATCCAGACGCCAGGCAGCGCCCTGAGTGAAACGCCCGCCGGTGAGCAGCTCGGCCATGAGCTTGTATTCGAAGCCTACGCCCGAGACCGTGAGCGCTTTGCCGTCGGCAGCATCGACCGGCGTCCACGCATCGCCCGTGATGCCGTTTCGGTCCTTGCCCGCAACACGCGCGGCCTTGCTGCCTGTGACGCGTGCGCCCAGGCGGTCGCCGTTGGCAGTCAAACGCACGCGCCGGCAGATTTCGATGTACAGCGGATCGAGCGAGGCCATGGCCAGCGAGTCGTTCCCTGCCCAGGGCAGCAGCCACAGCAGCGCGTGGCCGGTGTCGGCAGCAAAGCCCTGCTGGTCGGCGATGGCATCGCGCTGGGTCAGCAGCGTCTGCACGTCCGCGCGCCAGCGCGCGCCCCAGGCGCCCACCGGCGCAACGCCCACGCCCGGGCGGCTGGCGAAACCGCCATTCATCCGCGAGATGCCGTAGTTGCCGGCGCCCAGGAAACCCTCCTGCGTTTGCAGGCTGACCAGTGCGAACAACCAGTCATCCGGCTCGGCGCGGTAGGCACGGGCGCCCTTGAGGTCGTGGTTCTTGGACGTGACCAGCATGTCCAGCTCGTCGGCGGCATGCAGCACGTTCTTCCAGTCGTCCACGCGTTCGCCGGGCACGGGCGGCTGCAACAGTGCTGGCCGCTCGGGCGGCGACACCAGACTCCACGCCGCCCCGTCCGCATCGTCCGGCGTCAGCGCCAGCAAGGCGGCATGCCAATCAGCCGGCTCGGTCCAGGGCTCATCCTGGCCAGCCCGGTGCAGGGCGATGGCGGCCAGCTGCGCCAGGAAGGCGTGCCAGGGGTGGCGCTGATGCGGTCGCAAGGCGGGGAAATCGCGCACCGTGTCCACGGCCAGGGCCGCCAGCAAGGCGGGCAGACTGCTGTAGTGAAGCGCACCACGTGCCACGCAGCGCCAGCGGATCAGGGCTTCGTCCAGTAGGTTCCAGCGCAAGCCGGGGGACGGGGTGTCATGCGGCATCTCGGGCACTCTCCTTGGAAGCGGATGGAAGACGCTCCACACCGAGCCGGGTGTAGCGGTACTGCGTTGTTCCCAGCTCGAAAGTGAAGCCGGCAGCGTCCGGCAGGCGCTGAACACGCGTGGCCTGGGCATCGGGGGCTAGTTCACGTGGCAGCAGGTGGTGGCGGATGGCGAGTTGCATGACCGCCTGCCCGAACGGCCCTTGCTGGGGTGGTTCGAAGACGACGATCCGGTCGGCCGCGCCCAGCCGGCTGCCGATGCGGCCCTCGTCCTCGGGAAACTGCACGTCATCGAACGGCTTGTCGAAAGGCAGCGCATGCAAGTTCGCCACGGTCTTGGTGGCCGCGAGCGCGCCGTCGTAGTCGATGCCGAAGCGCACCCAGGCCTCGCCCAGTTCCTGCGAGATGGCTGCGAGTGCTTCCGGGTGCGTGGCCTGCTCCACAAGCTGGCGGTTGTCGGCAGGGATGCTGCGCGTGGGCTGCGCCGCGATCAGGCGCAGCGTGGCTTCGAGCACGCGCAGGTCCACGTAGACGCCGCCCATCGCTTCGCCCGGCCTACGAATCGGCCCCAGTCCGTGGCGCTGACGCTGGAGCAAGGGGGCAAGGTCATGCCCCGACGGCGTGAGCACCCAGGCGCGCGGCTGCTCGAAGCCCGCAGGCCTGTGGTCATCCGGCGCCTCCTGGCTGGGCCGTTCGTGCCGGTGCAAGCGGCCCAAACGCTGCAAGAGCACATCCATGGGGCACAGGTCGGTGATGAGCAGGTCAGCATCGATGTCCAGGCTTTGCTCCAGGGTCTGCGTGCCGATGACGACCAGACCGCCGCGCGGACGGCGCTGCTTGCCGATCTGGGCCTGCACCTCGGCGTCGAGCAGCGGCCGGTCCTGGCGGCTGAAGCGACTGTGGTGCAGCGTGCTGGCGCCGCCGTCTTCCACGCGGAACAGGCAATCCAGGCCCCGTGCCGTGGCCAGCGCTTCGACCGCCTGCAGGGTCGCGATGGCCGCCGGCACGGTGTTGCGCACGACCAGCACGCGCGCACCGGCGGCGGCGGCCTCGACGGCGCGCGCGGCGATGGCCCCGGGCGCGTCGATCTGGTCCCAGGTTTCCCAGTGCACGTTCCTGTGGCGCGGATTGCCCTCCACAGGCAGCAGCGCCGGGCCGCTGGCCGCGCGGTGGCCGATGGCCGGGTACGGGAGGGCGAGCGCCTGTGGCAACGACGGAACGTCATCGGAACGGCGGCGGCCGATGGACAGGTAGCGCGTGCGAGCCGACGCCCCCAGGGTGGCCGACAGCAGCAGCGCTTGGCCACCGCAGGCCACGTGGGCGCGCAGCAGATGCTCCAGCAAGCGCGTCATGTAGGCGTCCGACGCATGGACCTCGTCCACCACCAGCAGGCTGCGCGCCAGCATGGCCTGGCGCAGATGCGCGTGCTTGATCTGCAAGGCGCCCAGCAGCGCCTGATCCACGGTACCGACGGCGATGGTGGCGGCCAGGTAGCGCTTGGGCGATTCGGCCGCCCAGCGGCGTTCGGCTTCGGCCGCAGCCTCGTCCGGTGTGCCGTCGGATGCGTCGGACCACAACACGCCGAAATCAGGCAGTCGCGTTGCGGTTTCGCCATCAGCCGCCGTGTAGCCAGGTAAGGCACGCACGACCACCGGCGGATCGACCGGCCAGACCCGGCTCACGAAGGCACTCACACGCTCGTACAACTGCGAAGCGGCCACGCGTGTGGGCAGTGCGAAATACAGCGCATCGACCTGCCCGGCACGCCACAGGTGCAGGAAGCGCCACAGCGCGGCCTCGGTCTTGCCGCTGCCGGTCTCGGCCTCCAGCACGACGACGGGGCCGAGCTCGTTATCGGCCATCGCCGCCTGCATGGGGCGCGGTGATGGCATACCGAAGGCCTGCGCGAAGTCGCAGGTTGTGGCAGCCAGGCGCACGGCCGCATCACCCACGTCCAGGCCGACCGCACGCAGCGCGTGGCGCGCCCGCTGCGGTGCAGTGGCGGCGCGGTCCTCGCCGGGCTGGCTGTAGGGAAAGAAGCCCGGCCGCGTGTCCGAGCCCAGCCAGTCGGCCAATTGCACGAGACCCGCGAACAGGTGGGCGAAGGCCGGTGCATCCGGCAGGTCGGGTGCGTGTGTGGCGAAAGCCTGCGGATAGAGCTGTTGCACGCGCTGCCCCATCGCGGCGACCGACGACGCAGGGTCATAGACCAGTGCTACGCCTTCGCGTACGGACTGCCAGATGGAGAAGGTGGCCTCGTCGCTCACCGGCCGGCCGTGGTGGCTGATACTGGCGTAGAGCAGTGTGTTTACCGCCTCGCCCCAGGACGCCATGGCCTCGCGTGGCAATCCCGCCAGCACCCGCTCAGCGCCGTGCAGCCCGCCATTGAACAAGGCCCAACCCTGCGGGCCGTGGCCGCACTCGGCGACAGTCCACGCAGCGGGGCGTTCAGCGCGATTGCGCCAGTAGCGAACCTGAAAGCCCGAGTTGGCTTTGCCAATGTCGTGCAGGAATGCCAGCGCCGCCAAGCGGGAGCGATCCACATTCGAGAGGCTCCGGCCGGCTGACTGCGCTAGTGCACGATCCACCCCGGGCAGCAGCAGCAATGCGTTGAGCACCGCTGCTACGTCGGCCATGTGGTCCAACAGGGGGTGAATGAGGACAATCCCGCTGATTTGGCGGGTCAGCTTGCCCCATGGCACCCATCGACTTGTCAAGGCATCGTCTTGCATTGCCTTAGTTAGCTGGTCCTCCACAGGGGCTGTACTTTTTCCGACGAATCGAATTCCCCTCGCTTGATCATTGCAAAACAATGTAGCGGATCTCGAGCGACGGCCGGGATATGCGATTGCGTCGGGATGGGGCTTCTGCTGGTGGGTCTGATCGGAACAGTCGGCAGCGCCCACTCCACGCATGCGCGAGCAGTCATTCGGATGCGACTTGCCGGCTTCCGGGGCGCTCCGGCCGCAGAGCTACTGACACCGGTCAGTGATGCGCCCGAGAAGGTGGCGCGACGAGTGACTGAAAGGCGTCCGGGACCGGGCCACTGGGCCCCGTCGGCCGACGGCGGCAACCGCTGCCGAGCGGCCTGCGGGTGCGGCTCGGCACGCGCGCTTGGGACCCCCCTCGCTCGGCCGCCGGCCTTGCGCGACGAAGGCCTGTGCGCGGTCCATGACGATCGCAAGCCCGCGATGTGCCGCGCCGTGCCGCTCGACCCGACGCTGCCCGACGGCTTGCAGCGGGTCGTGCTCACGCGGCGCCGGGCCGAGGCGGCGTTGATCGGAACCGACTGCCTGCGCAGCGGTGACGCGGATGAATGGAGCAAGCCGCTGATCGAAGGCGACCAGATCGTCGATCCAGCGTGCCGGGGCGCCGCCATGCGCGTTCGCAGGGACCTGGGCGATGTGGTGCAGGGCTGGGGGCGCGGGGTGTTCGCCGTACTGGCCAGCGAACTGGATCGACAGCACGCGATCCGCGCGCAACTCGCCGCGGGCAAGTTGACGCTGCGGCTGAGCCCCGTGCTGGTCGCTCTCGAGGAGGAGAGGGCCGCGGAACGGGGTCGCGACCGACGCCACGCCGAGGCACCGATCGCACAGATCGCACTGATCGACGCCAGCATTGCGAGCGCGATTCAAGGGCGCCGTCCCGGGGATCGCGTCCACGCCAACGAACGGCATCGGTTGCGTGCCCGCGACGGGGACGACCTTGCCGCAGCCTGAGCCGGCGCGGGCACCGAGGACCTCGCGCGCCGCGACCCGGAGTCGGGCTGCCGTGCTGCGGGCTCCCTCAGCCGCAGGGGTTCTCCGCCAACGCCTTGGTCGGATCGCTCGAGAACTCGTTGAAAGCATCCAGCGCACGGCCGGCGTAGGTGATGGCGGCCCCTGCGTTCATGGCGACGGCGACGCCGAGGGCTTCGGCCACTTCGGCGCGGGTCGCGCCCAGCACCTGGGCCTTCGCGATGTGGTTCAGGATGCACAGTTCCGAACGCGTGGTCACCGCGACCGCGATGCAGATTAGTTCGCGGGTCTTGGCGCCCAGGTGATCCGACTGCGCGCCGGCTGCATGGAGCTGCCGGTAGCCGGCCAGTGTGCCGGGGGCGGTATCGCCGAACGTGCCGAGGTGGCCGAGACCGTCGTCGAGACTGGATTTCCAGCAGGTGCTCATGGGTTTCTCGTCGTCAGTGGTGGTGGGAGCGGGCAATGCCCAGATGGCGGCTCTGCAGGGCTTCGTCCTCGAGCAATTGCCCCGCGGGCAGGACGGTGGAGATGCGGCCGTTGACCATCACGGCCACGGACTCGGCCACCGCGGCCGCCACGCGCAGGTTCTGCTCGATCAGCAGCAGGCCGATGCCGTCGGTGGCGAGATGGCGCAGGATGTCGACGAGCTGATCGACGATCACCGGCGCCAGGCCTTCCGACGGTTCATCCATGATGACCAGACGCGGGTTCATCAGCAGCGCACGCGCGATGGCGAGCATCTGCTGCTCGCCGCCCGAAAGCTGCGATCCGCCGTTGCGGCGCCGTTCGGCCAGGCGCGGAAAGCTGGCATACACACGATCGAGGGTCCACGCCACCCCGGCAGCCGCGCGGCGCGGCGCGACCAGTTTCAGGTGCTCGTCGACGCTGAGCGACGGGAACACCCGACGGCCCTGCGGCACGATCGCGACACCGGACCTCGCCACGCGGCGGGCCCCCAGGCCGTTGAGACGACGTCCGTCGAGGCGGATCTCGCCGGCGCTCGGGTCGGTCAGGCCCATGATCGCCTGGCACAGCGTGGTCTTGCCCATGCCATTGCGACCGACGACCGCCAGTGGCGTCGCCCCCATCGTCAGAGAGACGCCGTGCAGGATCTGCGCCGACCCGTAATGGACGTTCAGGTCGCGGACGGACAGCATCAGTGGCCACCTCCCTTGTCAGCACCGAGGTAGATCGCCCGGACCACCGGGTGGTCGCTGATGGCGTCGGGCGTGCTCTCGACCGCGACTTCCCCGTCCTTCATGACCGTCACCCGGTCGGCCACCGGCAGCGCGATGTCCATGTCGTGCTCGATCAGCACCAAGGACAGCGACCTCGGCAGCTCCTGCAACAGGCGCAGCAACTCGGGCCGCTCCGCCGGCGACAGGCCGGCTCCCGGTTCGTCGAGCATCAGCAGACGCGGCTTGCTGGCCAGGGCCATGCCGACCTCGAGCTGCCGGCGCTGGCCGTGCGACAGGTCGCGTGCCTGGCGGTCGAGCAGGTGATCCATGCGCACGCGCTCGGCCACCTGACGGGCCGCTGCGCGATGCACGTCGCCCTGGCTTGAGCGCAACAGCGAGAAGCGCCCGGCGCGTGCCCCGCGCACGGCGAGATAGAGGCTGTCGCGCACGCTGAGACCATCGAGCAGCAGCGAGTTCTGGTAGGTGCGGCCGATGCCGGCGCGGGTGCGTCGATGCGCCGGCAGGCGCGTGATGTCCTCGCCGAACAAGGCCACCGTTCCGCGGGTCGGAGGAAAGTCCCCGCAGATCAGGTTGAACAGGGTCGTCTTGCCGGCACCGTTCGGGCCGAGGATGGCGCGCCTTTCGCCCGCCGGCACCTCCAGCGAGACGTCGAGCACCGCCTGCACGGCACCGAACTGGCGGCTGACCCGCTCCAGGCGGATCGCTGGAGGCGAGAGGGGCGCGTGGGTTCGTTCCACTTGCGGCCGCTCAGGCGCCGAAGTTGCCCGGGTTGTTGCGCGACGGGGCACCGAGGGCCAGGTAGTCCTTTTCCGGAATGCCCAGGGTCTGGTTGACGTCGCTCACGTGGCGGAACACCACCGTCTGCAGGCGGCCTTCCTTCTCCTCGACCCTGCTCAGGAAGTTGTCGGAGATGGCCTGGCGGTTGTGGTCCAGACGCACGCGGGCATCGATGCGGTTGCGGAAGTCCAGGCCGCTCAGCGCCTTGCGGAAGGCCTGCTGGTTGCCCGTCAGGTCTCCGTCCACCGCCTTGAGCGCCAGCAGGATGGCCTGCAGGTTCACCGTGTAGGCGAAGCCCAGGCTGGACGGCGACGGGAACCCGCCCTGACCCTGCCAGCGCTTGCGGTAGCGCGCCACGAAGTCCTTCCAGGCCGGGTTGTCGTAGTAGTCGCCGATGGGTCCTGCCGACACGATGCCGTTGAGCACCTGGCGATGCGGGCCACGCGCCGACAGCAGCGTCTGGTCGGCAAGGATGGTGCCGCCCACCAGCGGCAGCGAACCGCCGGCCTGCGCATACTGCGTGAGGAAGGCCAGGCCGTCCGAGCCGCCGTAGAACACCGCCAGGCCCTGCGACGACTTGGGGATCTGGGCAATCAACGACGAATAGTCGGAGGTGCCGAACGGCGACCACAGGTAGTTGATCTTGCCGCCCGCCTTGCTGTACTCGAGGCTGAAGCCGAACACCTGCGCGTAGGTGAAGGCGTAGTCCGACGCCACCACGGTGATCTCGTTGAGCTTCAGCACTTCCTTGACGTAGCGGCCGAGGCCGGCCACCCACTGCGTCCCGTCGGTGTTGAAGCGGAAGAAGTTGGGCGCCGGGTTGCGCAGCGTGGTGTCCGCCGCCGCCGAAGAGCCGTTGATGAAGGTGAGGTTCGGGACGGTGCGCGCGTAGTCGCGCACGGCAATGCCCTCGGCGCCCGACAGCGGCCCCAGAACGATGTCGACCTTGTCCTGCTCCACCAGCTTGCGGGTGCGCGCCAGCGCGATGTCGGGCTGGGCGTTGGACGATTCGCGGATCCACTCGATGCGGCGACCGCCGACCTTGTAGTCGACCTCCTCCAGCAGCAGCTGGACGAGGCGATAGGCATCCTGGCCGCTGGTGGCCAGCGGCCCCTCGAGCGACGCCAAGGTGCCCAGGCGGATGGGCGTGTCGGCCTTCACGTGCGGGGCGAAGAGCGCAGTTCCGGCCAGGCTGGCGGAGCTGCCGAGGAACTGGCGTCGGGTGAAGGAAGTGCTCATGTCTGTCGGTCCTCTTGGGTTCGTTGTCAGGATTCAGTGGATGGATGGGCAGGGGACACCAGGGCCCTCTGCCGACGGCTGATCCATGCGGAGCCGGGCGCGGCCAGCCGGCGCGCGAGTTCGCGACCGCGCGCCAGCAGCCCGACCACGCCATCCGGCGAGACCAGCACGATGACCAGGAACACGAAGCCGATCAGGGTGTTGAAGCGGTCGCGGTCGTAGATCGACGCGGAGAAGGTGTCGACCAGCGTGAAGATCAGGGCGCCGACGAAGGCGCCGACCGGATGCCCCAGGCCGCCGATGACCGCCATGATCAGGATGCTGATGGTGGCGTGCGTGGACACCTGACCCGGCGAGATGCCGATGTTGTAGATGGTGCTGAGGATGCCGCCGCAGCCGGCGATCAGGCCGGCCATGCCGAACGCGGCGATGCGGTGCAGCGCCACGTGGTAGCCGAGCGCGGACATGCGGCGGGCGTTGTCGCGGATGCCCTGCAGCACCAGGCCGAAGGGGCTGCCGACGACGTACAGCACCGCGCCGTACAGCAGCGCCGCGGTGGCCAGCGTCACGAAATGGAAGACCTGCGGATCGCGGAACGGCAGGCCCAGGATTCGCGGTCCCAGCACGTTGCGGATGCCCTCGTAGCCGTTCAGATACTCCAGGTTGGTCTGCACGCCGTAATAGAAGCTGACGGCGATCGCCAGCGTGATCATCAACAGATAGATCTCGCGGGTGCGCACGGCGATGGCGCCGACGATCAGCCCGGCTGCGGTCGATGCCAGCAGCGCGAGCGGCACCGCCGCCGCATAGGAGAGCGAGAGGCCCAGCCGGTTGGCCGGAATGGCCTCGGGCACCGTGATCGCGATGGTGTAGCCGGCGATGCCGGCGATGGCCATCTGCGCCAGGGAGACGAAACCGCCGTAGTGCGCGAGGAAGGTCAGCGACAGCGCGATGACCCCGTAGATCAGCGCGCGGTCGATGATGTTGGTGAGCCAGAACTCGGGCAACACGGCGGGGGCAAACGCCAGGGCCGCGAGGACGGCGCCGGTGGCGGCCGCCACCGAGCGGCGGGTGTCGGACGAAGCGACCATCACAGCTTGCGACCCAGCAGGCCCTGCGGCCGCACGGCCAGCACGCCCACCATCAGCAGCAGGGTGAGGATGACCGAATAGGTCGGGATCAGCGCCTGGCCGAACTGCTCCGCCAGGCCCACCAGAACGGCGCCCAAAGCGGTGCCGCCGATCGATCCCAGCCCGCCCACGATGACCACCACCAGCGAGGTCAGCAGGAATTGCACATCCTTGCCCTGGCCGAAGGGCTGCGCCGTGCCGCCGATGACGCCACCCAGCCCGGCCAGCGCGGCGCCCAGCGCGAACACGGCAATCGCCACCAGCTGCACGTTCACGCCGCAGGCCGTGAGCATGGCCCGGTCGTCGACGCCGGCACGGATGACCGCACCGAGCCGCGTGCGCTGCAGCAGCAGCCACAGCGCCAGCGCCACGCCGATCGCCAGCACCGCCTGGAACAGGCGGAAGGTCGGGTACTGCCCCCCCTGCACCCAGGGCAGCGGCGTCGATGCGAACAGGAAGTCGGGCGGGAAGAACTGCTGGCTGTCACCGCCGAACACCGCGAGGATCTGGTCCGCGGCGATGATCGACAAGCCGATCGTCACCAGGGTCTGACGCATCTCCTGACCCTGCATCCACCCGAGGAAAACCCACTGCAGGATCACGCCGGCCACCGCGGCGGCCAGGATGCCGGCTCCCATGCCGACCACCCACGCATAGGACAGACCGGCGTCGTAGAGCGGGTAGTAGGCGCTGATACCCGCATAGGCGCCGATCAGGTAGAGCGATCCGTGCGCCATGTTCACCACGCGCATCAGGCCGAAGGTCAGCGAGAAGCCCGATGCAACGATGAAGTAGAGCGCGCCGACCGTCAGGCCGTTCAGGGCGACGGTGAGAAACATTTCAAGGGACATCACACAACCGCTACTGATGCGTACCAAGTCCGCGAACGCGCCAAACGTCGTCCGACGCGCGGTTGCCTTCGATCATTGAGTGCCCCCTGCTGCGAGGAGCCGAAGCCTATGAGCTGCGTTGATCGATCACAAACACTCGTTTCATATATGGTTCATCGGGAGGCGGCGGCCTTGCGCGCCAGTGGAGTCACCCGGAGGTGCTGATCGAGAAGGAGCGCGACTCCGGGCTCAGTGGCTGGGTGGATGGCTGCCAATTGATCCTGCCCGGCGCGCTGCGCATGCGCTTCGCGCTCAGGCTGATGCGGGTGAGCGTCGCCGAGACCCTCTCGGCGCAGGCCGGCATCGGCTGCATGACGATGAACGCTCCCGATTGCGCTGGTGGTGCCCTCGGGTAGCAGGCGCCCGGGGCAGCTTGGGAGAGCCTTTGCGGCAGGAACGTCGGCATCGCCTCAAGACCTGCCGGTGCACCGGCGACGTGTGGTTCTCACCGACGGCAACCGCCGCGAAGCGGTCGCTCCAGACCCAGCCTTGACAGTCGCCAATGGGGTGGCGGCAGCAGACGCGATACACCGCGTCTGCTGACCATCTCATCCGCGCACCTCGCCAACGGCGACTCCAGCACGAGCAACGCCCCACCAGCTTCGGCGCTCAGTCGCCCGCCATGCGGCTCGATGGTGCCGTCGCTGATCGACGGGTCGAGCCCGGCTCTCTTGCCCAGCGGCTTGGTGGTGAAGCAGGGGGCGCAGTTGCGCACACGGCCGGCCCCTAAGATGCGCGGCTCACAGCCCGCGCATGCCATGAAGAAGCGAACCCTCCTGTCCCTCGGTGCCGGTGCCGGCGCAGCCCTGCTCGCCGGCGGCCCGACGCTGGCGGCGGCCGGGCGGGCGCCCGCGGGCCCGGTGCTGCTGACGCTCAGCGGTGCGATCCGGCGCCGCAATCGCGGCACGGTCGATGCCGCGCTGGACCAGCTCCTGGTCAAGCATGGCGTGCAGTTCGACGCGGCCTATGGCTTCGACAGCGCGGCGCTGGCGCGCCTGCCCGCGGTCACGATCCACCCGACCCTCGAGTACGACGCGCGACCCCACACGCTGCGCGGCCCGCTGCTGGACACGGTGCTCGATGGGGTCGGCGCGCCCGGCGATGCCCGGTTGCGCCTGCGCGCGCTGGATGGCTACAACGTGATGCTGACGCGCGCCGATGCCCGGGCCTACCGGATGATCGTCGCGACGCAGATCGACGGCGCGCCGCTGTCGCTCGGCGGCCTGGGGCCGCAATGGGCGGTCTACGACGCCGACGCGCTGGCCGCCTTCAAGGAGCGGCCGCTGCGCGAGCGCTTCGGCCTGTGCCCCTGGGGCCTGTACCACCTGGAGGTGCTGGCGGTCTGAGGCCGCCCGCGGCTCAGCCCTTGGCCGCCTTCGCCACCACGGGGGCGCCCGCTTCCTTCCAGGCCTTGAAGCCGCCTTCGAGGTGGCTCACCGGCGCCAGGCCCATGTCCTGCAGGGTCGCGGTCGCGAGGCTGGAGCGCCAGGCCGACTGGCAGTACAGCACGAACTCCTTGCCGGAGGCGAACACCTCCTTGTGATACGGGCTGGCGGGGTCGACCCAGAACTCGAGCATGCCGCGCGGCGCGTGGAAGGCACCGGGGATCATGCCCTCGCGCTCCAGTTCGCGCACGTCGCGGATGTCGACGAACACGACGTTCGGGTCGCCATGCTTGGCGCGTGCCTCGGCCAGGCTCAGCGTGCGGATGCGCGCGCGGGCCTCGGCCATCAGCTGCTGGTAGCCCTTGGTGATCGGCATCGGGGTCTCTCCTGGTGGTTGCGGCGGCGGCGTGCCGCACGGGGCGGTATCTTGCCGGCTCCGGGGTTGGGTGCCGCCTGCGCCCGTCGCGCGCAGCGACTAGGATGCGCACCGCGTTCCATTCTTCCCCTGTCACGGAGATCCCGTCCATGAGCTTCAACACCGAAAACTATCCCGGCGTCGCCGCGCAGCCGAGCCCGGCCTCCCAGGGCTTCACCTTCAACCACAGCATGCTGCGGATCAAGGACCCGGCGATCGCGCTGGACTTCTACACGCGGGTGTTCGGCATGCGCGTGCTGCGCAAGCTCGACTTCCCCGAGATGAAGTTCTCGCTGTACTTCCTGCACCAGCCGCAGGCCGGCGACGCGCCGCCGCCCGAGGACGTCGGCGATCGCACCGCCTGGACCTTCGCGCAGCGCGGCATCCTCGAGCTCACGCACAACTGGGGCACCGAGGCCCAGGCCGACTTCAAGTACCACGACGGCAATGCCCAGCCGCAGGGCTTCGGCCATATCTGCTTCTCGGTGCCGGATCTCGACGCCGCGGTGCGCTGGTTCGACGAGAACGCCGTCACCTACGTCAAGCGCCCCGAGCAGGGCAAGATGCGCGACGTGGCCTTCATCAAGGACCCGGACGGCTACTGGATCGAGATCGTCGAGGCCGCCCGGCTGAAGAACCTGGGGCGCTGAGGCCCCGCGCTGTCGGGCTTCCGCGGTGCGGGCGCCAGGGGCGCCGGCACCGCGGTCGGGTGGCGCTTCAGACCAGCCGGTCGAGCGCCGCCTCCAGCCGCGCCACGGCACCGCCCACGTCGTGCAGCTTGTCGAGCCCGAACAGGCCGATGCGGAAGGTCTGGAAGTCCGCGCCCTCGTCGCATTGCAGCGGCACGCCGGCGGCGATCTGCAGGCCTTCGGCGGCGAACTTCTTGCCGTTCTGGAAGCCCGGGTCCTCGGTGTAGCTGACCACCACGCCGGGTGCCTGGAAGCCCGGCGCGGCGACGCTCTTGAAGCCCTTGCGCTCCATCATCGCGCGCACCGCGGCGCCGAGCTCGCGCTGCTCGGCGCAGACCTTGTCGAAGCCGTAGGCGCGCGTCTCGAGCATCACGTCGCGCACGCGCGCGAGGGTGTCGGTCGGCATGGTCGCGTGGTAGGCATGGGCGCCGCCCTCGTATGTCTCCATTATCTGCAGCCACTTATTCAGGTATCATGCGAAGCT
>CAYOXW010000012.1:0-28099 GCA_964408005.1 uncultured Methylibium sp.
AGCGCGACACCGGCCGCACGCTCTACATCCTCGACGAGCCGACCACCGGCCTGCACTTCGCCGACATCGACCTGCTGCTGAAGGTGCTGCACCAGTTGCGCGACGCCGGCAACACCATCGTCGTGATCGAGCACAACCTCGACGTCATCAAGACCGCCGACTGGCTGATCGACATGGGCCCCGAGGGCGGCGCCGGCGGCGGCGAGGTGGTGGCCCTCGGCACGCCGGAGGACGTGGCGGCGAACCCGGCCAGCCACACCGGGCGCTACCTGAAGCCGCTGCTCGACTGAGGACAAGCGCCGCGCCCTAGACTGCGCGCCACCTGAAGCGAGGAGGCCCGCATGCCGCTGACCGTCGACTACTACTTCGCGCCCCAGTCGCCCTGGAGCTATCTCGGCCACCTGCGCTTCTGGGACATCGCGCGCGCCGCCGGCGCCAGGATCCGCGTGCTGCCGGTCGACCTCGGCGGCAAGGTCTTCCCGGTCTCGGGCGGACTGCCGCTGGCCAAGCGCGCGCCGCAGCGCCAGGCCTACCGGCTGCTCGAGCTGCAGCGCTTCAGCGAATGGCTGCACACGCCGCTGAAGCTCGAGCCCAAGTACTTCCCGGTCAACGGCGACGACGCCGCCAAGCTGATCATCGCGGTCGACCTGCACGAAGGCACGGACGCCGCGATGGCGCTCGCCGACACGCTGATGCGCGCCTGCTGGGTGCAGGACCGCAACCTGGCCGACGAGGCGGTGCTGGCCGCCGCGCTGGCCGAGCGCGAGCTGCCGGCGCGCCGCCTCGAGGACGCGCACAGCCAGGCGGTGCAGGAGCGCTACGAGGCCGACTCGCAGGCCGCGGTCGAGTCCGGCGTGTTCGGCGCGCCGAGCTACGTGGTCGACGGCGAGATCTTCTGGGGCCAGGACCGGCTCGATTTCCTGCAGCGGCGGCTGGCACGCGGCTGAGAGGCCGCCCCCGCAGCCGCCGGCGGCGGGCGACAATCCCGGCTCTTGTCGCCGCGCCACCTCCCCATGCCCGCCCCGCTGCACCCTCGCGAAGCCGAACGGCTGGCGGTGCTGCATTCGCTCGACCGCGCGGCGGGTGTCTCCGACGCCGGCCTCGACGCGCTGGTGCGCTGCGCCGCGCAGCTGACCGGCGCGCCGCTGGCGCTGGTCAGCCTGATCGGCGAGGACTCGCAGTGGGCCTGCGCCCGCCACGGCGACGAGGGCCTGGCACTGCCGCGCGAGCAGGCGTTCTGCGCCCACGCGATCCTGCAGGAGGGCCTGCTCGAGGTGCCCGACACGCTGCTCGATCCGCGCTTCGCCGACAACCCGCTGGTCGCCGACGGCCCGAAGCTGCGCTTCTACGCCGGCCAGCCCCTGCTCGTCGACGGGCTGCCGATGGGCACGCTGTGCGTGATCGACCACCAGCCGCGCCGGCTCGGCGAGGCCGACCGTGCGACGCTGGCCCAGCTCGGCCTGGCCGCGGCCGAACTGCTGCAGTCGCGCCGCCGGCTGCGCGAGGCCGACGCCCAGCGCGAACGCCTGCTCGACTTCGCGCGCGCGGCCGGCGACTGGATGTGGGAAACCGACGCCGAGCACCGGCTGGTGTGGGTCTCCGAGGCCTACGAGGCGATCACCGGCGTGCTGGTGGCGACCCGCCTCGGCCGCTCGATCGCGGAGCTGCCGCTGCTCGACGAGCAGGCCCGCCCCGATGCCACTGGTCGCTGCTTCAGCGCCGTGCTCGACCGCCGGACCCCGTTCGCCCGGGTGCTCGTCGGGATCAACCCGCCGCGCGGCCCGATGGCGATCTCGTGCAGCGCGGTGCCGGTGTTCGACGCCCAGGGCCGCTTCGGCGGCTACCGCGGCACCGGCCGCGACATGAGTGCCGCGCTGGCCGTCGAGGCCGAGGCGCGCCACGCCGCCGCGATGCTGCACCGGCTCGCGGCCCAGGTGCCGGGCGCGCTGTTCAGCTTCGAGGTCGCGGCCGACGGGCGGCAGCGCTACACCTTCGTCGGCGAGAGCGTGCAGCGGCTGTGCGGGCTGACGGCCGCGCAGCTGCGCGCCGACGCGTCGCTGTTCTGGCAGCTCATCCACCCGGACGACCTCGGCGTGCTGCAACAGCAGATCGCCGACCATGCGGCGCGGCTGGCGCAGATCCACGCCGTCTACCGGCTGCGCCGCCCCGATGGCGAGCTGCGCTGGCTCGAGTCGCGCGCCGCGCCGAGCGCGCTGCCCGACGGCGGCACGGTGTGGCACGGCTTCACGACCGACATCACCGACCGCCAGGCCACCGAGGCGGCGCTGCGCGAGCACGAGCAGCGCTGGCAGCTCGCCGCCGACGCGGCCGGCATCGGCATCGCGCAACTGACACTGGCCGAGGGCCGCGTGCACCTCGATGCGCGCGCCTGCGCGAACCACGGCCTGCGCTTCCCGCAACCCGGCTTCACGCTGGACGACTGGGCGACCCAGATCGACCCGGCCGACCGCGACGCCGCCGTCCAGGGCGTGCAGCGCACGCTCGCCAGCGGCACGCCCTTCGAGGGCCGCTACCGCATCCACCGCCCCGACGGCACGATGCGCTGGCTCGAGTTCATCGTGCGCGCGACCTACGACGAGGACGGCGGCTGCACCGGCGCGATCGGCACCTGCCGCGACGTGCACGACCAGCAGATCGCCAGCGCGCTGCAGCACGCCAAGACCGAGGCCGAGAACGCCAGCCGCGCGAAGACCGAGTTCCTCTCGCGCGCCAGCCACGAGCTGCGCACGCCGCTGAACGCGATCCTCGGCTTCGCGCAGCTGATGGCCCTCGACCAGCAGCAGCCGCTCAGCGACGAGCAGCAACGCCGCCTGGCCAGCATCGCGCGCGGCGGACGCCATCTGCTCGAGCTGATCAACGACGTGCTCGACCTGACGCGCATCGAGAGCGCGGACTTCTCGCTGCACCTGCAGCCGGTCGACCTCGACGCCGCGCTGCGTGGCAGCGCGACGATGGTGCAGCCGCTCGCCGAGGCGCGCGGCATCCGGCTCGAGCTGCCGCCGGCCGGCGCCCATTGGGGGCGCGGCGACGCGCGCGCGATCGAGCAGGTGCTGATGAACCTGCTCTCCAACGCGATCAAGTACGGCCCGGCCGGCCAGCCGGTGACGGTCCAGGTCGAGTCCGCCGGCGGCGAGCTCGTGCTGGCGGTGCGCGACCGCGGCCCCGGGCTGTCGGCCGAGGCGCGCGCCCGCCTGTTCTCGCCCTTCGAGCGGCTCGGGGCCGAGCAGCGGCGCATCGAGGGCAGCGGCCTGGGCCTGGTGATCGCGCGTGAACTCGCCCAGGCGATGGGCGGCCGCATCACGGTCGACAGCCGGCCCGGCGCCGGCTCGAGCTTCCAGCTGCACCTGGGCCGCTGCGCGCCGCCGGCCGGCATGGTCGCGGCGCCGCTCGACGAGCCGGTGCCCGCCACCGCAGCGCCGGCGCCGGCGCGCCGCGTGATCTACGTCGAGGACGAGCCGCTGAACCAGGTGCTGGTCGAGGAGATGTTCCGCGCCCGGCCGCAGTGGCGGCTGGAGATCGCCCCGGACGGCCGCAGCGGCCTGGCCAAGGCGACCGGGGCGCCGCCCGACCTGATGCTCATCGACATGAACCTGCCGGACACCAACGGCCTGGCACTGCTGCAGCGCCTGCGCTCGGAGCCGACGCTGCGCGGGCTGCGCTGCGTCGCGCTGTCGGCCGACGCGATGAGCGAGCAGATCGAAGCCGCGCGCGCCGCCGGCTTCGATGACTACTGGACCAAGCCGATCGACGTGCCGCGCATGCTGCGCGCGCTCGACGCGCTGCTCGCGCCGCCCGTCCGCTGAGGCCGCGCCGGCCATAAAAAAACCCGGCACATGGCCGGGTTCGCGGGGGCAGGCGCGGCACCGAGCGCCGCGCAGCGCCTCACTTGAGGTGGCTGTTGACCAGCTTGGTCATCTCGAACATGTCGGCCTTGGCCTTGCCGAAGATCTCCTTCAGCTTCGCGTCGGCGTTGATCACGCGCTTTTGCACCGCATCCTGGAGCTTGTTCTTCTTGATGTATTCCCAGATCTTCTTGGTGACGTCGGTGCGCGGCAGCGGCTTGTCGCCGACGATCGCGGCCAGCGCGGCGCTCGGGGTCAGCGCCTTCATGAACGCCGCGTTCGGCGTGCGCTTGACCGCCGGCTTCTTCGGGGCGGCCTTCTTGGCCGGAGCCGCCGCCTTCTTCGCCGGAGCGGCGGCCTTCTTGGCCGGAGCCGCCTTCTTCGCCGGGGCCGCTTTCTTCGCCGGGGCCTTCTTCGCCGGCGCCTTCTTGGCGGCGGCCTTCTTCGCAGTTGCCATGTTGAACATCTCCATCAAGGGGTTGTTGATGTGCGGGGCCATGGGCGAAAGCCGCATGATCTCTCGTTCTCTCAACGGCCCTGCGGCGCGGATGGTACTGCGCAGGTATGCGGCTGAGAAGCGGTTTTCCCAGAGGAAAACGCGCAATCGCGACTCTCGTCAGCCTTTGTGTGGTGCTCGGACATCACCGCGACGCGCCGCGACGTGTTCCGCGGACGCGGCATCGCGGCGCATCTCCCCGATCGGCATTGTGGGCAATTCGATTGCACACAATCTGATTGGTGGGGCGACGCTAGCATGCCGCCATGGCCTCGACCCCCGCCCCCCACGTCGCGCGGCCGCGCGCCCGGCGCGCCGCGGCCGACCCGCTGGCGCTCGACGACCAGCTGTGCTTCGCGCTGTACTCGGCCGCACTGGCGATGACCAAGCGCTACCGGCCCTTGCTCGACGCGCTCGGCCTGACCTACCCGCAGTACCTGGTGATGCTGGCGCTATGGGAGGGCGACGGCCTGAGCGTCTCGGCGCTGGGCGAGCGCCTGCGGCTGGACTCCGGCACGCTGACGCCGCTGCTCAAGCGCCTGGAGGCGCTCGGCCTGCTGCGGCGGCTGCGCGCCAGCGACGACGAGCGCCGCGTGTGCCTGACGCTGACGCCGGCCGGCCGCCAGCTGCGCCGCCGCGCGCTGGCGATCCCGGGCCAGCTGGCACAGGCGCTGGGCTGCACGGCGGCCGAGCGCGACGCGCTGACCGCGGCACTGCGCACGCTGCGCGACACGATGACGCTCGACGCCGGCGCGCCGGCGTCGGCCACGGCCTGAGGGCCGCCCCGTTCCTCCCCATTTGTTCCCCCACCCCACCGAAAGGATCGCCATGAACAAGATCGAAACCGTGCTCTACCGCGCCCAGGCCACCGCCACCGGCGGCCGCGAAGGCCGTGCCGCGTCGTCCGACAAGGTGCTCGACATCCAGCTGTCGACGCCCAAGGAGCTCGGCGGCGGCGGCGGCCCGGGCACCAACCCCGAGCAGCTGTTCGCGGCCGGCTACTCGGCCTGCTTCCTCGGCGCGATGAAGTTCGTCGCCGGCCAGAACAAGCAGACGCTGCCGGCCGACACCACCGTGACCGGCAAGGTCGGCATCGGCGTGATCCCGCAGGGTTTCGGCATCGAGGTCGACCTGGCGATCCACGTCCCCGGCATGGCACGCGCCGACGCCGAGGCGCTGGTCCAGGCGGCCCACGGCGTGTGCCCGTACTCGAACGCGACGCGCGGCAACGTCGAGGTGCGCCTGAGCGTGGTCTGAGCGGGCGGCGGGGCGCCAGCCCCGCTGCTATCCTGCGCGCCATGAAACTGCTCGCCCGCTGGATGCTGCTGGCCTGCGCGCTGCTGCTGGTGGCGCATGTCTACCCGGGCGTGCAGGTCGCGAGCTTTTCCGGCGCGCTGCTCGCGGCGCTGGTGCTGGGCCTGTTCAACGCGGTGCTGCGGCCGGTGCTGGTGCTGCTGACGCTGCCGGTGACGGTGCTGACGCTCGGGCTGTTCCTGTTCGTCATCAACGCGCTGATGTTCTACTGGGTCGCCGGCCTGCTCGACGCCTTCAGCGTCGCCGGCTTCGGCGCCGCGCTGGTCGGCTCGCTGATCTACAGCGCCTGCGGCCTCGTGATCGACGTCGCGATCGAGCGCCTGTTCGCCGCCCGCAGCGCGGCCTGAGGCCGCGGCCCGCCTCAGCCGCCGCGGCGCTCCTCTTCGACCTGTTCGCGGCGCTGCCGCTCGAGTTCGCGCAGCCGCGCGTCGATCACGCTCACTTCGACGCCGTCGCTGCGGCGCGCGCCGAGCGCGAGCCGCTGGCCGGCACGCAGGCGCTCGATCGCGCCGACGAGGTCCCCCATCGCGGCATGCGACTCGGCCTCGGCGCGCACCGAGCGCAGCGGCTCGCCGAGCCGGCCCCAGAGCTGCGCGATCTGCCCCCAGGCGAGCGCATCGCCGCCATGCTCGGCCAGCCAGGTCTGGAGCCGCTCGGCCGCGTTGCGCTGCAGCGTCGCGGCGCTGCCCGGCAGCAGCGCGACCTGGGCCTGGGCGATCATCGCCGGGCGCGAATCGGGCAGCGCGGCCCGCGCATACAGCTCGGCCGCACCGGCGGCGTCGCCGCGATCGATGCGTGCCTGCAGCGCGAGCAATTCCATCACCGACCGCGCCTGGGCGTCGCCCTCGACCAGGGGGCGCAGCGCCGCGATCGACGCATCGGCACGGGCGACGTCGCGTCGCAGGACCGACGCGAGCGCGCTCGTGTACAGCGCCGCCGCGCGCTCCAGCGCCGCGTCCGCGCCGGGCAGGCGGCGATCGAAGTCCTGGGCGCGCTGCAGCGCCGCGTCGCGGGTGTCCATCAGCACCCGCGCGCGCGCCTGCAGCAGCGCGTAGGCCAGCGTGCGCGGCGGCGGCGCGGCGCCGTCGATGCCGAGGCGCGCGCGCGCCTCGCCGATGCGCTCGGTGGTCAGCGGGTGCGAGCGCAGGTAGGGGAAGTTCTGGCTGTCGTTCAGGCGCGCGGCCTGCTGCAGCTTCTCGAACATCGCCGCCATGCCGCTGGGCGCGTAGCCGGCGCCGGACAGCACGCCGTAGCCGACGCGGTCGGCCTCGCGCTCCATGTCGCGCGAGAAGTTCAGGCGCCCCTGCAGCGAGACCGCCTGGCCGCCGGTGATCAGGGCCTGCGCGGCCTCGGGGCTGCGCCCCGCGACCAGCACGCCGAGGATCAGGCTGGCGATGCCGGCGAACGAGGCCCCCTTGCCGGCATCGACGCTGCGCGCGATGTGGCGCTGCGAGACGTGCGAGAGCTCGTGCGCGAGCACCGAGGCGAGTTCGTCCGACGTCGCGGTCACCGCCACCAGCCCGAGGTGCACGCCGATGTAGCCGCCCGGCAGTGCGAAGGCATTGACGCTGCGGTCGCGCACCAGGAACAGCTCCCAGGCGAAGCGATCGGCCAGCTCGGGCGTGATGTCGCCGCGCGCGCGGGCGGCGGCGATCAGGCCGTCCCACATGCGCTGCAGGTGGTCGAGCAGCAGCGGATCGTCAAGATAGTCGCGGTCGCGCCGCAGCTCGCGCATGATGCGGTCGCCGAGGCGGCGCTCGGTCGCGACGGTGAAGCCCTCGGCGGCACCGTCGCCGAGCGAGGGGAGGGCGTTGCGGGAGTCCGCGACGGGCTGGGCGCCGGCCGGCACGCTTGGCGGCAGGGCCAGTGTCGCGGCCATCAGCAGCAGCGCGACGCGCCGCAGGGCACAGGAGGGGAGCGGCATTCGACGCATGAGGCTCAGACTATGATGCCGCAGCATTGTTTCCCTATTGTTCCCGCCCATGAGCGCCCCCTCGCCCGCCGCCGCCGGCCTGACGCATTTCGACCCCCAGGGGCAGGCCCACATGGTGGACGTGTCGGCCAAGGCGGCGACGCACCGCCGCGCGACGGCCGAGGGCTACATCCGGATGCAACCGGCCACCCTGGCGCTGATCGCCGCCGGCACCGCCAAGAAGGGCGATGTAATCGGCATCGCGCGCATCGCGGCCATCCAGGCCGCCAAGCGCACGGCCGAGCTGATCCCCCTGTGCCATCCGCTGCCGCTGACGCGGGTGGCCGCGCACTTCGAGCTCGACGCCGCGCAGGCGCGCGTGCGCTGCGAGGTGGTCGCCGAGACCGTCGGGCCGACCGGTGTCGAGATGGAGGCGCTGACCGCCGTTCAAGTCGGCCTGCTGACGGTCTACGACATGTGCAAGGCCGTCGATCGCGGCATGACGATCGACGGCGTCCGCCTGCTCGAGAAGCACGGTGGCAAGAGCGGGAGCTGGAGCGCGGCGTAAGCGCGCGTCACGGCAACAGGTCGCACCACGCCAGCGGCAGCGGGCGCTCGTCGCACTGCCAGGGCGGTGCGGCCGCGCCGCAGTCCTTGAACCATGCCTGCGCGTCCGCACGGCGGAATTCCCGCAGCCGCTGCGCGGCATAGAGCGCCTCGGCGTGACGACCCTGCGCGTGGAGCGCCTCGGCATAGGCCGTCAGCAGGCGCACGTCGATCAACTGGCGCAGAGGGCGGCGGAAGGTGTCGGCCTCGATGTCGCGCGGCGCCGTCGTGACTGCCGCGTAATCGGCATGGTGGCCGAACAGCACGCTGCGCTGACCGGCCTCGATGCGCTGGGCCAGGGGCGGTGCGCCAGGCGACGGCTTGAAGATCTGCTCGACGGCGCGGTGCTCGAGCAGCGCCCAGAGCGGGCCGACCAGCATCGCCGCCGCGGCCACGCGGACCCAGGCGGGCGCACGGCCCTCCCCGCGCGGCGGCCCGCCCGGCGCAGCAGCCAGCACGACCCCCAGCGCCCAGGCCGCCGGCAGCAGGAAGTACGCGTACCACAGCGGGTACTCGAGCAGGCTGTGCAAACCCAGCACGGCCAGCATGACCAGCAGCGCACGCGCCGGCGGAGCCTCCCCGCCGGGGGCGGCCCAGGCACCGCGCGCGCGCCACAGCGCCCACCCCAGAAGACCCAGCACGGTCGCCGCCGCGGGCAGGCCCATCTCGACGGCGAGCTGCAGCGGCAGGTTGTGGGTGTGGTCGAAAAAGGCCACCGGCCGGTCCGGGAAGGCCGTGAAAGTCCACGCCGCGTTGAAGTGTCCCCAGCCGACGCCCGTCCAGAGGTGGCCCCCCAGCAGCGCCAGCGCGTTGCGCCAGATCGAAAACCGCGAGCTGCTGATGTCGCCCGACCCGCTCAGGCGGTCGCTGCCGTAAAAGTGCGCGTCCTCGATCGAGGCCAGCGCCGCGAGCGCCCCCCACGCCAGCGCATAGGCCAGCGGCGTCGCTGCCAGCGTCCAGCGCGCGGGGCGCGGCAAGCGGCGATCCAGGGCGGCCCAGGCGACGAGCACGACCAGCGCGAGGGCCCCGGTGCGCGAGGCGGTCATCGCGAGCGTCAGCACCATGACCGTGATCGATGCGGCAGCGGTAACCGCCCGCAGAGCGCCCGCCTGCCACAGCCACGCGGTCGCAATGATGGCCATCAGCAGGGCCGTGGCCAGATGGTTCGGCTGCCGCAGATTGCCCACCGCTCGCCCCGCCGTCCCGCTTGTCGCGACCAGCCAGCCGTCGGCGAGACCCGGCGCGGCGTACTGGATGATGCCAACGGCACAACTGCCGAGGCCGGCCAGCCACAGGGCCATCGCGACCGGGCGGACATCCGTCTCCGATCCCATGCCGGTCGATACGGCGAGCACCACGGCGGCCGCCAACATCACGGCGACCACGCCGCCCTGCAGGGCGACGCCCGCGGCAGCCCAGATGACGCACAGCCCCACGGCCACCAGGGCCGCACCGGCGCGCCGCGGTGTCGGCACGCCGCGCGACAGCAGCAGCCACAGACCCCAGGCGAAGACCGCCATGAGCTGGTTGTATAGCACCGCATCCGGGACGGCCGCCGGCGCCAACAACCAGGGCAAGGCCAAGGCCGGAACGATCATCGAGCGCGCCACAAGCGGCCGCGGGGTCATCGGAGGGGTCACGCGTTGAGCCGTCAGTTGATGGAGGGCGTTGTCCATTTGGCAATGCCGCACCCCGATATGCTCTGCGCCTGACGCAAACAAGCAATCGAGGCACGGCCGTGGGCATGCTAAAAAACATTGTGCGCGGTCTGCGCGGCCGGGGCGATGCACGCCGCTGGAGCGCGGCCGAGCTGCGTGCTCGCATGCGGCATGGCGATGTGGAAGAAGCAGCGGCCACGATCGACCGGCTGGCTGACGATACCCCGCACCGCGACATCGTCCTGCAATGCCTGCGCGGCGAACTGGCCTTCTTCCGACGCCAAGATGACGAGGCCGAGCGCTGCTTCCGCGCGGCGCTCGTCGTGTCTCAGGGCAGCCCTGACGCCCATCTCGGGCTGTCGCTTGTCCTGCAGTCGCGAGGCGAGGTCGGCGAAGCCGTCAAGCATGCGCAGTTCGCCGCACACAACGCCGTAGCGCTTGCACCTGCGTGGGCCCAGCTCGGGTTGTGCAATCTCGAGCTCGGCAACTTCGTCGTGGCAGGAGAGGCCCTGGAGCGCGCCACCCACCTCGACCCGGACGACAAGCACGCCTGGTTCAATTTCGCGATCGCGATGCAGGCCTGCGCCGAGTTGGACCGGGCCCGCACCGGCTTGCTGCGCGTCATGGCGCTGGACCCGCAGCACACGCAGGCCCGCGACGCGCTGAAGCAGCTCGAGCAAGAAATGCGCACCGGCAAGCCCCCCTCCAGGGCCGCTGCGCCGGCCGTACCGGCGGTCCTGCAGGCGGTTCGTTCGCTGGCCGACGCCGGCGATCCGCAGGCTGCCATCGACGCCTGCGAACGCCTGTCCGCCGAGCGGCCGGATGACGGGAGCGTGGTCATGGAACTTCACCGCCTATACCGCGATGCCGGTGATCCGCGCAGCGGTATCGATGTCTTGCAGGCCTTCCACGCAAGCCACCCGCACGACGCCGACGTGACGGCCGCGCTCGGCTGCGCCTTCGTCTGGGCGCGTCGCCCGGCCGCGGCGGAACCGCTGCTGGCGGCCGCCCTCGAACGGCGGCCCGACGACCCGGCGCTGCTCGCCGCCATGGCCGAAGTGCACACCGAGGGTGGACGCCACCAGGACGCCGTCGCCTTGCTGCGCCGCGCGGCGGCGCTCGACCCGACGGTTGAACGCAAGGGCATGCTCGCTAACGCCTTGATCAAGGTCTACGCTTACGTGGAAGCCGGTCGCCTGTACGACGAGATCGTGGCCGAGCGGCCCGTGCTCGCCGGCATGCTCGAAGGCATCCGCGTCTACTCGCTGATGTACCTGGGGCAGCAGGAGGAAGCCCTCGCCATGCTGGACCAGTCGATCCGCGACAACCCAAACGAGCCGACCCGCCGCTTTCCGCGCGCCAGCATCCTGCTGCAGAACGAGCGCTACGCGGAGGGATGGGACGACTACGCTCTGCGCCACCTCGCCTCCGCCGAGCATCAGCGACTGCTAGCGATGCCCGAATGGCACGGCGAGCCCCTCGTCGGGAAGTCCATCCTCGTGCTCGCCGAACAGGGGCTGGGCGACCAGGTGATGTTCGCTTCCTGCCTGCCCGATCTGCTGCGCCTGAGTCCGGCGCGTGTCGTCGTCGAGGCCATCGACCGCATCGCGCCGACGCTAGCGCGCTCCTTCCCCGGCTGCGAGGTGGTCGCCACACGCCAGGACACCAGCTTCGATTGGATCGCCGGCCTCGGCCGCCTCGATCTGCATGTCCATATGGGCGACCTACCGCGCCATTTCCGCCGAAGCCGTGAAGCCTTCCCGGACCACCACGGTTACCTCGTGCCCGACCCCGACCGCGTGGCGCACTGGCGCGCCGCGCTCGATGCGGCAGCCCAGCCGGGCCGCCCCCGAATCGGACTGACTTGGCGCGGCGGCATCGACCAGACGCGCAAGGGCCTTCGCACTGTCGACGTGGCCCAGCTCGCGTCACTGATGACCTCGGTCGACGCCGACTGGGTGTGCCTACAGTACGGAGACGTTGATACCGACCTGGACCGCTCAGCTGCGGCCGGTGCGCCTCTGCACTACTGGCCGGAATCCATCCGCGACCTCGACGAGTTCGCCGCGCTGGTGTCCGCGCTCGACCTGGTCATCACCGTGTGCAACACGACTGTCCACTACGCCGGCGCGCTGGCCCGACCCGTGTGGGTGATGGCGCCCAAGGTGCCGGAATGGCGCTACGGCCTGCATTTCGAATCGATGCCGTGGTACCCGACCAGCCGCATGTTCCGACAGGACGATCATGGTGATTGGGACAGCGTCTTCGCCACTGTGGAGCAGGCGCTGGCACCTTGGGCGGCACGATTTGTCGCCGCGACCGCCGTACGTCCGTGAACTTTCCGCACGAGCCCGGTCAGGACTGACAGGATTTGTCACTTGCGAGGCTGGCTCGGGCTTTGCAGGATGCGCCCGCGCGCCCATCGCGCTCCCTGTCCCTACCTCCGGAGGAAACCCATGAAGAAGTCTGTGCAGAAGGGCTTCACCCTGATCGAACTGATGATCGTGGTGGCCATCATCGGCATCCTGGCGGCGATCGCGCTGCCGGCTTACCAGGACTACACGATCCGCTCGCGTGTCTCGGAACTGATCCTGGGCGCCTCGGCGGCCCGCACCGACGTGACCGAAGGCTGCCAGATCAACAACGCCTGCACCTCCCTGGCGACCAGCAGCATTGCCGCGACCAACATGATCGCCGGCGGTACGGTCTCGGCGACGGGTGTGATCAACGTTAACGCGGTCGCTGCAGCCGTTGGCACCGTCGTGTCGATCACGCTGACCCCGAGCTGGAACGGCACGACCGCCGTGTGGAGCTGCACCGGTGCGCCGCTGCGCTACTCACCGGCCAGCTGCCGCGGCAACTGATCCCGGCCCGACCCGGTCTCCGCGAAAGGCGCTACGGCGCCTTTCTTCTTTTTCACACCCGGTCACTTATGGTCACTTCACCGGTGGGCCCGTTCCTTGCGGCCTAGTACTCGCGATCTCGCACTCAACCCCGGAAGGACTCCCCGTGAAGAAAACCGCCCAAAAGGGCTTCACCCTGATCGAACTGATGATCGTGGTGGCCATCATCGGCATCTTGGCGGCGATCGCGCTGCCGGCTTACCAGGACTACACGATCCGCTCGCGTGTCTCGGAACTGATCCTGGGCGCCTCGGCGGCCCGCACCGACGTGACCGAAGGCTGCCAGATCAACAACGCCTGCACCTCCCTGGCGACCAGCAGCATTGCCGCGACCAACATGATCGCCGGCGGTACGGTCTCGGCGACGGGTGTGATCAACGTTAACGCGGTCGCTGCAGCCGTTGGCACCGTCGTGTCGATCACGCTGACCCCGAGCTGGAACGGCACGACCGCCGTGTGGAGCTGCACCGGTGCGCCGCTGCGCTACGCGCCGGCCAGCTGCCGCGGCAACTGATCGCTCGACTGCCCCCACGAAAGGCGCTACGGCGCCTTTCTTCTTTTTAGGCACACTAGCGAGACCCCTGCCGCTCGCTCGCAAGACCATGGCCTTGTTTTCCCGCGCTCCGATCGACGAATTCGCCAAATCGCTGGCGCAGGACATCGCGCGCCGCTACCCGGTGGCGATCGACCGTGAACCCGCCAAGCGACCGTCGGTCAACCGGTTGACCCGGATCGTCGAGGACGCCTGCGCCAAGGTCGCCAGCTTCCAGGCGGAGCACAAGCTGGGCTGGCTCGGCAAGGCCAAGCTCGGCAACGCCTTCCGCTGGACGCTGACCGAGATGGGCTACCAGCGCGACTTCGTCGAATTGGCCACGGAAGCGGTGGTCATTCACCTGAGCCGCAAACCGGTGGTCAAGACGCCCTGAGCCAAACCCGGTCAACCGAGCGCCAGTTCAAGCGCCGCAATGTCGACCTCGATGTCGGCATCGATCGTGCGGCCGCTGGCATGGCCGGCCACGGCATTGGCGAGCACGCTGGCGAAGCGATGTCCGCAGGACACGGCCAAGGCGTCGAAATAGAGGTCGACGTCGACCGACCCGAAGGCCCGGTGGTAGATCGCCACCACGCACGCCCCGGGAGGGGCATACAGCATGTTCGTCAGCGCCGCGCCGGTCGGCGCGACGATGTGACTCGCCTCGGCAAAGAGTGCGACCTGCTCGCGCACGCTCAGTGTCTCCGGGCGCACGACCTCGAACCCGCGCGTCGCCAGCCACTGCACCAGAGCCGCCTCGTTGACGACACGCCGGCGCCCGGTACCTTCGCGCGACAGGTAGAGCTTGCGATGCCCTGGGCCCTCGGGAAGCGCTAGCCGCCGGCGGTACCAGCCAGCCACGATCGGGTCGATCCACCGCCCCCCGAGCACCGGCCGCGATGCCACCCACAGCCGCTCAAAGCGCAGTGGCATCTCAGACGGGACCCGAATCAGGCGATCCTCACCGATCCCCAGCATCGCGAACTGCTCGAGCTGGAAGGGCGCAAGGTCGTGGTTGACGACCAGCGGCAGGTCCGGCGGAATACCGAGTGTCTCGGCGATCGCCAAGGTGCCCAGGTGCTCGACTGTCTGGTGGTAGTACTGCGCAATGCCCCCGAGCAGCAACGCCGGCCCAGGGTGCACCGGCAGCTCGCCGGGCAACCGCAGCATCGCGCGGTCGGGCGAGCGATGCATGAGCAGCGGGCTGTTCCCATCCGCCGCCCGGTAAACGAGACGACGCATCTGGAACCCGGCTATCGCGGCCCCCTGCTCGTCAAGCAGGGGCATCCACTGGAAGGCCGGCAGCACGGCCACGCGGGGCAGCTCGGCCAGCGTCGGCCGGTGCCCCAGGCGGCCTTGGGACTCTGCGCGCTGCATCGGCAGCCCCGCCTGCTGGCACCAGTCGTTCAACCGCACCCACCCGATGCCAAGGTCGCGCTGCGCCGGTTCCGCCGGATCGGCAGCTGCATATAGACGATAGGCCTCGTCCTTGAGATCGGGAATCTGGTAGAGCGCCTGTGCCAGCGCGAGCCGTTCACGGCGCTCGTCCGCATCGCCAGGGGCCTGCGCCGCCACCTTGCGCGCGACAAAGCGCAGATCCCCCTGCGCCGCGCTGGGATCTTGCTTGTATGCCGCAGCGGCGGCCTCGGCCAGCCGCACATAGGCGGACAGCGGCGGGTCGGCGGTCAGGTACACGAGCTTGCGGCGGTAGATGAGTTCGTCGGCCGGCTTCATCATCGTGCGGAACACGACGGCGAGCGACTTCCACACGCTGCGCGCCTCTGGGAACCGTTCAACGGCACGGCGCAACAGCGCCTCGGCATCGGGCAAACGCCCGGCCACGACGTAGGCCTGCGCCAGCAGGGTATAGGTGTCCGGGCACTCGCCCTGCTTGAGCCAAGGCTCGAGCAATGCCGGTACCTCCGCGATGCGACCTTCGACGAGATGCTTGCCGGCGCGCTGAATGGCACCGAGTTCGTCGTCGCCCGACGCCTGCTGGCCAGCAGCGGGATCACCTGGAGCTATGCTAGCCATGCTTGGAGTTCAGTCGCGCTGGAGGGAATGGAACGATGAGGTTGGAACCCCCGAGGTCGGAGCAAGCATTGTGATGCGACTCCCGGCCGGGTGCGATGTGGCATCTGAGCAGACAGTCACAGAGGTGGCGCCCCTGTGCGCGGCAGCTCGGTGGGCCGCCACATGACGCGGCGTCTGTTGCTCACCGGCGCGGGGACGGGTACCGCGTTCGCGTATGCGCTGGCAGCAACCCGATGTCATCCGGATGTGACCTTGATCACGGCGGACACGAACCCGCGGCCACTGGTCAGCGCGGCCGTCTTCGCCGAGACCCATGTACGCTTGCCGGCATTTGCAGATGCCGATTTTGATCAGGCCTTGCGTCAAACGCTGATCGATCAGCGGATTTCTCACTATCTGCCCATCCTGGATCCGGAGATCCTCTTTGCGGCGCATGCACGCGATTCGCTGGGGGTCGAAGTCATTGCACCGCCGACAGCCTTCGTCGAGTTCGCTGTGGACAAGCAGCGGTATCCGGCGAGGCTCGCCGAGCAGGGCCTGCAAGCACCGGCCATGCTTTCGCGCACGGCGCCGGCTTTACCCTGCATGGCCAAGGTCTACGGCAGCTTCGGCGGACGCGGCGCGTGGCGCATCGACCACGTCGAAGACTTGGTCGCCCTTCCCGCCGACGCGTTCCTGCAAACGTGGATCGACGGCCCGGAGTTCACCGTCGACTGCTGCCCGCTCGGCCGTGGCCGGCCACCGTTCTGTTCGGTGAGGCAGCGACTTGAGATCAAGGCTGGCGTGTGCACCAAGGCGCTGATCGAACCAAAGGAGGCGCTGATCGACATCGCGGCGCGCCTGGTCGATGCATTCGGCCCACAACAGCCCTTCTGCTTCCAGGCGATCGGCCGCGAAAGCTTCTGGATCACCGACATCAACCCGCGGCTCGGCGCGGGTACTGCCATGAGTGCCGCAAACGGAGCGGACTTCTTTGCCGCTCATTTGGCGCAAGTATTTGGGGGCGATCCCGGCAACCACCTTCGCGCCTTCCACCGCCGCTGCGTGATCACGCGCCAGTACATCGACTACGTAAGCGACGCGGAATGCGCATAGGACTCGACCTGGACGGCACGCTGCTGAGCTGCGCCGAGCGTCACACGCTGCTGATGCGTGACGCGGCCAGGCGCGTCGCAGCGCCGTTCGATGCCACAGCGTTTTGGTCCCTGAAACGCGAAGGCTGCAGTAACCGCGTGGCACTGCTGCAACTCGGACTCGCGAAGCCGACCGTCGACTTGATGGACGCGAGCTGGGTCATGGCGGTCGAGTCATTGCAGTGGCTGATCTTCGACAGACTGATCGTTGATGTCGGGATCCTGACTGCGGCGAGCCAGCGCGGCCATTCGCTGCACCTGTTCACCGCACGACGCAACGCCGGCCACGCGCATCAGCAGCTCGCACGACTTGGTCTGCTGGGCGCCTTCTCGACGATCGACGTAGTGGCCCCGGAGAACGCCGCCGCCGCCAAGGCATCGGCACTGCTGTCTCGTGGCTGCGATCTCCTCATCGGCGACTCGGAGGTGGATATCGGTGCAGCCCGTCACGCCGCAATCCGCTTTCGTGCCGTATCGTCCGGGATGCGTTCACAGGAGTTCTTGATAGCCGCCGGGCAACGTGACATCTGGCCCGACGTCAACCACTGCATGGAGGACCTATGAGCACCGAAACCGAGCGGCTCGAACATGTGGCAGCGCACTCGCTGTATCTCGATCCGTGCAACCGGGCCACGACAGAGTATTCGCTATCGCTGATCCGCCGCTTCATGCGGCTCGATCGGTCGAACGTGCTCGAGCTCGGCCCCGCCGAAGGTGTAATGACAGGGGCGCTCGCCGCGCACTCGAAGACGCTCACCTGCGTCGAGGGTTCGAGCCGCTTCGCCGATGACCTCCGGCAACGACACCCCGACGTGCAGGTCGTGAACAGCCTGTTCGAGGACTTCCAGCCAGAGAACCGCTATGACGTCGTGATCCTCGGGCACGTACTCGAGCATGTCGACGACCCGGT
This sequence comes from uncultured Methylibium sp., assembly GCA_964408005.1. Classification (GTDB taxonomy): domain Bacteria; phylum Pseudomonadota; class Gammaproteobacteria; order Burkholderiales; family Burkholderiaceae_C; genus Methylibium. The sequence goes on from CAYOXW010000012.1 coordinate 17,362, forward strand.
CGCGATCATGCGCTTGGTAAAACAGTGGCTCGCACCCGGTGGACGCGTGTTCTCGGCTGTACCCAATGCGCGTTCACTGCACCGCCAAGCAGCGGTCATCATGGGGCTTCTGTCGGTGGAAGACGAGCTGAACGACCTGGACCGGCACCACGGCCATCGTCGCGTCTTCAACCCCGAAAGCTACCGGCATTGTTTCGCGCAGGCAGGATTCCGCATCGAGCAGTTCGGTGGCTACTGGTTGAAGCCCGTTTCGAACCGACAGATCGACGCGACGTGGACTCCTGAAATGCTTTCCGCCTTCATGCATTTAGGCGAACGCTACCCCGATATCGCGGGGGAAATCTACGTGATCGCAACTGCCGACTGAAAGTCGTGACGAGGTGACTGCATGCCGCTCGACGACTGCCGACTTCTCCAGCTACCCAAGATCGAGGACCGCCGCGGCAACCTGACTTTCATCGAAGGCAACCGGCATGTCCCCTTCGACATCAAGCGCGTCTACTACCTCTACGACGTCCCTGGTGGTGCTGAACGCGGGGGGCATGCGCATCGCAACCTGCACCAGTTCCTGGTCGCGATGTCGGGGTCGTTCGACGTGAAGATCGACGACGGCAACCGAAAGGCCACCTACCACCTGAACCGCAGCTACAGCGGGCTCTACCTCTGCCCGATGATCTGGCGGGAGATCGACAACTTCTCGTCCGCCTCCGTGTGCATGGTGGTCGCATCGGCACCCTACGACGAGGCGGACTACCTGCGCGACTACGACGAGTTCCTGCGGTTCGTGCGATGACCGCGCCGGTCATCCCCTTCCTCGACCTCGCCGCGGTCAACGCGCGCCACTTGGGCGCGTACCGCGCGGCCTTCGAACGCGTCGCGTCGCGTTCGCAGTGGGTGCTCGGCACGGAGGTCGAAGCCTTCGAGGCCGAGTTCGCGGCTTACTGCGGTACGCGCCATGCCATCGGCGTGGCCAACGGCCTCGATGCCCTCGAGCTGGTGCTGCGTGCCTGGGGCATCGGCCCCGGCGACGAAGTGCTGGTGCCGAGCCGTACCTTCGTCGCGACCTGGATGGCGGTGTCTCTGACCGGTGCGACACCGCGCAGCGTGCCTTGCGACGATGCCACCCATCTGATGGACCCGAAGGCACTCGACGCCACGGTGTCGCCGCGTTGCAAGGCGGTGCTCCCAGTCCATCTCTACGGCCGCCCGGCGGACATGACAGCGATCGGCGCCGTCGCCAAGCGCCACGGCCTGAAGGTGCTCGAGGATGCCGCCCAGGCACATGGCGCGCGCTGGCAGGGCCGCCGGGCCGGGGCGCTGGGGGACGCAGCGGCCTTCAGCTTCTACCCGGGCAAGAACCTCGGCGCGCTGGGCGACGGCGGCGCCGTGACCACCGACGATGACACCCTGGCCACGGCGCTGCGCCGCTGGCGCAACTACGGTTCGGCGCGGCGCTACGAGCACGAGCAGCTCGGCCGTAACAGCCGGCTCGACGAGCTGCAGGCCGCTTTCCTGCGCGCCAAGCTTGCCGTGCTCGACGCCGACAACACGCGCCGCGCCGCCATCGCGGTGCGCTACGCGCAAACGCTCGCCGGCATCCCCGGCCTGACGCTGCCGGCACCCGAGGCCCCGGGCGCAAGCAGCGTCTGGCATCTGTACGTTGTGCGCCATCCGCGGCGCGATGAGCTTGCATCGCGGCTCGCCGACGAGGGCATCGGCACGCATGTGCACTACCCAGCCGTGCCGGGCCAGCAGGCGGCCTACGCTGAGCATGGCGCGGCGGTCGACCCGGCCGACGCAGCCGCGGCGGCGACGGTGCTGAGCCTGCCGATCGGGCCGACGTTGGCTTTGGCCGATGCGGACCGCGTCGCAGCCGCGCTTCGGCGTGCATCCGCCGCACACGCCTGACCGATCCGAGCCGTCGGACCCGTCGGAGCGCGCTAGCATCGCGCCGATGGATCGCGAGGCTCTCGAGGAAACCCTGGCCGACGCCCGGCGCTATGCACGCGCCGACGCGGCCGAAGCGCTTCATGCGGCGCTCGACATGCTGCTCGACGATGCGCCTGACCTGATGAGCGACTCGGAGCTGGCAGCAGCAACGCTCGTGGTAATCGACGGCTGCCGCGCAAAGTTTCTGGAACGCGATGATCGGGCGGGCGCCGAACGCGCACTCGACTTGTTCTTCGACGTGTCGGCGCCGCTCCTGCCGGGTCATGCCAACCTCGGCGCCGAGGTCGTGGCCACCTACCGCCGCGCACTGCTCGCGAGCGCGACGTCGGCGATCCCGCCGCAGCGCTTGGCCCGGCACGCGAACCTGCAAGCACTGTTCGGCCGCACCGCCTCGCTGGCCGGCCACGTGGCGGAGTGCGGCTGCGCCAGGGGGCTGTCGTTCCTGCAGATGGCCTACCTGCAGGCCGGGCGCATGCCGGCCTGGCAGGGCGAGGGATTCATGATCTTCGACTCCTTCGAGGGCCTGAGCGAGCCGGGCGCGGTCGACCACGACTTCACGGGCATGTCCGTCGAAGAAGCCGAGCGGGTCCGCGGCATGACGCGTCCTGGCAAGTTCGCCTTCACCTTCGACGACGTGTCGCAACGCGTCTGGCGGGAGTTTCCCGCCGTGCGCCTGTTCAAGGGCTGGATCCCGGAGCGCTTCGCCGAGGTCGCCGGCGAGCGCTTCCGCTTCGTGCACGTCGACGTCGATCTCTACGAACCGACGCTGGCCAGCTTCGAGTTCTTCTACCCACGCCTGGTGCCGGGTGGCATCATCGCCACCGACGACTACAACTGGCCCGGTGGCCGCCGGGCCGTCGACGAGTTCTGCGCCGCCCACGGTCTGGTGGCCCAGACGACGGCCACGAGCCAGGCCTATCTGGTCGCGCCCTGAGCGGGCGCGCGCCGCAGCCGCCCACACGTGTCTCGATTCGCCTACCGACCCGAAGTCGACGGCCTCCGCGCCGTGGCCGTGCTGTCGGTGGTGCTCTTCCACGGAAACTTCGACGGCTTTTCCGGGGGTTATGTCGGCGTCGACGTGTTCTTCGTGATCAGCGGCTATGTGATCACGTCGATCCTGCTGGCCGACCTCGACACCGGCCGCTTCTCGCTCGCCGGCTTCTATGAACGCCGCGTGCGCCGCATCGCGCCGGCCTTCCTGCTGGTAACGCTCGTCTGCCTCCCGGCAGGCTGGCTCTGGCTTACACCGCATGCGTTGGCCGAGTTCGGCGATAGCGTGATCTGGGCCTGCGCCTTCCTGGCCAACATCTTCTTTCTCGACCACTCGGACTATTTCGACGGCGAGATGGACCTCAAGCCGCTGGCGCACACCTGGAGCCTGGCCGTCGAGGAGCAGTTCTACCTGGTCTTCCCGGTATTGCTGGCCCTGATGACACGAGCCCGCCGGATCGCGCCCGCCTGGTGGTTGGGGACGGCCGCGCTAGCCAGCCTGGCCTATGCGGAACACGCCTCTTCGTTCAGCCCCCAGGCGGCCTTCTACCTGCTGCCGGCGCGCATGTGGGAGCTGCTGCTCGGCAGCCTCGTGGCGTGGCGGCTATATCGTCGCGACGGCGGAGCGGAGGGCGCAGGGCGTTGGTACGCCGAGCTCGCCGCCTTGCTCGGTCTGCTGCTGATCGCCTTCGCCGTCGTGACCTACGACGTCGAGACGCCAGTGCCAGGTCTCATCGCGCTTGTCCCCACCGGCGGCGCGGCGCTGGTGATCCTGTTCGCCCGGGAATCCAACTGGACGGGCCGCTTGCTCGGCAGCGCACCGCTGGTCGGCGTTGGCCTGATCAGCTACAGCACTTACCTGTGGCACCAGCCACTGTTCGCGTTCTATCGCCACGCGACGAAAGCGGTCCTAGCACCCGGGACTGCGCTGCTGCTGGCCGCAGCCTCGCTGGGCCTGGGCTATCTGAGTTGGCGCTTCGTCGAGACGCGTTTCCGCCAGCGCGACGGCATTGCATTCCCGATCCTCGGCCGCTACGCGCTCGTGACGGCCTTCCTCGTCACCGCGGCCGGCTTCGTTGCGGTGCGCACCGACGGACTGGCACAGCACTATTACGCGCATCGCGCCAGCGACATCGAGCGCCGTGTCCACCAACTGCAAACCGAGCTGCGCGACGCAAAGGCACCCCCTGCCATCGCTCCGGATAACGGGGTTTGCCGCTTCTACGCCGAGGCCATTGACGAGGCCTTCCGGCTGCGCTTTGCCACCTGCGCGAGTCGGTACGGGCGCGCCATGATCGTTGTCGGGGATTCGCATGCCCAGAATATCCACCGGGCGCTGCATGGTGGTGAATTCGGCGGACGCTTCCTGGTCGGTCTGATCCGCCCGGGTTGTCGGGCCGACAATCTGCGCGCGCTGTGCCCATACACGCAGTTTCTGCGATTCGTGGAAGAACAGCGCGAGCGCATTGGACAGGTCGTTTACCACCAGTCGGGCTCCTACTTCATCTCCGATGGGCGTGGTCGGATCGACTCCGATGCGGCTTTTTCGGCGCCCGGCGCCTACACCCTGGCGCTCGAGGCGGCAACGGCGCCGATGCGTTACCTCGACCGGCTCGCCGAATTCGTCCCGACGGTGTGGCTGGGCCCGTTTGCGGAAGCGCGCGTGGACCTTGCGCGACCGCCGACTGACGGTCTGCTCCGCATGAACCCCGTTTCGCTCACAGCCTTCGCCGAACTGGACGCCGCGCTGCAGTCAGCCACGGACGAGCGTAAAGCACGCTGGCGCTACCTCTCGATGCTCAAAGTCGCCCCGATGGACGGGGACTTTCTGGTGCAGGGCGAGTGCCTGACCTTCAAGGACCGGGACCACCTCAGCCCTTGCGGCGAGAAGCTGGTGGCTGCCCCTCTGGCGCGCTCCCTCGCCATGCCCGTGCGACATTGAGGCTCGCGCGCCCGGCCGCGTCGGCGCCACGGTGGGTGCCTTCGGCATTCGGTACTGCACGACACACGCAGTTGCTTCGCGCTCGTCAATCATTCCAGCGCGTGCTCACGCCCCGCGTCCTCATCAAAGTACGGCCCGCCGAGGGCGAAGTGCACGCCGGCAGCGTCGGCATCCTCCGCGCGTCGTAGGCCTCGCGCCCCTTGAACCGGGGCAGTTCCACCCCGCTGGCGATGTTCACGTACTCGGGCGTCAGCGCGCGGCACTTCGGCGCTTGAACAGCACACGCTGCTCCAATTCTTCTTGCCGTAGGCGCTTCTTCGAGGTTCTGCAGCGCCAGCGGCACGAAACTCACCGGCCGCGAAGCGCGCGCCAGGATGTTGTGCCCAGCACATGCCAGGCCACCGTCTCGCGTGCATCGAAGCCGATAAGGGCGCGGTTCACGATGCGCTCGGCCGCGCCGGGAACTCGGCGAACATCTGGCGGTGGTAGGGGGCGGTGTAGACGGCCAGCACGATGGCGAGGTCCAGCAGGCTGCAGCAGGCCAGGAACAGCTCCGGCCATGCATTCCAATAATCGGCTGCCAGCAGCAGCCTCGCGGTCCAGCCGAGGTTGAGCAGCGCGGTCAGCGCGACGATTTCACGCCCCCGCCGCCACAGCCAGCGCGCCCACGCGCCGGCCTGCGGCTGCCGGTAGGCCGCGGCCAGCATCAAGACCAGCACCGGCAGCTGAGCGGCGAGTGCCCACCAGGGCGTACCGCCATCGCCGAGCAGCAGCGCGGTGTCGGTCTGGCGACGGAACTGCGACACTGCCACCGCGACCAGCAGCAGCCACTGCCGCGCCAGCAGCGCGAAGCCGAGCCACAGCGTGGCGGGCACGGCGAGCACGCCGTGGCGGTTGACGCAAAAAGCAAGGTCGTTCGGACGCGGCGGCATCGTCGCACTACAACTCGAACACCAGCCCTCGAATCAGCGGCTCGATCCGGTGCGCGCTGTCGATCGCACGGATCTGCGCCACCACCGCGGCCACCTCGCCGGGTTTCGGGTGGGTGATGTGCACCGGCACGCTGCCGTCGAGCTGGGCCAACTCGATGGCCAGGCTGCTCGGCGCAAGATGGCCCGAGAGATCGGCCAGCCAGCGCTCCTCGTCGCCGAAGGCGGTCTCGATCACCAGGTGGGCGATGCGGCGGCCCCGCAGCACCTGCCACAGCGCCGGGTTCGGTCCGGTGTCGCCGCTGTAGACCCACCAGCCTTGCGCGGTGTCGACCGCGAAGCCGCAGGCCGGCACGGTGTGCGCGGCCGGCAGCACGTCGACCATCCGCTCGTGCGGGCCGAGGCGCAGCCGGTCGCCGACGGTGAAGGGTTGCAGCGCGAGGATCGGGCGCTCGCGGCTCGGGATGCTCGTGAAGTCCGGCCACAGCCGGCCGTTGAACAGGTGCTCGCGCAGCGTCGCCAGCGTCTCGGGCAGGCCGTGCACACGAATCGGGCCGCGCGCCGGGGCGGCGAGGCGCGCCTTCATCACGCTGTCCGCCAGCAGCGGGATCGCCAGCACGTGGTCGAGGTGCGAGTGCGACAGCACGATGTCGTCGATGCGCGCCATTGCCTCGAGGTCGAGGTCGCCGACGCCGGTGCCGGCGTCGATCAGCACCGTGCCGTCGAGCAGGAAGGCGGTGGTGCGGCTGCCGACGGCGATCGAACCCGAGCAGCCGAGCACCTGCAATCGCGTGGGAGGCGCGGGCAGACGGGCGCTCACGGCGCGGCAGGCGGCAACAGCATCACCGCCCGATGGTGCCGCCGGGCCGAGCCGGCAGCAAGGGCCATCGCGTGAGAACGCTCACGCGCGGTGCAACAGACTGGCCGCGGCGCCAGGCACAGGCGCCTCGACCGCGACTCAGACCTGCACGAACTGCATCTGCGTGCCGGCGAGCTCGATCACGTCGCCGTTCTTCAAATGCACCGGCTCGTTCGCGACCGGCTGGCCGTTGACCTGGGGCCGCGCCGTGCCCTCGACATGGGCGAACACATAGCCCCCCGGGCGCTTGGTGATCGAGGCGACCTGCACCCCGGGTTTGCCGACGGTCGTGACGACCTTGGTCAGCTGCACCTCGCGGCCGACGGCGGCGCCGTTGAGCACCTTGATCGACGCCGCGCTGGCGCCGGTCAGCGCGCCGAAGCCCGAGGCACTGCCCATGGGCGCGGTGTGGGCGAACTGCGGCAAGGTCATGCCGGCCGCCGGCGCGCTGCCGGGGCGGATCACCATCGTCTTCTCGTAGTCGGCCGTGTCGACGCTGTGGAACTTGATCTTGTACTTGCCGATCTCGACGGTGTCGTTGTGCTGCAGCAGCTGCTTCTTGACCGCCTTGCCGTTGATGTAGGTGCCGTTGGTGCTGTTGAGGTCCTCGATGAAGACGTCGGCACCCACCATCTGCAGCACCGCATGCTCGCCGCTGACGGCGAGGTTGTCGATCACGATGTCGTTGTAGGGGCGCCGGCCGAGCGTCGTCTTGTCCTTGGTGATCTGGACTTCCTTGATGACCACGCCGTCGAGTGAAACCACCAGCTTCGCCATGAATGACCCCGTGCCTTCCTAGTTTCCGGTCTCGGCGCCCTCGCCGACGACCGCTGCGCGCTAGCGCCTGAACGGCCACCAGGCGCGCGCCGCCGGCGCCGCCCCCTGCGCGCGGACCAGGATGACGGAGATGTTATCCCGTCCGCCCGCCTCGTTGGCCGCCTCTACCAGGGCCTGGGCGGCCTGTGGCAAAGAGTCGTGCATACGCAACACGGCGGCGATGTCCTCGTCGTCGATCATGTCGGACAGCCCGTCCGAGCACAGCAGGATCCAGTCCTCGGGCAGCGTCTGGTGCACATGGGTCTCGAGCAGCACCGTGTCCTCGACGCCGACCGCGCGGGTCACGAGGTTCTTGTGATTGGACACCGCCGCCTGCTCGAGCGTGATCAGCCCGGCGTCGATCTGTTCCTGCAACAGCGAGTGGTCGCGGGTGATCTGCTCGAGCAGACCGGCACGCCAGCGGTAGGCGCGCGAGTCGCCGATGTGGCCCATCAGCAGGCGTGCGTCGCGGAACACCGCCACCACCAGCGTCGTGCCCATGCCGGCGTACTGCGGGTTGGAGTTGGCGGCATTGAAGATCGCGCGGTTGGCGTTGTCCACGCAGATGTCCATCGCGCGGCGCACGTCGGTGTCGGTGGCCTGGGCACTGGCCTCGCTGAGCCAGCGGCCGAGCTCGGCCTTGATGAAGCTGGTCGCCATGCCACTGGCGACCTCGCCGGCGTTGTAGCCGCCCATGCCATCGGCCAGCACCGCAAGCGCGGCCGGCTCGTCGACCACCACCGAGTCCTCGTTGTTGTTGCGCGCCCGGCCGGTGTCGGTGGCGCAGGCGAACTCGAACTGCATGGTCTGGACGGTGGGGGCGAGAGGCATCGGCACGTTGCAGCCGGCTTGGACGCGCCGGTCTTCAGCGATTGTGCCCGGCTTCACCGCCCCCGCCAGCCCCCGGAGCCGCGGTGTCAGCCGTCATGGCGGCAGCGACGGCCCGCAAGTCGGTGGCCATCATGTCGCCATCGGCGTAGCGGGTCTCCGGATGCTTCTCGAGGGCGAGCGCGACGACCTCGGCCAGCGCCTGCGGCAGCTCGGGGCGCAGCGTGCGCACATCCGGGGCGGTGTCGTTGGCGATCGAGCGGATCAGCGCGGCCATCGAGTCGCCCTTGTGCGGCAGCGTGCCCGTCAGCAGCTGGAACAGCGTGACGCCGAGCGCGTACAGGTCGCTGCGGCCGTCGACCCGGGCGCCGGCCATCTGCTCCGGCGACATGAAGCTCGGCGTGCCCAGCACCAGGCCGGTGCGGGTCTGGGTCGAATCGATGATGCGGGCGATGCCGAAGTCGGTCACCTTCACCGAGCCGAGGGTCGGGTCGACCATGATGTTGGCCGGCTTGATGTCGCGGTGTGTGACGCCCTGGCGGTGCGCATAGGCCAGCGCCTGTGCGACACGCGCGATGATCTCGAGCACCTGCGGCACCGGCAGCAGGCGCTCGGGCTGGGCCAGCTCGCTCAGGTCGCGCCCGGACAGCAGCTCCATCGCGATGTAGGCGATGCCGTCCTCCTCGCCGGCCTCGCGCACCGAAACGATGTCGGGGTGCTGCAGCCGACCGGCCATCTCGGCCTCGCGGAAGAAGCGCTCGCGCGCCTCCTCGAGCCCGTCGCCGTGGAATTCGCGGCCCAGGGCCATGGTCTTGACCGCCACCGCCTCGCCGCTGCGCTCGTCACGGCACTGCAGCACCATGCCCATCGCACCGCGGCCGATGTCGCGCTCGACCACGTAATGGCCGATGTGCCGGGGCGGCTCGGCCAGCCGGGAGTCGAGGACGGTGTCGAGGACGGAATCGAGCTGGGTCGGCGCGAACGCGCCCGGCGCCGCCGCGCTGCGGCCGCTGCGGGTTCGGTACGTCTTCAGTGGCTGTGGCGCGCTCACGCGGCGGCGCCAGAGCCAGCCGGCCGCCGCCGCGAGGGCCGCACCCAGCACGAGCCCGACCCACAGCCCGGCACTCATCCTTCGCTGGTCTCGGCCTTCGGCATGCGCGAGGCACACCACTTGCCGAGCACGTAGACCAGGATGGCGCCACCGACGCCGAAGGCGTACTTGACCATGTCCGTCTGGGCCAGCTTCGGAATCGTCTGCCAGTGCTCGGGGTCCGCGACCGCCGGGTCGGACATGAACATCGTGCCGGCGATCCAGCCCAGCAGCATGCCGCCGGCGGTGATGATGATGGGGAAGCGGTCCATCAGCTTGATCACCATCTGGCTGCCCCAGACGATGATCGGGATCGACACCAGCAGGCCGAAGATCACCAGCGGCATCTGGTGGTGCTCGCCCGCGCCCTGGGCGGCGCCAGCGATCGCGATCACGTTGTCGACGCTCATCACCAGGTCGGCGACGACCACCGTCTTGACCGCGGCCCAGAGCTTGTCGCTGGCCTGGATGTTGGCGTGACCATCGTCATGTTCGGGCAGCAGCAGCTTGACGCCGATCCACAGCAGCAGCAGCGCGCCGACGATCTTCAGGAAGGGAATCGCCAGCAGCGTCAGCGCGAAGAAGATCAGGATCACCCGCAGGACGATCGCGCCGGCGGTGCCGTAGAGGATGCCGAGGCGGCGCTGGGCGTCGGGCAGCTTGCGGCAGGCCAGCGCGATGACGACCGCGTTGTCACCGCCGAGCAGGATGTCGATCATGATGATCTGACCGACTGCGACCCAGAACTCCGGGGTCAGGAACTGTTCCATCGAGCGTCCTTGCTGAAACAGCGGCGCCGGGCGGGCCGCACAACCCCGGGAGTGTAGAAGCCCGCCCGGTCCGCCGCGTTACGGGGATTACGGACGACAGCAACGAAAAGGCCGCCCGCAGGCGGCCTTTCGCAATCTCGATCGCTTCGCTCGGTGCTCAGAGCTTGGCCTTGAGCAGCTTGGCCATCTCCGAGGGGTTGCGCGTCACGGTGAAGCCGCATTCCTCCATGATCGCCAGCTTGGCGTCGGCGGTGTCGGCGCCGCCCGAGATCAGCGCGCCGGCATGGCCCATGCGCTTGCCCGGGGGGGCGGTGACGCCGGCGATGAAGCCGACGATCGGCTTCTTCATGTTGGCCTTGCACCAGCGCGCGGCTTCCGCCTCGTCCGGGCCGCCGATCTCGCCGATCATGATCACCGCGTCGGTGTCCGGATCGTCGTTGAAGGCCTTCATCACGTCGATGTGCTTCAGGCCGTTGATCGGGTCGCCGCCGATGCCGACCGCGCTCGACTGGCCGAGGCCCAGTTCGCTGAGCTGGGCCACCGCCTCGTAGGTCAGCGTGCCGG
>CAYOXW010000013.1:0-27974 GCA_964408005.1 uncultured Methylibium sp.
GGATCACGCGCTGGAAGCCCAGCGTCGGCTGGGTGTCGACCTCGTCGGTGCCACCGACGGTGGGCGTGTTCTCCTTGATGAACTGCGTCAGGCTCTTGCGCAGGTCATCGGCATTGGCCGAGCAGGCTTTGAGCACCTCGGCGGCGGACGGGTTGTCCAGCAACGCGAGCAGCAGGTGCTCGACGGTGATGAACTCGTGGCGCTGCTGGCGTGCTTCGACGAACGCCATGTGCAGGCTGACTTCCAACTCTTGGGCGATCATGCGGCCTCCATGGTGCATTGCAGAGGGTGCCCGGAACGCTTCGCGGCGGCAAGCACCAGTTCGACTTTCGTTGCGGCGACGTCCTTCGAGTAGACGCCGCACACACCCCGTCCTTCATGATGGATCTTGAGCATGATCTGGGTGGCCGTCTCGAGATCGCGCAGGAAAAATTCCTGCAGGACCATCACGACAAACTCCATCGGCGTGTAGTCGTCATTGAGCATGACGACCTGGTACATCCGAGGCGGCTCGACCCGTGCGGCCTGGCGTTCAGCGACGACGGCACCCTGCCCCTCATCCGGCCGGATGGCGGGATGCTTTGGGGGTTGCGCCGGCGGCGGTTGGTCAGGCATGTTTTTGATTCTATAGAGCAGACGGCTGCCGTCCCCATGCTTGCGGATATGGCGACGATTGCCCCTGTTGCAAGCCAGCGCCCAGCGTGCAGGGCGGCACGGATCAGCCCCCGAGACGCCGTTCAGTGCGCCGCCACCGTGCCGGGGATGACGGCAACGACGGTGCGCTTGACACACCCGGGGACGCTGCAGAGAATTTCACCGGTAGCACAGCAGTTGGAGTACGAGATGCCCGAAGGAACGGTGAAGTGGTTCAACGATGCCAAGGGCTTCGGCTTCATACAGCCGGAAGGTGGTGGCGAGGATGTGTTCGCGCACTTCTCGTCCATCCAGATGGATGGCTTCCGCACCCTCAAGCAGGGTTCGCGGGTGACCTTCGATCTGGTCGAAGGCCCGAAGGGTCGCCTGGCGCAGAACATTGCCTCGATCCGCAACGGCGAGGTACTGCAGGCCACCGCGGTGCAGGCGCCTCCCGAGACCGCGCCGCGATGAGTTGCGCCAACTGGTGACCCCCACAAGACCCGCCTATCGGCGGGTTTTTTGCGCAACCGACGGGGTCACATATCTTTTTGTAATTTTGGGACAGGCCTTTCATCCGGCCCCTCTCCCCCGTTGCCGCGCCGATCGTCGGCACGTTCAGCGGCCGCGCGCCAGCAACCCGAGCCGGGCGCTCAGCGGAATCGGCGCGAGAACCCGACGGCGAACGCGCGGTCAGGGGTGTTCCTGTTCATGCCCAGGTTGACCGACAGGTCGAGTTGCGTGTCGAGGTCGATCGCGTAGGTGACGCCGGTATCGAAGGTGACGATGTTGCCGCCATAGCGCTTGCTGCGCAGTTCCTGGCCCGCGACCTCAACGAAGCCGCGCAGCGGCCCGACGAGCGGGCGGCTGTAGGTCGCGGCCAGGATGCCGCTCCAGTAGCGTTTGCCGGTCGCGTCGTCCTTGGCGTAGGCCAGACCGGGCATCACGCCGAAGCCCGCATCGCCGGGCAATTCCCATTCCGCCACGAGGCGAACCGATGGCACCTGGCCGTTGCCGCGGAACTCCTTCGACCCGGAATCGAAGTCGACATGCGCCAGCATCGCCAGGGCCGGCTGGCCACTGGCCTCGTCGCCATCGCGGATGTGCCACTTCAGGCCCAGCGAAGCGTCGGCGGTGCCGCTGTCCTTGCTCGACCCTGTCGCCCCCCCTGTCACCGTCTGGCGCAGCAGCCCGTCGGACTCGAGCCGAAGCTCGAAGGCATCGCTGATGCCGTAGCGAAGCAGGGTCGGCGTGCTGCGAACCTTCGTCTTCACGCCGCCGCTCTTGTCGCGCTCGTGCGCGAGGCTCGTCTCGAGCTGGAACACGCCCTTGCCCACGACGTCGCTGGACTCGACGAAATCGGGCCGGTCGGTGGCAATGGCGTCGTCTTCCGCGAAGGCGGCCAGCGGCGTCACCAGCGCGACGAGCGTGACGGCCACCGGGTGCAGTGCCGCTCGGCCGGCTTTCACTGCGGAGGCAGCAAGCGTCATGGTCATGGAAGGTCTCTCTCTGGATGTGTTGAACTGTCGCCGCGACTCGGGCCCGTTCTTGAGCCTCACCCGCCCGATCTGGTGCGCATCCACGACAGGCCGAATGAGCCCATGAACATCAGGCTCAACAGCACCACGATGGTCGGCGCCGGCGCGCTGTCGATGTAGAAGCTCAGGTAGACACCGGCCAGGCTTGCCGACAAGGCCACCGCCGTAGCGGTCACGAGCATCGCCGGGAAGGTGCGCACCAGCAGGAACGCGATCGCGCCGGGCGCGATCAGCAAAGCGATCGCCAGAATCAGTCCCACCGCTTTGAGCGTGCCGACGATGGCCAGCGTCAGCAGCGCCAACAGGCCGTAATGCAGCCAGCGGACCGGCAGGCCGATGCTGGCGGCCTGCACCGGGTCGAAGGCATGCAGCAGCAAGTCGCGCCAGCGCCAGGCCACCACGCCGGTCACCAGCAGAGTGATCGCCGCCGCCCAGGCCAAGTCCGCGGAGTCCACGCCGAGCAGGTCTCCGAACAAAATGTGGTCCAGGTGCACGTCCGCGCGCGCCCAGACGAGCATCACCAGTCCCAGGGCGAACATGCCCGAGAACACGACCCCCATCAGCGTGTCCTGGCGCACGCGGCTGTGTTGCGCCAGGTATCCGATCGACAGCGCACAGCCCATGCCGGCGGCGAAAGCCCCCATCGCGTAGGGCAGGCCGAGCAGGTACGAAAACACCACGCCCGGCAGCACCGAGTGCGCAACGGCATCGCCCATCAGCGCCCAGCCGCGCAGCACCAGAAAGCACGACAGCAGCGCTGCCGGCACCGCCACCAGCGCCGCAATCATCAGCGCCTGGCGCATGAAGTCCAGCTGCATCGGTGCGAGCAAGAGGTCGTTCATGCTCGCACCGGCTTCTGCAGGGGCTGCTGCGCCAGCGCCAGCCGTGCACGCCGCCGCGCCGCCAGCCGCCCATGCGTGGGCGCCAGGAAGAACGCGAGCAGGAACAACGCGGTCTGCAGCAGCACGATGACCCCGCCGCTGGCGCCGTCGATGAAATAGCTCGCATACGCGCCGATCGCGCCGGTGCCGGCACCGATCGCAACGCTGATCGCCAGCACCCGTGCGAACCGGTCGCTGAGCAGATAGGCGGTAGCACCGGGCGTGACCACCATCGCGATCACCAGGAACGCCCCCACGGTCATCATTGCAGCCACCGTGCAGGCGGAGAGCAGCGCGAAGAACAGCAGCTTCAGCCGCGCCGGACGCAAGCCGATCGAGCGCGCGTGCTGTTCGTCGAAGAACACCACCAGCAGGTCCTTCCACTTCCACAGCAGCAGCGTCAGCGACACGCCGCCGATCAGTGCCAATTGCAGCGTGTCTGTGGAGGTGATCGCCAGCACGTTGCCGAGCACGATGGTCTGCACGTCGATAGCGGTCGGCGAAAGCGACACCAGGAACAGCCCCAGGCCGAAGAAGCTGGTGAAGATCAGCCCGATCACCACGTCCTCGCGCAGGCGCGTGCGCTGGCGCAGGAACAGCATGGCACCCGCCGCCAGGCCGCCGGCGAAGAAGGCGCCGAGAGAGAACGGCAGCCCCAGCATGTAGGCGCCGGCCACGCCCGGCACGATCGAATGCGACAGCGCATCGCCGATCAGCGACCAGCCCTTGAGCATCAGATACACCGACAGGAAGGCGCACACGCCCCCGACCAGCGCGCAGACCCAGACCGCGTTGCGCATGTAGCCATAGGCGAACGGTTCGAGCAGCAGGTCCATCTCAGCCCACCTCGCGACCACTGGTCTCCGGCTCATGACCGCGCGGCGTTGGACGCCCTTCGACCAGCACCAGCGGGCGCTCGTCGTCGGTGAGGATGCCCAGGTTCGCCGCGCACTGCTTGCCGTCCTCGAACACGAAGTGGCGCAGCACACCACCGAAGGTGCGTTCAAGATTGTCCCGGGTGAACACCTCCGAAGTCAGGCCGCTGGCCAGCACGGTCTTGCGCAGCAGCACCGTGCGGTCGCAGAAATCGGGCACGCTGCCCAGGTTGTGGGTGGACACCAGCAGGATCCGGCCTTCGTCGCGCAGCGCGCGCAGCAGCTCGATGATCGCGTCCTCGGTGGTCACGTCGATGCCGGTGAACGGCTCGTCGAGCAGCACCACGCGTCCGTCCTGCGCCAGCGCGCGCGCGAGGAACACACGCTTCTTCTGCCCGCCCGAGAGCTCGCCGATCTGGCGCTTGCGCAGATCCGCCAGGCCGACACGCAACAGCGCCTCGTCGACGCGCGCACGATCCGCCCGGGAAGGAATGCGCAGCGGGCCCATCTTCCCCTGCCGGCCCATCATCACGACGTCTTCCACCAGCACCGGGAAGTTCCAGTCCACGTCCTCGCTTTGCGGCACGTAGGCAACGCGGTTGTCGCGCAGCGCGGCCTTCACCTCACCGCCAAGGATGCGGATATGGCCCGACGCCAGCGGCACCAGGCCCATCAACGCCTTGAACAGGGTCGACTTGCCGCTGCCGTTGATGCCCACGAGCGCGGCGATCGAGCCAGGCGGAATCGTGAAGCTCGCCCGCTCCAGCGCGACGTGGCCGTTACGGTAGACAACGGTGACGTCGGCGACGTCCAGTCCGGCGGCTGAGTCGCTCATCGCTAGGCCCTTCATCGAGGAATGGATGGACGAAAGCAGGAGTTCACTGCGAGAGCTGCTCGGCGATGAGCCCGCTGGTCACCCGCAGCAAGTCGAGATAGGTCGGCACCGGGCCCTCTGGGCCACTCAGCGAATCCACGTACAGCACGCCACCGTAGCGCGCCCCGGTTTCGCGCGCGACCTGCATCGCCGGGTCGGGCGAGATCGTGCTCTCACTGAAGACCACGGGAATGCCGGCGCGGCGTACCGCATCGATCACCTTGCGAACCTGCTGCGGCGTGCCCTGCTGATCGGCGTTGATCGGCCACAGATACAGTTCATTCAGGCCGAAATCACGCGCCAGGTAGCTGAACGCACCCTCGCTGGTGACCAGCCAGCGCCGCTCTTTCGGCAATGCAGCGAAGCGTTCACGGATCGGCGCGAAGGTGGCTTCGATCTGTGCCTTGTAGGCCGCGGCGTTGGCGCGATACGTGCCCGCATGGGCCGGGTCGTGTTTGCTCAGCGCCTCACAGATGTTGTCGACATAGATATGCGCAGCGTCAGGCGACATCCAGGCATGCGGATTGGGCTTGTCGGCGTAGGGGCCTTCCGCGATCCCGATCGGCCGAACTCCCTCGCTCACGACCACGCTCGGCACGCCCTTGAGGCGCGCGAAGAATTTTTCGAACCACAGCTCCAGATTCAACCCATTCCACAGGATCAGTTGCGCCCCCTGCGCCCGCGCCAGATCGCCAGGGGTCGGCTGGTAGTTGTGGATCTCGGCATTGGGCTTGGTGATCGACTCGACCACGGCGGCATCGCCGGCGACATTGCGCGCAATGTCGGCCACCACCGTGAACGTGGTGACGACCTTGAACTTGCCCTCGCCGGCAGGGCTTCCCGCGACTTCCGGCACCGCTCGGTCGCAGCCCGACAGCAGAAGGCTCGCCAGCACAGCAGCCAACAGCCGGCACGGCAGGTGTCTTTGCAAGAACTTCATCGGGCAGGTTTCCTGGAAGGTGAATCAGGGTCGGAGCCGACTGCCGCGGCGCGCCTCAAGCGAGGTGGCTCATGTGATCACAACGAGAAAATCATACCATAGGCTATATTGCGTAGCTTGTGCATGAACTGAAACCATGAGCTTTCATTGATTGCATGGCGCCATTGCTCGGTGACAATGGCATCGGCGGCCCCTTCCAGCCGGTGGAATGTCCGATGCCTCGCAAGACCAATCCGAGCCCGCCCCCGACCGATACGACTGCACTGCTCGACGCCGGCGTGCAGGTCGAGAGCTTCCGGCAGGTGCGCGAGGCGCACCGGCTGGAGTTGATCGAGGACTACGTCGAGTTGATCTCGGACCTCATCGCGCACGAGGGCGAGGCCCGACAGGTCGTCATCGCCGAGCGCATGGGTGTGGCGCAGCCGACGGTCGCCAAGATGCTCCAGCGGCTGGCGCGAGAAGGTTACGTAGTACAGCGCCGTTATCGAGGGACGTTCCTGACCGAAGCCGGCGAAATGCTGGCCGCAGCATCCCGGGAGCGCCATCGGGCCGTGGAGGAGTTCCTGCTTGCTCTGGGCGTGCCGCCGGACATCGCCCGCCGCGACGCTGAAGGCATGGAACATCACGTCAGCGAGGAAACACTGGCGATCTTTGGCGCATTCACGCGCCAGCGGGCAGGATGACCACAGCGGCGGAGACTGACTTTGCGGGTGCGAATCCGGCTGGGCCAGGGCCCGAGGCACGGCAGATCCACCCGGTGGCGGCCCCGTGCGGAGCGCCGCGCTGAGCGGCGCCCGCCGGCTCAGTGAGCCTTGGCCGGCAAGGCCTGCGCCGCCGGCACCACGTGGCGCGGCGAGTGTCGTACACGCCGGGGCCGACCTCGTTGGGGTAGTCGAAGCGGCCGAAGCCGCTCGACAGCTCCATGCCGGAGTGGATCACGCGCAGCATCCAGAGCCCCTCCGACGGCTACGGTCTGCCGACGCGCGAGTTCGCCGTCGCGCGGGGCTGCGACCGCCGGCATGCCTCGCGCCCGGTCTATCCGCGGGCTGGCGCTGGGCGACCCCCGGCCGCCGCAATGCCGATCGGCCCGGACTGCAAGGTCTGCGAGCGGCTCGACTGCGCGCAGCGGGCGCAGCGCGCCGCGAGCGGCGCATCGGCGACTACGAGCGCCCGCTCGATCCCTACGCGGGCCGTTGGGCAAACCCGGACCTCAATGAAAAACGGCGCCCACCGGGCGCCGTTGGCAGAAGGACAGGCCGCTCGCTCAGCCCATCTTCGATCATCACTTCCCAATCGGCCGCTGAGCGAGTGTTCATGCGGATCCACTGCTTCCGGGATTGGAGCGTGGCCCCGTCCGTGGCTCCATTCGTCGCGCTGCCCTTGAAGCGCTTGATCCGACCTGAGCTGGAGTTGTAGTGTCCGCGCCCGCTGTTGCACGGTTGCCGCACGGCCACGTCTTGAACCTGCGCCCGGGAGGATGGCCGACGCCATGTTCACGTCGGATGAAGCACACACGGCAAGTGCGCCCCAAAGTAGCCGATCAGCACGACCTTGGAGTCAGCAGTCCTCACCGCCCTGAAGTAGAGCCGAGCGCCGGCACCGCCCGTCAGCTTGGTGTGAAGGCTCCAGCGCTCGGGCCCGAACCCTGCAGGCGCTGGAAAGTCGCGAATTGGCCCGAACCATCCGTGCGACAGCGTTTGGTCCGACTCCTGGCTGTAGGTGATCCCCTCAGGTTTGTACGGAGCTCCGGGCGCCCATGCCTCTGCGGCAGAGTTCAAAGCCCGCAGGTGCCTGATGAGCTGACGAAACACAGGCTCCGAACCGGACAACGCGGCAAACGACTCGGATGCTCTCGGGCCCACTCGAAGGTGCGGGAAGGCGTCGGCGAGTCGATCGAGCAGGGTTTGGCCGCTCAAAATCGCCGCATCCACAAGTCCCTGAATGTGCAGCGCATTAGCCGCAACCTCGTCGCCACGGGCGTATGCGAACACCGGTACGTCTGTGACAGCTATTGGGTCGACGCTCGCATCCAAGACTTGGACCTGAACATGTCGACCAGTCGGCAGAGCCGCCCTTGGGAGCATTGCTACCGGTCGACCCTCAAGCGCAGCAAGTCCAAGGCCAAAAACCAAGCTGCCGTTCGCCCGCGTCTCCAGGACTCGATGTCCTTCGGCTCGCACCATGAGGCCTTCAGCCCCGTCGATAAAGGGCTGCCGCGCAAGGCGCGTCGCAACGAGGCGCCCCGCATCAAGATTGAGCGCTCTGTCGAAGCACCAACTCCTCAGTCCTCTGCCCTCGCCGATGTCGCGGTCGGCGGCATCGGATACCGAACGAAGCACGCGTGGCAAGCCAAGGCGGTCGAACTCCTTGAGCGCGGTAGACAGTGCAGAAATTCGGATGGCTGGCACCCAGTCTGGGCAGGGCACCAGGCTAGTTTCATCGAGTGCTGGCTCCATGACGCTAGTCGCTACAGCAGCGCGGCGAGCGCTTGGTCGAACTGATCGAAGAATCCATCCGGCCAAGCATCGAGCCGTCCGTCCGCATCGATCCTTGGAGAAACGCGCCGCGAGGCGCCGTCCGAGTCACGCGAGAAGAAGTGGATTTCTACTTCGCTCGGTGCAACGGCTCCGCGGCGCTTCACTGCGAGACGAACGCCGTTTAGCACGTGATCTGAGTGCGTCTCGACGATGACCTGCACTCCGCAGCTCGCCACTAGCGCGAGGAGTTCGCCGATGTCCTGCTGTGCCTTGGGGTGCAGATGAACCTCCGGGTTCTCGACGATCACGACGTCGCCGGCACTCGCGGCCAACAACTCAACCAAGACCGGGAACAGTTGCGTCAGGCCGAAGCCGACGTTTTGGGGGCGCTGGAAGTCCGACTTCGCGTTCGACCGAAGCCGCAGGCTGACGGCGCTAGCTCCCTCGATCGGCAGAACCTGCAGGTCGCAGCCCGGGAAGAACTGCCGCATGCGCGCTCGGACCTGATGGAAGAGTGTCGCTGGCTCCCCCTCGATCAGTAGGCGATCCGCCACAGAATCGGACTCCCTCCAGTACAACAGCCCTGCTGCTAGCTCTCCACGCATGCCCACTTGACGATGATGCTGCGCATCCAACAGCGGCAGCAGTTCGCGCGGGCCTGTCCTTTCAGCAGAGAGCCAACTGATGCACCGCAAGTGCTGAACGATGGCACACGCGCCAGCCTCGGCCTCCGGCAACAACCAACGGATGGGTCCGGAGAGGTCTAGCGAGACTCCGTTGACGTCCACCGCAGAGAGATCGAGTGCCATAGCGCGCCGGTCCTGCGCGCTGAAGGTCCAAACAACTTTTCTTCCGCCTGCTGAAGCGCCAAGACCCAGCTGGCGCCGGCCAGTGGTCTGATTGATGATGTCCGAAGCGTTGCCAAGGGTCAGGCTCGGACCGTTCAGCAACAAGGACTTCGACCACTCTCGCTCGTCCAAGGTCTGCGCGAGCAGGACGAGCGATTGAATGACTGAAGACTTGCCACCGCCGTTGATGCCGGACAGCACCGTGAGCTTGCCCAGGGGTAGATCCAGCGTCTCAAAGCACTTGAAGCTCGAGAGGTGAAGTGCGTCAAGCATCGAACACCTCCCGGAACATCTCGTTGGCGATTCGGAACCTGGCGCGGACCTCCTTGGGGCTGTTTGGCCCGTACGTGATCGCCTTCGTGAACACCGGGTCGTCCATCCGGGCATAGAAGGCTTCACGCAGCGCCTCGGCCCTTGCCGCCACCTGTTCTTGGTCCAGTTGGCACATCTCGAACATCATCACGTCGAAGAGAGATGCATTCAAGATGCTTCGAGCTTGACCAGCAAGGCGATGCTTGCGGAAAGCATGCCGCTTGAATACGAGAAGGTTGTTCGAAAGGCCGCGCCTGAACTTCGCGCTAAGCACTTCACGGTCTGGCTCCGACAGCTTCATGAGACGGACCAGACCACGGGCTAGCCAGTCGTCCATATCGCCCTTGTAGGTGTCGAACGGAAGCAAACTGAACGAACAGAACCGGTTCACGAACTCCCGATCCTGCATCTTCTTGGTGTTCAGACTGCCGCCAGTCGCGTCGCGGAACAAGTCGGACTCCGCCTCGGCCTTCAGGAACTTTGTCGCCACCCCGTTGTAGATGGCGTTCCGCATCTGCTGGCGCGTCAGCACCTCGCCGCCATTGACCCGCTCGAAGATGTCGAGCCGCGCCCGTTCAGGCACTGTTCGATCAATGATGTAGAAGTGGAGTTGGCAGTCCTCAACTCGGTTCTGCAGCCTAGGCTCTAGGTCGAGGAACCGCTTCCTGTCAAGTTCCGGTCGTTCCGGCAGGTCTAAAGCCAGCTCGCCGCCCAGGAAACGTTCAAGGGTCGTCAGGCGTTGCCTGCCGTCCACCACGATGAGCAGCCCCTCATCGTCTTCCGCGACGTAGAAAACAGGGAGTGGGATGCGCATGAGAATGGACTCGATGAGCCGACTCTGCTTGTCCTTCTCCCACACGAAGTCCCGTTGGAAATCAGGGTCTAGCCGAAAGCGCCCTGCCGTAAGCCGCCGCACCACATCCACTGCAGCTCGGCGCTCTTCCCGAATCGCAAGCTCATCGAGAGGGTAGTCCTCCCAGCCGCCCGGCTTGGAGTCTTCATAGCCCTCCAGGGTCTCGGTCGCAGGCTCAGCGGGCGCAGTTGATTCAGTCATATCTTGGTCTCACAACTTGAGGCATTCGGCCAGCTTCGGGTACCGCTTGGGGTGCTCATCGCATGCCGCGGCCCAACTGCCTACTTCACCAACTCCATCAGCTTATCGAAGCCGTTCACGACGTCGTACTTGACGTTCTCCGGCGCGTACTTCAGGTTCAGCTGGTCGAAGAACTTCCGGGCGCAGGCGATCTTGGTCTCTTCGATCTTGCGCAGCTCCATCGACGACATCGAGCCCTTGGTCTCGGCAACGAAGTACACGTGCTTGACCACGCCCTCCTTGAAGGCGATGGCCCAGTCGGGGTTGTAGTCGCCCACGGGCGTCGGGATCAGGAAGCCGCGCGGCAGCTTGGCATAAACCACCACTTCAGCCGCTGTGTCGAGCTCCTTGACGAACTTGCGCTCGATGTCCGAGTCCGTCAGCACGTAATCGTAGATGTGCCGGTCCAGCTTGGCGCCTGATTTGCTGAAGTCCTGCTTCGTCTGGCCGGCGGTGAAGATGTCCAGTTCGTAGCGCTCCTCCACCGGGTCGTAGGCGAGGTGCTCGACGACCATCGTGGCCTTCTGCTCGTTGATCAGCCTCCGGGCTTCCGCGATGAAGTGCTCGGGGTTGGTCTTGAACTGGGCGAAGACGGCGACGTTCAGCCCTTTGAGGATGTCCACCACCGTTCGCCGGGTGAGTTGCGTTCCTTCGGCCAGCTTGCCGACCAGGTCGTACTTCACCGCGGAGTGCACCGAGTGCTGGCGGTTGGTCTCCGTCATGGTCGCCTTGAGCACGAACGCCTGGCCGCCCTTCAAGTCGTCGTAGGTGGTGAGGTCGGCCTGCTCACCCTGCTGGATGGTGTACTGCAGCGGCGTCACGCGAAGGTTCGTGTTCAGCTCCTTGACCGCCTTGCCGACCAGCTCGTCGGAGTCGAACCGCACGCTGTACGCGGCCTTGCGGTTGATGCGGCTCCACAGGGCCTTGAACTCCTGTTTGTCAAAGTTGTCGTTGGGAAGCAGCTTCTTGGGCCGGCGGTCGTCGTCGAACTGCGGCAGCTGCTTGTCGCTGAACACGCTGTCGATCAGCTGAAACACCTGCTCCGCATAGGGCTGCAGCTCTGGCGGCAGCGTAACCAGCGTGCCGGTGGTCTTGGCCTCGTGGTATGCCACAGCGATGCGAGCGTCGTCGTCCGTGTAGTCGTTCTTCACCAAGTACCTGTAGATCTGCCTGGCCATCTGCGGAGTTACGAGCACGTCACCCGTGCCCGTCTGCAGCACCTTGCCAGTGAAGAACTCTTCATTCGCGAACCGCGGCCGGGCCGCCAGCGATTCGCTGATGTCCTTCTGCAGCGCCGAGACGAAGTCCTTGTAGCTCTCGCTGGCCACCACGGTCAGCACGTTCAGGTCGTGCACCGTGGCGGGATGGTCCATGCGGTCGCCTTGCTGGTTCACCGACAGCCGCAGGCCGCGCCCCACCTCTTGCCGCCGGGAGATCGTGTTGTCGCTGTGCTTCAACGCGCAGATCACGAACACGTTTGGGTTGTCCCAGCCTTCACGCAAAGCCGAGTGCGAGAAGATGAACCGCACCGGCTCGGTCAGCGACAGCAACCGTTCCTTGTCCTTCAGGATCAGGTCGTAGGCGTCCACATCGTCTGACTGGCCCGCGTTCTCGCCGCGGGCAGCCACGTCGGGATCCACCAGGCGTTTGCTCTTCTTGTCGATCGAGAAGTAGCCGCTGTGCGTCTTGCCAACCGGGATGCCTTTCACGTACTGCACGTAGGCCTCGTCGCGCATGTGCAGGTCCAGGTCCAGAACCTCGTTCAGGTGCGCCTGGTACTCCTCCTCGAACACCCGGGCGTATTCGCCCTTCTCGTCGGCCGCCGCGTAGTCGCGGTACTTGGCCACCTCGTCGATGAAGAAGAGCGTCAGCACCTTCACGCCCTGCGGGAACAGCGCCTGTTCCTTGTCGAAGTGCGCCTTGATGGCCTCGCGGATCTGGATGCGGCGCAGGGTCGCCTCGTTCACGTCGCCCGCCGCTTCGCCCACGAACAGCTCCACGCCGTTGGTGAAGCTCAGCGTGTCGGTCGTGGCGTCGATCTCCGACACCACGTAGCCGCGGTACTGGTCGAGCCCGCTGGATAGATCGAAGAGGTTGTCGCCCTTGCCCAGCTTGCGCAGCACGCGCTTGATCTGCCCGGTGGCGAGCTTCTGCTCCAGCTCCACCCGCGCCTCGGGCGGTTTCTTCGTTGAGATCTCGATCGACTGCAGGTACAGGTAGGCATTGGTGCCGGCCAGCCCCTTGACGGCGATGCCGCGCACCGCGATCTTCTTCACCAGCTTCTGGTTGTAGGCGTCCAGCGCGTCCAGCCGGTGCACCTTGTTGTGCGCGGTCTTGTGGGTGGCCGAGTAGCGCAGCACCATCAGCGGCTTGAAGTTCACCAGCGAATCGAGCGTCTTGCCGCCTTCCATCTTCTGCGGCTCGTCCAGGATCAGGATGGGCCGGTTCGCGGCGATCACGTCGATGGGGCGGCGGGTCTGGAAGTCGTCCAGCTCCTCGTAGATGCGCCTGGCGTCCTTGCCGGTGGCATTGAACGCCTGCACGTTGATCACCATCACGTTGATGCCGGCGTCGGACGAGAAGCTCTCCAGGTGGTGCAGCTGCTTGGAGTTGTAGATGAAGAAGCGCGCCTTCTTCTGGTAGGCCTCCAGGAAGTGCTCGGCCGTGATCGCCAGCGACTTGGCCACGCCTTCGCGGATGGCGATGCTGGGCACGACGATGATGAACTTGCTCCAGCCGTAGAGCTTGTTCAGCTCGAAGATGGTCTTGATGTAGCAGTAGGTCTTGCCGGTGCCCGTCTCCATCTCGATGTCCAGGTTCAGCGGCGAGACCTTGGTCTTCACCAGCACATCCGAGATGGGCAGGTTCTGGTGCCGCTGCACCTTCTGAAGGTTGCCCAGCAGTTGCTGCTCATACAGCTTCACCTCGGCGTTCCTGAAGCCGTCGGCAAACAGGTCTTCGGTGCCGTGCTTGCCTGTGCCGGGGTCGATGCGGTAGCTCCTGGCCTCGGCGGTGGCCGGTGGCTGGCCGGCAAAGCAGTCCACCACGGCCTGCACGGCGGCCGTCTGGTAGGCCTGGGTCTTGAACTTGAGCTTCATTCGGTGCGGGGTCGTTGTTCTTCCAAGGGTCTCGGCACGACTGTCGTTCCGCGGGCTGGCCGGGCCGCTGCTTTCGGCAGTCTCCATGCGCGACAAACGCGCTTGTGGAGTCCAAAACTGACAATAGGCTCCTCAATCCGGCTTGTCGCGCCCATGGGCTCCACAAGTCCTCACAGCACCTCCCGGCCTTCGGCCACGTTGATCAGCCTGGGAAAGCACAGCGTGGCCGGGCGCCGGCCGCTGCCGGGCTGCAGCTCGCGCAGGATGCCCGCGTCGCGCATCTGCCGCAGCAGCCCGGGCGTCGTCTTCTCGTGGATGCCGAACTGCCGCTGAAGCTGCGCCGTCAGGTCCGACGAGCGGAAGATCGGCTTGCTGAAGATCGCGTCCAGCACATGCACGGTGTACTGCGAGTGCGTGGCCTCCTGGATGGCCAGCTTCATCTCCTCGTACAGCCGCTGGATGGCCGCCACGCGGGCGCTGTTGGCCCCTGCCTGCGCCACGATGGCCTGCAGGAAGAACGCGATCCAGCCGTCCCAGTCGCCCTCGGCTGAGATCGCCTTCAGCCGCTGGTAGTACTCCTCGCGGTGCGCCTCCAGGTACTCGGACAGGTAGAACATGGGCTGCGACAAGGCCCGCTTCTGGAACAGGAAAAGCGGGATCAGGATGCGGCCGATGCGCCCGTTGCCGTCCTTGAACGGGTGCAGCAGCTCGAACTGCGCATGCACCACGGCCGTCTGCAGCAGGAAGTCGGCGTCGTCACTGTCCAGGTAGCGCTCCCAGGCCTGCAGGTGGTCTGGCAGTTGCACCGGGTTGGGCGGCACGAAGCTGGCCTGCTCGATGGGGCAACCGTGCTTGCCGATCCAGTTCTGGTCTTTGCGGAACTCACCGGGCGTCTTGTCCTGCCCGCGCACGCTGTTCATCAGGATGCGGTGCAGCTCGCGCACGAAGGCCAGGCGAATGGGGTAGTCCTTCAGCTGCTCCCGCGCGGCGTAAAGCGCCGCCCGGTAGTTGGAAATCTCCTGGATATCCTGGAACTTCGTGCCCTCCTTCAGCAGCCCGGCCTCCTGCTCCAGCACCTCGTCCACCGTGGCTTGCGTGCCTTCGATCTTGGACGACAGCACCGCTTCCTGCGTGGTCAACGGCGAGAGCATCACCGCCGGGTTGGGTATGCCCTGCAGCAGGCCGTCGTAGCGCGCCAGCGCCGCGTTGGCCTGCCCCACCAGCGGCAGCAGCCGGCGCCAGTCCAGCGCGGTCAGCGGCAGGGCGTCGGGTTCGTAGGGTTGCATCGCCACACTCCGCTCAGATGCACTTCACTTCGGTAGCGGGCGACAGCAGCTTGAAGATCTGCTCCACGTTGATCTTGGCGGCACTGTCGGCGAAGCCGGCGTCACGGAACACGGCGCGCAGCGGCTTGTGCGTGGCCAGTTCCTTCACGAAGGCTTCGTCGATGCGGCCACCAGCGTCGAAGCAGGCGGCCAGCGCGTTGCCGTCGACGAAGAGCACCTCGCGGCCCTGGATGGTCTGGCGGGCGATCGGCAGGGCGAGATCGACGCCCCAGTCCAGCATCACCTGGAACAACAGGTCCTCAGGGGTGCGGTCGGGCTTGATGTTGTCGGTGAAGCCTTCGAGCGCACCCTGGTTGACTGCGTCCGGGGCGTAGTGAACGTCGGCGAGGTTGGACGCGTCGACTTTGAGGACCCGGAAACCGACATCCTTCGGCGCGCCACTCTGGAGCAATCGCTTGCCCGCTCGCCGAATTCTGTCCTTACCGATCTCGGCGATCGTCTTGTACCCGGCCTTATAGGCTTCCGTAGTTGGCTGACAGATTTCGGGAAGTTGCACTAGCAGGAACTTCCGCGCGCCTCCGTCTGAGGCATTTAGCTGCAAGATTGCCTCGGCAGTAGTAGCCGAGCCAGCGAAGAAGTCGAGTACAAGGAAGTCAGCACCCCGGATCATGCTTATGATGTACTTGATCAGGCCTACAGGCTTTGGGTAGTCGTCGAACGGAATCTGGATTGCAGAAAGATCAGCCGTGGCGCTTTGCGGCCCACCGAAACCTGCGAGCACGGAAATTACATGGCTGGGCTCCCCTCGAGTCTTCACGGCCTCAATCGCACCCGTAAGCGTTAGCTCAAACACCGTTGGCTGACCCTTCGAGTCCAGAATCTCCCGGCATTGATTCTGGATGAACGAATCCAATAGGTCTTTGGAACTCCAGCCGCTGTACGCCCGAACTGGACGAACGGTCCTGCCGTTTGACACCTGAACATCGTCACGCAGGTGCGGCCACGAGTCCGATCTGGATCGGATCTGAAAACTTTCCGCGCTCGCGGGAAAACCGGCAGGAAGAGTCACTTCACTGGCAGGATTCTTGGGGCCGTTCTTGACAATTGTGTTCCGGATCTCAGCTCGAAAGAGCTTGCTATCAGGTGATGTGGATGGATCGACCACTAACGGATGAAGAAACGAAGCTTCGTTCTTCCCGTAGGCAACTATGTATTCATGGCAGTACTTGAACTTTGCTTGGTTGTCGAAGTTCCCGTCGGTACGCCAAGCAAAAAGGCAAAGCAAATTCTCTTCACCGAATATCTCGTCGGCTAGTCTGCGTAGGTTTGCAAGCTCTTTGTGATTAATCGATATGAAGATGGCGCCATCGTCCGAAAGCAGATTGCGCGCGAGCCGAAGTCGCGAGTACATCATCGATAGCCAGTCGGAGTGAAGTCGACCGTTCGACTCAGCGTTCAACGCCAGCCGGTTGCCGTTCGCGTCTACCTGATTGGACCGAAGCAAGTACTCGTCGCGCGTGACTGCGAAGTCGTCCCGATAGATGAAGTCTTTGCCTGTGTTGTACGGCGGATCGATGTAGATCAACTTCACCTTGCCGAGATACGCCTCTTGCAGCAGCTTCAGCGCGTCAAGGTTGTCCCCCTCGATGAACAGGTTCTTCGTGGTGTCGAAGTCCACGCTCTCATTGCGGCATGGTCGCAGCGTCTTGGCGATCGGCGCATTCGCCGTCAGCAGCGCCTCGCGCTTGCCGGGCCAGTTCAACTGATACCGCTCCTGCGGCCCCTCCACGAGCGTGCCCGAGAGTTCCTGCCTCAGCAGGTCGAAGTCCACCGCCAGCCGCACGGCACCATCGTCGCCCTTCGCCTCGGTCACGCAGCCGGGAAACAGATCGCGCAGGCGTGCGATGTGGTCCTGCGTGAGGTCGGGGGAATGCATCTTCAGTTTGTCCATGGTCTTCTTGAAAGCTGCCGCCGAGCGTAACGGCTCAGCGGCGCAGGGCCTCAAGCTCAGTGTGGAGCCGGCGCAGGTCGGCATTGATCGCCACCTTGCGGTTGAACTGTCTTTCCTTCTCGAGCTCCGCGGCCGTCTTGTCGGCCTCTCGCTGCTTGACCGCCAGCGCATCCAGCCTGGCGACATGCTCGGCCAAGGTCTCGTGCGACCTGGCGGGCAATGGCAGCAAGGCGCGCAGCAACTGCTCGTACAGGCCGCCCAAGTGCAGCGCCACGGGCATGTCACCGCGCTCGGCATGGTCGGCCAGCCAGCCACCGGCAAAGTAGTCGCTCAGCACCCACCGGCTGGCGTCGGCTTCGCTCGGGCGTTTGTGGCAGGCCACCACCTGCGCGCGGCCCGCATGCGCAAGCTCGAAGATGATCGGGAACTGCACCGACTGGTCGATGGCACGCAGCACGTCAAAACTCAGTTCCGGCGTCTTCAGCTGGATGCCGAACACCTGGATCTCGGGCACCGCCGGCCGCGCCGGCAGGTTGATGGTCTCGGGCGCCAGCTTGAACTGCCAGACGATCTGCTCCACCTGCTGCACAAACAGGTTCTTCAGCCGCGTGCCGGCGTGGCTGTGCGCGTAGAGCTTGCTCTTGGGCAGCGTGCGGCCAAACGCCGCCTGCGCCGGGTAGCGCACGAAGGCGGGGTGCGACGCAGGGCGTGCATCGGAACCGGTCATCCACCCCCCTGGATGACGAGGAAGGTGATCAGTTCGAAGTCGTCGAGCCCGGCAATGGCGTTGACCAGCGCCGTGGTGCGGCCGCCGGTGAACAGGCTGTCCAGGTCCTTCTCTTCCTTCACCTGGATCATCGAGCGGATGGCCTGGCCCAGCAGGTCGGAGTAGGCCTGCATCTGCCGGCCGTCGGCCGTCTCCCCGTTAAAGCGGCGGCAGGCCTCGGGCATCGGCTGGTCGCGCCCCTTGCAGGCCGAGCGCACGAGGTCCAGCAGGCGCTTGACTTCGCTGTGGTCGTGGATCACCTCGCCCTGGCGGCTGACGTAGACGAGGTAATACGGGTGCAGGCGGTTGTGGTCGTTGACATTGACGCCGTTGTGCCGGTTGCGCAGCGTGAAGATCACACCGGGCAGCAGGCCTGAGTCAGGCTGCACGGGCACCACGGCGTGCATGCCGTTGGGCGTGTGGGCCAGCTCGCCGTGTTCCTTCACGTAGTGGAGCAGGTCCATGCGGAAGTCGTTGAGGCCCAGATCCGTGATGGAGACGCCGGTCTTCACATCTTCCAGCTCGATCACTTCCTCCTGCAAGCGGCGCAGCTGCTCCTTGCGGTACGAAACGTCGTTGGCCTGGGCGCTCAGCACGTTGTCGTCGCCTGTGGCGGTGACGTCGGCGATCATCATCCGGCTCTCGACGCGCTCCTTGAGGTTGATGTACTCGTCCAGCGAGATGTCGGGCCAGTAGTTGACGAGCTGGATGGTCTTGTTCGGCGAGCCGATGCGGTCCACGCGGCCGAAGCGCTGGATGATGCGCACCGGGTTCCAGTGGATGTCGTAGTTGATGACGTAGTCGCAGTCCTGCAGGTTCTGGCCTTCGGAGATGCAATCGGTGCCGATCAGCAGCTCGATCTCGTTCAGCTCGCCGGGCAGCACGTCCGCCCGCTGCTTCGATCGCGGGGAGAAGAGGGTCAGCAGTTCCTGGAAGTCGTAGCCGGCCTGCAGCGTGGAAACGGGCCTGTCCTTGCCGGTGACCTTGGCGCTGTGCAGGCGCAGGCGCTGCAGCAGCTCGGGCGCCAGGTTGGCGTAGAGGTAGTCGGCCGTGTCGGCAAAGGCCGTGAAGATCAGCACCTTGCGATTGCCCGGGTTGATGGGCTGGCCGATCTTTCCCAGCACGTGGGCTTTCAGGTGCTGGAGCTTGGCGTCTTCCTGCGGCGTCACCTGGTCCATGGAGGCCAGCAGCGCTTCCATGAGCTTCAAGTCTTCGGTGAGCTCGTGCTCCCAGCGCGGCAGGTCCATGTCGGCCAGGCTGATCTTGATCTTGCCGCCCACGGCATCCGAGCCTGTACCGCCCAGGTCTTCGAGGTCGGGCAGGTCGTCGTCTTCTGGGTCCAGGTCCGAGAAAGCCTCGGTGAAGTCCGCCACGCTGGCCGCGCGGCCGTCCTTCTTGAACGCCTGGATGCGGGCCAGCGTGCCCGTGTGGTTGCTGCGAAGCGACCGCAGCGTGAGCCTGAACGCATGCACCGAGCTTTCCAGTCGCTTGAGCAGGTTCACCGTCATCAGGGCTTGCAGGCTTTGCTCGCGGTCGATCTGGCGGAACTTGCCAGCGCCGCCCGGCACCTGCGTGTCGTACATCGCCTCGTACTTCTTCAGCCGGCTGGGCAGGATGTAGCTCAGCGGCGCATACACCGCCAGCTTCAGGCGCGACAGGTGGCTGAAGATGTCGTTGAAGCCCAGCACGTCGCCGCGGTGGGTGATCGGGCAGTGGTACGACAGCGGCTTGCGCCGCTCCGGGAACTGGCCGATTTCTGAGGTGTCGTAGAAGGTCTGGATGTGCTTGCGGGAGCGGGCGATGGTCACGCTGTCCAGCAGCTCGAAGAAGTCGAAGTCCAGCGCGTCGAGAATGGCGCGGGCCGTACGCTCCTCCACCGGCAGCTTGCTCCAGGTGTTGAAGGCCGCCTGGGCGTGGCGGAAGATCTCCTCGACCGACTTGCCGGTGCGCAGCTTCTTGCTCAGGTTCTCGGAGTCGCCTTCGTAGGCCAGCGCCAGCTGATTGCGCAGGTCGTTGAAGCGGTTGTTCACTGGGGTGGCTGAGAGCATCAGCACCTTGGTCTTGACGCCTTGCTTGATGACCTGGTTCATCAGCTTCTGGTAGCGCGTCTCCCGCTCCTTGAAGACATCGTTGTTGCGGAAGTTGTGCGATTCGTCGATGACGACGAGGTCGTAGTTGCCCCAGTTCACGCGGTTCAGCGCGGTGCCGAAGGATTCACCGCTGGTGCGGCTCAGGTCCGTGTGGCACAGCACGTCGTAGCTGAAGCGGTCTTTCGCGAAAAGGTTGGTCTTGAGGTTGTGGTTGAAGGTAAGCCAGTTGTCGGCCAGCTTCTTGGGGCACAGAACCAGCACCGACTTGTTGCGCAGCTCGTAGTACTTGACGACGGCCAGTGCGGTAAAGGTTTTGCCCAGGCCCACGCTGTCGGCCAGGATGCAGCCGCTGTAGGTTTCGAGCTTGTTGATGATGCCGGTGGCCGCATCGCGCTGGAAGTTGAAGAGCTTCTGCCAGATCAGCGTGTCCTGATAGCCGGTGCGGTCGTTGGGCAGCACGTCCTCGTCCACATCGCCCAGGAACTCGTTGAAGATGTTGTAGAGCATCAGGAAGTAGATGCTCTCGGGCGAGTTCTCTTTGTAGACCGTGGCGATGTGGTCGACGATTGCCGCGGTCACGTCCTCGACCTTCTCGGCGTCGTTCCAGATCTGGTCGAAGAGCTGGAGATAGGTCGCCGTGAAGGGCGGCTCGTCCATCTTGTTGACGAGGTTGGAGACGGCATTGCCGGGTTGGTAGCCAAGGTCCACCGCGGTGAAACCGTGCAGGGGCATGTAGACGGTGCGCGCATCGCCAGCATCCCCCGCCTCGACACAGGCGAACGGCTGCATTGGCGCCTGCGTGCGGTTGGACATGAAGCGCGCCTTGCGGCGCAGCCAGTCGGCGCACTCACGCGCGATGGCGCGCTGGGTCAGCTTGTTGCGCAGATGGATCTCGAACTCGCTGCCGTACAGACTGCGCTCGCGGTTGAGCTTGGGGATATGGAATTCCTTTCGCTCCTTGCGGATCTTGTCCGTCACGTCCTCCGCCATGAAGGTGGGCGACGTGAAGATGAAGTGCAGTTCGTCGACCTGCTCAAGCTCGTCCTTCAGGGCCTCGAAGGCGTACATCGAGAAGCACGAGGCGGCGACCTTCAGGCGGGCGCCAGGCTTCAAAGCGCGCTTGAGGTCGTCGCCCAGCAAGCGGTTGATGTTGTCGATGAGTTCCATCGCCGGCTACCCCAGAAGCTGCGCCACCAAGCGCATGGGCACGAACAACCGGCTCGGCTGGGCGCGCAGGGTGGCACAGCCGAGCGCGTCGATCTTCACGTAGGCGAAGGCTTCGTTGCTCATGTCAGCGTTCCGGGCTACTGGCAGGCCCGGCCCACAGCCGAGAGAATTGGAGAGAGAGTTCGCGGTGATGCTGGATCGACAACAAGTGAACCAGGTGCCCTGGCGTCGCCACGGTGTACAGAATCAGGTAGTCCCCGTGCAGGTACTCGCGCAGGCGATCGGCCGCGCCCGCCGGCAAGGCAGCGAGCTGCGAGAGTGCCTCGGCAGACTGCGGCGGCTGATCCAGATAACGCCGTCCGATACGGGGAAAGCGCCGGAGATTGGGGATGACGGTGCTGCGGAGTTCGCTCAGCAGCCTGTCGTAGGCCGACGCGGCATCCGCCTCGGTCAGGAAGGACTCGATCGCCGCCAGCCGGTCCAGGAAACTGGCCGTCAGTTCGACGCGAACGACGGGCTCAGCCACGTTTGCGCGCGGTCCCGCTGGCCTTCACCTTGCCCTTCGTGCCGGCCGGCGCTGCACCGGCCCGCCGCGCCTGCAGCGCGGCAATGCCCGCATCCGCGTCCTGGGTCCGCCCGGCCGCAATGTCCGCGAGGCCACGCCGGGCGTCGTCGATCAACAGCAGGTGGATGCGCTCGCGCTCCAGGCGGTGATAGTAGTCCAGGCGCTCGGCGTCGATGAGGGCGACATAGCTCTCGCCGTTCTTGGTGATGATCTTCTCGGCACCGGCCTTAACCTGTTCAGCCAGGTCGGACAGCGTGGCACGCGCCTGGGTGAACGGCACCACGTCGCTCGCAGAGATTCCCATGGCACGTGCATCCGGTAGTTGCAGAATTCTGCGCAGTCTACGCGCTTCCGCACACAGCGGGAAGGCCAGCGCGCCAGCACGGCGAGACGCCCTGTGCGCGGTGGTGGCGCGAGCGCCGCACGCCGGGTCAAGGGCGGGCAACGCCCGGCGCAGCGAACCCTTGACGCGGCGCGCGGCGCCTGCACGCTCGGGGTCGCGGGCAGGCGGCTGTTCCAGCGGCCTGCCCCCGAGCCCGTCCGGCGGCGAGGACGTGCGCCTTGGCTCGCCGCCGCTACCGGCTCATGTCCGGGCCGCGGCTTCGCTCCGGCGACACCCATTGAACGGTCCGCTCGCGGTCCCTGTTCATCCCTGGCAGCTCAGCCTGCCGCTGCTCGGCTCGGTGGCGTTGCACGGCCCGCGCGACATCCGTCTGCATCACGTAGTCGACTATGCTCTTGCTGAGCTTGCGGTCGGCCGGGTCGGGCGATGCCGCCAGTGCCTTGGTGATCTCGGCCCAGGCCTGCAGCGCACTGGAACGCGTGGCCCGAAACGCCGGCCCCGACTTGTGCTCACCGCGCTTCTTGTTGGTTCGAGCCGCGGCACCGGGCTGGCGCTCCCAGCCGCGCAGGCTGCGCCGCGACACACCCCGCGTCGCCTGCGATGAGGCTTCGGCCTCGATCCCCCAGCCGCGCAGCTTTTCGGCGAAGGTCTCGCGCCAGCGGTGCAGGTCTTCCTTGCGCGGGTTCAGTCGTGTGCCGTCGCGGCCCTCGGCGCGCACGCTGATGTGCACATGCGGATTGGCCTGGTGCGTGTGCAGGACCATGACGTATCGGTGGTTCGCCAGTTCGGCCTTTGCGAACTCGCGTGCCGCCTGTCGCACCACTCGGGCGTCAGTGCCCGTGGGCATCGACAGCATGATGTTGAAGGCTTCGCGGCGCTCGCTGACCTCGGGGATGCGGGTGCCGCCGAACCGCCACTGGTCGGCGATCGCACGCAGGGCCTCCCTGCCCTCGCGCACGGCACCGCGGTCATCCTCGATCGGAAGCCGACCCGACTTCGCGATGTAGCGCAGGTGCGCCGCGATGGCACCCATGCCACGCCCGCCACCAGTGACCTTCACCATCACCTGCGGCGCGCGGCGTTCGACCGTCGTGCGGATGCGCTGGCGCAGAACCTGGGCGCGCTGCCGAACGGCGGCATCGGTCAGCACCGGCGTGCGCGACACCGTCATGCGGTTCGATGGGTAGAACAGCCGATCGCCCCATTGCACGAGCAGGCCGTCGATAGTGCTGGGCATGGCAGCGCTCCTTCCCTCAAAGGCGGTCGATCAGCGCCGAGGCCCGATCGAGGTGGCGGCGGATCTCGGCGTCGGTGGTTTCGAGGCGGTCCCGGTAGGGCCTGGCCTGCTCCACCTTCGCCTGGCGCAGCAGGGTGACGAGCGCCACGAGATCGGTCGACAGCGCGGCCATCCGGTCGTTGGATGCCAACAGGGCTGCGCGATCGGCCTGGCGCTCGGCGAGAGGTTGCGGCAGACGGCTGCCAGCCACAAGCCTCCCCACGTAGTCGCCGTAGGAAAGACCGAGGGCGGCCGCGTTCAACATCAGCGCGTCGGCGTGGGCCTGGGACAGGCGCAGCGTGAGCTTGGCGGTCTCTCGGGCTGGGGCCTGGTCCGGGGTCTGACCGTCAGACCCCGCTTTCACCGGCGCCACCGTCGCCGTCGCGCGCAGGTCGAGACTCATCACGAGGGCGCGGCGGACGAGCTGCGCGACGCCCATGCCACGAACGGCGGCGGCGGCGCGCACGGCATCGCCGATGCCGCGCAGGTCGATCGTCACACGATCACGCGACGGGCCCGCCACGTCGATCCTCGCGCCGGATGCCGCATGGCATCCATTCACTGGCGGCCAGCCTATCCTGCCATCTGTCCTTTCTCATCCTCTTCACTCCACTCTTCATGGATTCAGCGTTCGGTCGGCGGAGGGGTCTGACGGTCAGACCCCTGCAGCCAACGTGTGGCGATGGCTTCAACCCGGCCCCGCAGGGCGATCAATGCGGGCTCCACCATCGGGCCAGCGTCGGGCAGCTCGATGCGACTGAGGGCGCGCTCCAGCCGATCACAGGCCGCGTTGGCATGGACGATCAGCTTGTCGGCCGAGGCTGCAGCGGGCACCGTCGGCAGGGCCTCGTCGGCCGCCGAACGGATGGCGGACACAGCTGCGCGCGTGATCTCCGCCCCGCCGTCCAGCAGCGCCTGCACTCTGTCCGGGCTGTCGGCATGCAAAGACCCCAGTTCGTGCAGCGTGCGGGGCGACGTGCATCGGCCGGACTTCAGCGCATCGTCGAGTACGGGCGGAAGCTCCAGCAGCGACAGGTGGTGCGCCACGGCGGTCAGGTTCATGCCGAGCTGCCTGGCGATGGTCGCGTTCGAGTCACCGGCATCCACCTGCGCGCGGATGAACCTGGCCAGTTCGAGCGGGGTCAGCCCGTGGCGCTTCTGGTTCTCGGCGACCTGGGCATAGCGATCGGCGGGCAGGTCGCGCACGACGACCGGCACCTCAAGAAGCCCTGCGCGGATCCCTGCGCGCAGCCGCTTGGCGCCGAAGTGAACCTTGTGGCGGCCATCGCTGTCGGCCGGATGCACGACGAGCGGCTGCAGGACGCCGCGCCGCTGAATGTCCTCGGCAAGCTCAGCAATCGACTCCTCGGGGAACTCGGTGCGCGGGTTTTGCGCGTCCTCGTAGAGCCGCGACACGGCCAGGAGCAACAGCCTTCCGTCGTTGCCGCTCGGCATGGCTGCAGCGGTTGACTTCGCCGCTGCGCCGGCGCTCGATACGTCGACGCGCGGCGCAGCCGCTACCGATTGTTGGGACGCTGCTGCCCCTGGCTCGGCATCGAGCAGGTTGAGCTGAACCTCTTTGGATTTGTTCCACGGCAAGCGCATGAACGCATGCGTGCCGCTGCCTTCCAAGGCAAGGAAGTACCCGTCAAGCGTTGCACTGCGGGGTGTCGTCGTCCCGCATGGACTCAAATGCGCCCGGGATGTGCCAGCAAGTCCCGCCATCGTCACGGGTGGTTTCAAATTTCGTCGTGGCCGCTCGCCTTGCATAGCGTGACCGTCGGCTGGGCCCACTCGTCCCCTGGCGTTGGCACCTACGCTTGTGCATTGAACCGCAATCCGCAATGGGACAGACTGCCGCCCCTACGTGCCGGCTCCATTTGCGCTGGAACCGCCGCTGACCTGAACCGCGGCGCCGACTCCGGGCAGACCCTGGATGGCCGCGAGACGTCGGTTCTCCTCAATCAAGTGAATCTCGCGCGCACGTGCCAGTTGTTCTTCTGACAGGTCCCACAACTGTGGAAGGTTCTGCTCCCATCGTGTCCAGCGTTCGGCGATAGCCGCCAGCGACACCTCGTCGGTACGCCCTCGATTGAATTGGTAGTTCACTAACGGGTACAGCTCCTCGGCAACGTCCTTCTTCTCGAACGCTCGCTTGAAGGTCCACAAATAGATGTCGACGAGCTCAAGGCCTGCACTCTCGGTCCCGGCCTTGAAATCGATAGGGACGGTCGGCATGCCTTGAAAGTTCACCTCGGGCATACCTGGACCCATCGGCATTCGCATGCCGGCAGCCGAGGCGTACCAACTCGCAAGCGTCTGCTGGGCCTTGTTGAACTGCGACTGGCGATCCACGATGATTCGCGAGGCAGAGCGACCATTCGCACGGAGACGGCCGGCAATTCCGTGCATCACGGACTGGAACCCGATGATGTTGGGCGTTACCTGGAGGATCTGCTCTTTGTCGCCCACGTTGTAGGAGATCTCGCGCGGGTTGGCGATGGCCCAAGCCAGCGCGTCTCCGATCAGTTGGCGCGAACGAGCGTCGGGCAGGGCGTGCAGCCGGGACCGCAGGTCTTCGCAGACTCCGATCAACACGCCGTCGGCAACGTTGTTGTCGAGCGTGATTCGCGCAGCCCATGCGCGCCGCGCAAGTTCCTCGTCGAATAGCGACGCGAGCTTCAGCAGCAGGACGTATCGCAATGGGGTCCAGTAACCGGTCCATGTGATCGCAGGGTTCATCCCCTGGTCGAAGACCTGGTCGAAGAAGCAAATGACTGCGTGGTCCGGCTTCGCTACCCGATAGAAGTCAAAGCGCAGACGAAAGCGCTTCTGGATGTCGACCAAGTCGTCCGCGATCTGAGCGAGCCGACCGTTGCCCAACTGCGCCGCATGCAAGCGCTCAACGCCCAGCTTCCGACGCAAGGTAGCCAGCCGAGGCTCCGCCACAAAATCTAAGTGGACGGCGCTCGACAGAAGCCCGTAGTAAAGCTTCGGCTGCGTTTCGTCGAAGAGGTTCGCACCTGTATGACCGCTTTCGTCAACGTAGAAGAACACCGTCTTGCCTTTCAGCAGTCTCAACTCGGCGCCAGGAACCGCCGCCACAGGGAGTGGCGCGCAGCACCGCTGCTGTCGCGCCGAGCCGAATTGAACCGGTCATGCGGCTCGAAGCGGAATCACGTTCGTCCCCGTAGCCAGTGCTTCAATCCGATCTGCCAAGTACTGCAGCGCCCTCTTCCGATCCGCCGCAAGCTCCATGTGGCTGTAGGCCGCCACCGTCGCGTTCTTCTCGCTGTGCGCCAGCAGCAGCTCGACCACATCGCGCCCGAACCCATGCTCGCGCAGCAGCGTCGCTGCCGTGCCGCGCGTGCCGTGCGGGCTGAAGTCGGGCACGCCGAAGTCGATGCGCTTGAAGAAGTGGTTTAGCGTCACGTCGCCCATCGGCACGCTGCCGCGGAAGATCGACGGGAAGACATACTCGCCATGCCCCGTCTGCTCGTGCACCTGGCGCAGGATCTCGACGGCCTGGCGCGGCAGGATCACGCGATGCGGCTTGCCCATCTTCATGCGCTCGGCCGGGATTTCCCACTGCGCGGCGTCGAGGTCGAACTCGGGCCACTTCGAGCGCAGCAGTTCGCTCTTGCGGGTCATGGTGAGCAACAGAAGCTTGGTCGCCGCGATGGTCGTCGTGTGCGCGCCCTGCAGGTCGAGCTTGCGCCAGAAGGCGCCCAGTTCCTTCTCGCTCAGGTGGCGGTGGTGCTCGACCGGCGCCCGTGCGATGGCGCCACGCAGCGGCTGCGCCGGGTTCGTCGTCACCAGCAGGTTGCGGATCGCATGGTTGTAGATCTGCTGCACGATCACGCGGATGCGCTCGGCCGTCACGGCGGTGTCGGCGCGTGCCTTGATGATGGCCAACACGTCGCCGGGCTGCACCTCGTCGAGCTGCATGTCACCGATGGCCGGGTAGACGTAGGCATCGAGCCAGCGCACGGTCTGGGCCACGTAGCCGCCAGACCGATAGAACAGCGTCTCGTCGACCCAGCGCTGAGCGAAGGTGCGGAAGCTCAGGCGGCGCGCGTCAGCGACCTTCTGCTCCGCTGATAGAACCCGCTTGGCCTTGGCCGGGCTCTGGCCGCGCTCGACCAGCGCGCGCAGTTCCTCATGGCGGTCACGTGCCTGCTTGATGGTGAAGGCCGGGTAGGCGCCGATCGTCACCTTCTCGCGCTTGCCGTTCAGGTGGTACTTGAAGCGCCAGGTCTTCGACCCCGACGGCATGACTTCCAGCACCAGGCCGCCGCCATCGGTCAGGTCGTAGCGCTTGTCCTTCGCCTTCGCGTTGTCGATCGTCGCGGGCTTCAGGACGTAGTTGATGTGTCGCATGTGGGGCCACCAAACGGGGCCACCGTCGCCCCGGTGGCCCCAAATGTGGCCCCGTCCCGATGCGATGTCAAGAAACCATCCGGGACCAGAAAAGACAAAAACCCCAGTCGAATCAACGATCTGGGGCTTTTGATGGGACCATCCTGGACGTCAGGAGATGCCCCGGGACGCCGTCACATGTGGTCGATCATCACCTGACCGAAGCCCGAGCAGCTGACCTGGGTCGCGCCGTCGAGCAGGCGCGCGAAGTCGTAGGTGACCTTCTTCGACAGGATCGCCTTCTCCATCGCGCTGATGATCAGGTCGGCCGCCTCGGTCCAGCCCATGTGGCGCAGCATCATCTCGGCCGAGAGGATCTCGGAGCCCGGGTTGACGTAGTCCTTGCCGGCGTACTTCGGCGCGGTGCCGTGGGTCGCCTCGAACATCGCGATCGAGTCGCTGAGGTTCGCGCCCGGGGCGATGCCGATGCCGCCGACCTGCGCGGCCAGCGCGTCGGAGACATAGTCGCCGTTGAGGTTCAGCGTCGCGATCACCGAGTACTCGGCCGGACGCAGCAGGATCTGCTGCAGGAAGGCGTCGGC
>CAYOXW010000014.1:0-27675 GCA_964408005.1 uncultured Methylibium sp.
CCGCCGACGCCGACGCCGCCGCCGCCGCCCGCGCCGCGCGGCGGCGCATCCGCGACGAGACGCACGCGGTCTACCTGCGCGCCATCAACGCCACCGAGGGCGGCCAATGATCTCCACCATCAAGACCGCCGACGGCGCCGTCGTCCTGTCCGCGACAGAGGGCGCCACCGTCTCGCTGATGGTCCGCACTCGCAAGCCGACTGGCGCCGTCCTGCCTGTCGTGCTGACGTTCGAGCCGACCGAAGCGATGCTGTTCGCCTGCGAGCTGGAGCGCGCGGCCAACAAGGCGCAGGGTTGCGCGGTCAAGGCGCTGGCGGCATGAGGGCCGCGCTGCTGGGCCTGCTGGCCGTCGCACTCGCGGCGAGGATGCGGCCGCGCAACGTCGCGGCGGCCGCTGTGGCAATCGTGGCCGTCAAAGAGGCGGCCGGGTCATGAGCGGCCCCATCCCCACCGAGGTGGCCAGCGCCGCCGCCGAGCTCGCCTTCCAGGCCGAGGCCCGCGCGTCGGGCCTGCCCATCCACCAGTTCACCCGCCGCAAGTGCATGGAGCGCATCCAGGCGGCGCAGGCGGGCGCGAAGCCGCGCCAGTCGCTGCCGGCGCGCACCTGGGCCGCCATGAGCCTGCGCACGCGCACCGTGCTGGTAATGCTCGGCGCCGAAAGCGACGAAGACCCGCGCACCATCGCGGCGGCGCCGTGGGAGAGCCTGAGCGATGCCGACCGCGTGAGCATCGGCGCCTGCGCCCGCGCGCTGCGCGGCGACCTTGCCAGCGCTTCGACCCTCTGGTGAGCTACAGCCCGCAAACGATCGCGTGGGCGGGACGCGTCGCCGACGCGCCGCACTGGACCGCCGATTACCGCCGCATGGTCGGCGAGATAGAGCGCGTGAAGAAGCAGCGCGCCGGCCGACCGGTGACGGGCGACGAGAGTCGATCCGAGCTGCGGGAGCTTGCACGGCGCCGCGTAGACTTGGTTGTAGAGCTGCTGGCCGGAGTGCTTGATGGATTTAATGCCCGAGGAGGCCGAGCTGCTGCCGAAGCTGCAGGCGCTGGTCGAGGTGTACGAGGCGGCGATGCGGATGGCCGATGCCTTGGACCGCGAGAGCGAAATAAAGTCGCTGGCGCGGCGACAGGGCTACCTGATGGCCTACATCGCCACCATCCGGCCGCAGGCGCAGGACACGACGCAAGCGATGTTCTAGACCGCATCAACGGCGTGGTGGAGGCGCTGCAAGGGCGCCCCTTCGCGCTGCGCAACTGCGCCGCCACGGTAGAGGAGCAGCTTCGCCAGATGGTCAAGCGGGCCACCTGCCCGTATTGGTGGATGAGGCAGCTCAAGCGCGAGGCCACCCACCGATTCGAAGGCGCAGCGGTGCGCGCTGGTCGCGTGGGCAAGGGCACCGGGCAGGACTACTGCACCGACGAAACGCTGCACCGCCGCCAGCTCGACACGGACCGAAACGCGGCGATCCTGGCCGCCACCGAAATCGAGAGCGCCGACGGCGATGTCATCACGCTGAAGGAGGCGGTAGACGCATCCCCGGCGGCCAAGCCCATCCGGCGCGGCGAGCTGATGACGCGCATTCGGGGCTGCGAGGAATGGGCAGAGGCGGCCGGCATGGTGGGCCTGTTCACGACCAACACCGCACCGTCGCGCTTCCACAGCCAGGGCGGCCGCAATCCGCGCTATGACGGCTCGACGCCGAAGGAGGCGCACCAGTGGCTGTGCAGCACTTGGGGCGACACGCGATCCAAGCTAAGGCGCGACAAGATCAAGTTCTTCGGGTTCCGCGTCGCCGAGCCGCACCGCGACGGCTGCGCGCACTGGCACATGCTGCTGTGGATGCGACCCGAGGACATCAAGCGCTTCAAGGCCATCATGCACAAGTGGTGGCGCCGCGAGGCCGGCGACGAGAAGGGCGCGGCCAAGCACCGCGTCACGATCAAGGACATGCGCAAGGGCGGCGCGTCGGGCTACGTCGCAAAGTACATCGCCAAGAACATCGACGACTTCGGCACGGTAGGAGACGAAGGCCACCGCGACGCGATGCCGGGCGACGATGAGCTGTTCGGCGGCACCGCCAGGCGCGTCGAGGCCTGGGCGACCGCCTGGGGCATCCGTCAGTTCCAGCCCTTCGGTCAGCCGCCCGTCACGGAGTGGCGCGAGCTGCGGCGGGTGGATGCATCCG
The DNA here is from genome assembly GCA_964408005.1 of uncultured Methylibium sp. Lineage (GTDB taxonomy): Bacteria > Pseudomonadota > Gammaproteobacteria > Burkholderiales > Burkholderiaceae_C > Methylibium. The sequence goes on from CAYOXW010000014.1 coordinate 2,187, forward strand.
CCGCACAGGGCGCCAGCAGCGACAACCTGCGCCGCGCGGCCGCAGCGGTCAACCGCGACGGCGACAGGCGCGCCGACTGGTGCGAGTACATGAGCGCGCAGGGTGGCGCGATGAGCGGTCGGCGACGCAACGTGCGGATCAAGGCCGAGGCCGCCGAGGTGGAAGGGCGCTACGGCAAGGCCGAGGTGCAGCGGCCGATTGGCGTGTACGCGCTGGACTGCCCCGGCGAGGTGCTGCCCAGCAACCGCAAGCAGTGGAAGCCGCGCGGCGCTTGGACCGAGCCGCAGCGCGACGAAGCGCGGCGCGGCCTGATGGGATGGGCGCGCGACGAATACCTGGGGTTGTGGGCAAGGTCGGCGCAGCCGGCCGCGCAGCCTTGGACCCGTGTCAATAACTGTGCGCGCCGGAGTCCCCCGGCGTGCTACGTCGCCGGCCGGCTGGTGCCGCGCGGCGCCCCGCTGATGACCTGGAGCCAGGCCATCAGCACCCAGAACCGAGGCGGTGAAGGCGCGTCGGGATCGTTCAACGACCCACCGAAGGAGCTTTCACCATGGACCGGACCACCCACACCCCCGATGACGCGCTCGACGCACTGACCGCCGCCGCCACCACGGCCGCGGCGCACCCCGGCGTCGCCGCGCCGCTGCGCGCGCTGCTGCCGGCGCTCGTCGCCGTGCTCAAGCACCAGGCGCAGGAGCTGCGCGAGCTGCGCCGGCCGTGCCCGTGCGAGCAGGTCGAGCGCCGCGACGGCGGCGACTTCCCGCCCATCGGCGCCGAGGCGCTGGCGGTGATCGAGAAGGCGGCGCGCAGCGGGGAGGTCGAGGCGCCGGCCGGCGGCTGGCCCATCGGCGGCGACGGCCTCCTGATTCCGGCCGGGGCCTGACCATGGCCAGCAAGATCATCGGCCGGGCCGCGTGCCCGGAGTGCGGCTTTGCGTCGGCGCACGTCAAGGAATCGGAGAAGTGCCTGTACCGCTACTGCCCGGCCTGCGGCATCAATGGCCCGCACGCGCGGACCGAGCTGCAGCGGCAGAACATGGTCAAGGGCATGCGCCCGGTCGAGCCTACGGCTACGCCTACCCCTACGGAGGCCAAGCCGGCGCCGGCCGCCGCGCCCACCCCGCCCGCCGCCCCTACGCCTACCAAGCGTAGGGAGGCCAGCCCGCCGGCCGACCCGCCGGCCGCGCCGCCGCCGCCCCCTACGCCTGCCCGGCGTAGTGGCCTGTTCGGCTTCTCGCTCGGGGAGTGACGGCATGGACGTCACGAAGCTGGAGGGGCTCGCGGAACTGACCGCCGAGGTGGACGGCGAGGGGCCGCCGACCGCCGAGCAGGCCGAGCAGCAGCGCGCCGAGGTGCAGGCGCTCGACGCGGCGCGCGAGTGGGGGCTGATCGCCTACACCGTGGGCAGCGCGCTCTCGATGTTCGCGCCCGAGCTGAAGCAGGTCTACACCGAGGAGGCCTGCACCAAGTGGGGCGAGTCCGTCGTGCCGGTGGCCGAGAAGTACGGATGGGGCGGCCCGGGCAAGGTGCCCGAGCTGGGCCTGCTGCTCTCGACCGCCGCGCTGGCGGTGCCGACCGTCGTGCTGATCCGCATGCGGCTCAAGGAGGCGCCCGAGGGCAAGGCCGGCGGGCTGCTGGGCTCGATCAAGGCGTGGTGGCGCGAGAAGCGCGCGAAGAAGGCCGCCGAGGTGGCGCAGCGCGTCGCGGAGGAGGTGGCCGATGGCGGCGCACCTTGACGCGCAGATCTGGGCCGTGCTCGGCGCCAGCGGCACCGGCAAGGGCGTGTGGACAAAGGGCAAGCTCGCCGAGCTGCAGCCGGCGCGCCTGGTCGTGTTCGACTTCATGAACGAGTACGGCGACTTCGCTCGCCGCATCGAGACGCTCGACGCGCTGCGCCGCGCCATGCTCAAGGCCGGCGACGGCCCGATGCGCGTGCGCTACGTGCCGCGCGGCTCGGGCGAGAAGGCGCTGCGCCGCGAGTTCGAAGCCATCTGCGAGCTGGTCTACGCCTGGGGGCACTGCGTGTTCGTGCCCGAGGAGCTGGCGAACGTCACGACGCCGGGCTGGGCGCCGGCCGCCTGGCGAAAGATGACCACCAGTGGCCGCCATCAGGCGGTGCACATCATCGGCACGACGCAAACCCCGGCGCTGGTCGATAAGACCTTCCTGGGCAACTGCACCTTGATCCACTGCTGCGCGCTGCGCGAGCACGCGCACCGCGTGGCGGTGGCGCGCGCGATGGACATCGAGCCCGAGCGCATCGCCGCGCTGGTGAAGCTGCAGTGGATCGAGAAGGACTACAGCAGTGGCGAAATCACCGAAGGATGGGTGACGCCGCCCGGCCAGCGCGCCCCTACGCGGCCTAGGCCTACGGGTAGCGCTACAGGCCGCGCCAAGCGTGGACAGCGACCCGATGAGGCGACGACATTGGCGCCGTCTTCAACCACCGCGGCCGATGCCGCGACCCGGCGCGGGTAGCGCATCGGAGCCATGAACGTGAAACAGAAACTGATCTTCGCCGCTGAAGTCCTCGTCGTCTTTGCCATCGCCTACGCCGTGCAGAAGAAGGCCGGCTTCAAGGTGCCCGTCGTCGGCGAATTCCTGCCGGGCGGCCAGTGATCGGCGCGAGCTGATCGACCGCTGACCGCAACCACCGACAGGACACAGCCATGGGCTACAAGATCAACCTCACCAACCTGCAGAACGTCGCGCCGGGCAACGTCGCGACGCTGAAGTGCCCCGCCGGCCCGGGCGCGCCGACCTACGACCAGCTCAAGCTAGAGCTGTCGGGCGGCATGACGCCGGCCCACATCGAGTACATCCGGGGCAAGGCGAACGGCCGCATCTTCTACGACGAGAACGGCGGCGGCGCCGTCATGCAGGACCGCGACGAGTACCGCGGAATCTTCACCGAGGCCGGCTATCTGGTGATCGACTTCACCGAGCCCAAGGCGCGCAACGGCGCGGCCGAGCAGCTGCTCGCCAGCGTGCCCGGAGCGCTGATGCAAGACCTGTCCTTCGAGATCAAGATCGCGGCCGGCGCGCCCGGCGGTGGCCGCATCCAGGCGATTGCGAACTACCGCCCGCCGACCAACAACCCGTTCATTCGCAAGCTGCTGAGCACCTCGCAGGCCTTCGCCGCGGCGGGCACCGAGGCATCGCCCAACATCATGTACCTGCCGGTCGGCGGCCAGGGCGCGAAGATCAAGCGCATCTGGGTGCGCGAGGGCACGCCGGGTGTGGTGACGGGCGTGCAGCTCCGGGTCGCGAACAACGTGATCCACGAGACCACCCGCGCCCGCCTGGAGAACGACCAGAAGCGCAATGGCCTCGTGCCGCAAGCCGGCATCGTCGTGCTCGACTTCATCGAGGACGGCAACCTGGCCGGCATGCTCGACACCAGCACCGCGCCGAACGTCGAGCTGCGGCTCGTCACCAGCGCGGGCGCCGCCTTCACGGTCGATTACGACGTGATCGACCCGATCGGCCGTCTGTAATCGGGAGGGCGCCGCTATGGCTGGACTCTCGATCGACGGCAGCGTGTGGGACATCTTCGGAACGGCGGCCGGTGTCGGCGCCGACCCGAGCTATGACACCCCGCGCAGCACCGCGACCGTGCCGACCGACGCGGTCGGCTCGATGACGCCGGTAACGGTGGCGAACGACTCGGGCGGCTGGGGCGGCTGGTCCGACTTCTGGCGCGGCGCGCTGCAGACGGCCATCGGCTACGGCATCGCGAAGGACGCGGCACAAAGCGGCATCGTGCCGCGCACCGTCAACGGCCAGCCGGCCTATGTGCCGGTGCAGCAGCCGGTGCAGCGCTCCGGCATGCAGCTCGGCCCGTTGCTGGTCGGCGCGGCCGTGGTGGCTGGCGTCGTGCTGGTCGCCAAGGTCTTGAAATGACGGACCCGGCGCGCGCCTTCGCGCCGGGCTCGCCTGCGTCCGGGCCGTCGAAGGTACTCAACCTGCCAGGGGGTTCCGGCGTGATGCCACCGCTCAACGTCGCCAGCTCTGCGACTGCCTCGGGGCACTCGCAGTCGGCATTCGACAACTCGGGCTTCGTCGTGAACTACGGCGGCGGCGTCAGCACCGGCCTGCCGGGCTGGGTGCTGATCGCGGGTGCCGTCGTCGCGGGAGTGTGGCTGTGGCGCCGTCGTCGCTGACCGTCAGCGAGATTGACGCCGCCACCGCGGCGCGCGCGCTCGCCGGCTGCGAGGGCTTGGACCCATGCGGCATGGTCGAGAACGTCGAGGAGCTGGCGAGCCGTGGCCGCTGCTTCGCGATCGACGGCGAGGCGCGCGCGGTCTACGTCATCAGCACCGCCAACGGTTGCGCATGGGTCGAGGCGGTCAAGGGCGAAGGCCCGGCCGACCTCACCCGCATTCTCGATGCCGTCATCGAGGCGCAGGCCGAGGGGCTGCGCTCGGTCGGCTGTCAGACCGCGCGGCCTGGCCTGGTGCGCAAGCTCAAGCGCCACGGCTGGACCGTGGCCGGCTGGATCATGCGAAAGGACTTGCAGTGATCGACCTTCTTGCCGCCAAGCGCCGCTGCACGGCCATGGGCGGCGCGCTCTACTTCGGCGGCAGCAAGTCGAAGTCGAGCCAAGCAACCAAGAACATCGACGCGCGTGTCGTCGGCGGCGAGTCGTCGCTGAACACCTCGCAGGTGATCGACGCATCGGGCGGATCGCGCGTGCGGATCACCTCCACCGATCACGGCGCGGTGTCGAAGTCGCTCGACCTCGCCATCAAGGGAGTGGAGGGCGCGAACACCACGACGCGCCAGGTCATCGAGGCCCAAGGCTCGCTGCTCAACGGCGCGCTCAAGATGAGCGGCGAGCAGAGCCAGAAGCTGGCCGACACCGTAGAAAACCTCAAGGGCAACGACGTGCGCGTGCTCGTCGTCGCCGGCCTCGCCGTCGTCGGCGTCACGGCCGCGATGCTGTTCAAGCGCAAGGGCTGACCATGCAGCTTTTCCAGAACCTCACCGCGGGCCAGCGCGTCAAGATCGACACGGCGGGCCGATTCTTCCTGCTGGTCGATACCGGCGCGGCCAGCTCGATCGAAGTGAAGCTCGACCTGCCGGGCCAGAACGACGAGTTGATCCAGCAGGCGCGCGCCGGCTTCCGGGCTCGCCTCATGACGGCCCGGTTTGCTCGCGTGTTCCTGATGGCGGCGGTCGACTGCCAGGTCGAAATCATCATCAGCGACAACGACGTTGATTTCAGCTTTCGGGATGGGGCCGAGGTCAACGCCACCATCGTCAACCCGCTGCCGGTGCCGGTGTCCACCGATCGCGGCACCGGGCCGGGCAACCTGCTGTACGTGACGGGCGTGTCGATCAACGACGCGCCGGCCGTGGCGGTCAGCGCCAATGCAGCGGTGGCGGCCGGGCCGGTGTCGGCCGTCGTCGCAGCGGCCGACGCGAACCGGCGCGAGCTGCGCTTCCAGAACCTGGGCCCTGACCCGGTGGCGCTCGGCCCCGCGGCGATGACCTGGGCGCAGCGCGTCATCGTGCTGCAGCCCGGCGACATCTGGACCGAGACGCGCGCCGCCAACCTCGCATGGTCGGCCATCACGGACGCGGCGAAGGCCGCCTCGGTGAGCTGGCAAGGAGTGACGGTGTGAGCCAGCTCATCCGCGCGACGGCGCGCGCCGGGTTCGATCGCGCCGAGGACTACGCGCGCGGCACCATCGGCCGCAAGATGGTGGACCTGCTATCGATTGGCGACTGCGGCGCCGTCGGCGATGGTGTCACCGACGACACGGCGGCATTCAACACCGCCGCAGCGCTGGGGCGTCGCATCCTCCTGCAGCCGGGCGCGACCTACCTGATCTCGTCGCGCGTCACGCTCGCGACCGGCTCGGCATTCGTGTGCACCGCCGGCTTCGCGAAGGTCCGGTTCAAGACCGGGGCAGGCGGTTTCAACTCGACCGACCTGACCGCCGACAAGAACGCCGCCGGCCGCTGCGGCTTCCTCGCCGACACCATTGACGACGTGGCGCTGGAGGGCATCGAGTTCGAGCCCGACGGCGTCGCGCCTGTGGTCATCTACCCGGTGCGCGTGCGCGCCGGCATGGCCGCGCGCGGCTTCCGGGCCGAGCGCCTGCGCTTCAGCGGCTTCCCAATCTGCAACGGCGGCCTGCTGGCGATGGGCTCGCTGGGCGCCGGCAGCTACCGGGTCAGGGACATCGAGGCGCGGTCCTGCGGAACGTCGTCTACCGCGTGGACCGGCACACCGCAGATCACGGTGGTCGAGGTCGATAACGACATGGTCGGCGGCACGCCCAGCGAGCCGGGGCGCATGAAGGACATCAGCGGGATCGACATCGCCTTCACAGGCGCGGCGCTCGCGGCCTACGGGCAGCAGACCGATGTGGTCAACATCGCTGGCGTCAGCGGCACCGATCGCAAGGGGCCGTTCATCGACGGGGTGTACGGCCAGAACGTCGGCGAGGTGGTGGATCTGTTCTGCTCGCATGCCATCGTCAGGGGCGTGCGTGGTCGCGATGTCTATAACTTCTGCGTCAAGCTCATCCACGGCGCGCGCTTCAACGACATCGAGCTGGAAACCATCGAGAACTGGGGCGCCGCCGCAGTGACCTTCCAAGGCTCGGCGGCGATCGCGATCAACACCGAGCACAACCATGTGCGCGTCGGGTCGGCCCGGCAGGGGGCGGCCATCGGCGCGTTTGGAGATGTGCCGGTCGTCTTGTTCGGCGCCAACGGCGGCGGCCCGGCAACCTGCCTGCCGAAGAACAACGTGTGCACGGTCGGCGCCGTGTTCGGCGACGGCGTCAATCTCGACTACGTCGTGCGCGACGGCTCGGCCGCCAACGGCTGCGCCAACCTGGTCGAAGTCGTCAAGGCCACCGGCTGGCTGACCGGCTTCTGCTCGGCGCCGCCGGGCAACGTCACCGTGCGCTATCGACAGAACACGCGCACGCTGCTGACCGTGGGCGCCGCGCAGGCCCTGGTGACGGCCACCTGGACCAAGGTCGCGGTGGACACCGTGGGCGCTGACACCGATGGCGGCGGCGACACCGTGAACAACCGCGTGCGCTGCCGCTTCCCTGGGCCGAAGCTGGTGCGCGGATCGATCCGCGTCGGCGTCAACGCGGGCGACGACATCGAGCTGCGCTTGATGCTCAACGGCGCGCAGGTCGCCTATGCCGCCGCCGAGCCTCAAAGCGGCGGGCTTGCCTACGTCTACACCATCGCGAAGGTGGTCTACATCGATGAGAGCGCAGCCGGCCTCGCAGCCGCGGACCTGACGCTGGAGGCCCGAATCACCAGTGCCGGCGCGATCAGCATCAACAACCTCGCCGCCGCGAGCTATCTCGAGGTGACGGACCTGGGCTGACCATGAACGCCACCGCCGCCACCTTCCTGACCGCCTCGGCCGCCGCGCTGCTGATCGTCGGCGCGCGCCGCGATGCCGTCGGCGCCATCGAGGCCGGGGAGGGCGACTACATCGGCGCGGTCGGCGTGATCGACCCGAGCGCCATCGCCGACCACCTCGAAGGCTTCTACAACCTCATGACCGAGGCACCCGCCACCGTGGACACCAACACCGCCGCGCGCAACGCCGGGGCCTTCCTCAAGGCCCTGCAGTACGCCGAAGGCACCGCCGGCCAAGCCGACCCCTACCGCGTCTGCTACGGCTACCGCCACACCATCGCCAGCCTCGCCGACCACCCGGCCGTAACCGGCGAGTGGTCCGGCGAGCGCCTGGCCGACGGCATGTGCATCAACGCCGGTTTCTCCCCCGGCTGCATCAGCAGCGCCGCCGGGGCCTATCAGTTCCGTCGCGCCACGTGGCTCAGCGTGCGCAGCGCGCTGGAGCTGCCCGACTTCGGGCCCACCAGCCAGGACCGCGGCGCGCTGGAGCTGGTGCGCCGCCGCGGCGCGCTCGCCGACGTGCAGGCCGGCCGCTTCACCGAGGCGCTGCGCAAGTGCCGCAACGAATGGGCGAGCCTGCCGGGCAACTACGCCAAACAGGGCCAGCGCAGCGTCGAGCAGCTCGCACAGTGGTACAGCAACGCAGGGGGCACCTTCGCATGAACAAGAACCAGCTCATGACGGCCGGCGCCGTCGCCTTCGCCGGCTTCTCGCTGTGGTACGTCTTCCGCACGCCCGGCAAGGCCATCGCCGGCACGCCCGCGCAGCAGCAGCGCGACGCCGGCCTCGCCAAGTGGCTCGCCACCTACGACGCGCAGCACCGCGACATCAGCGACGGCAGCACCGCCTTTTCGCTCGACGCCTTCAAGGCCGCACTCGGCCGCAACGCCTGAGACCCACCATGCCCAGCACCAAGACCATCCTCATTGCCGCCGCGGCGGCCTTCCTCGCCTACCGCCTGGGCGCCAAGCGCGCCGCGGCCGCCACCGTCGGCGCTGGCGGCGAGAACGTCGCCAGCGATCAGGCTCAGTGGTGGACCTACGCCGGCATGTGGCAGGTCTGAGCATGCAGCCGGGCACCGTCAAGGCCCTGGCCATCGGCGTCGCCATCGCGGCCGGCGCCGCGGCGCTCTACGTGTGGCGAAAGGGCGGCGTCGCCGCTGCGGCCGAAGGCCTCGGCGAGCTGGCCGTTGATGCGGTCGGCGGCGTCGCCTCCGGCGTCGTCGGCGGCATCGGCGCCAGCGTCGGCCTGCCCACGCCAAGCGACACCACCACCGACGCGCAGGTCGCGCGCTGGATCATCGACAACGTCGGCTGGTTCGCGGCCTCCAAGTGGAGCGGCGCGCCGGCCCTGTTCGAGGCCATGGGCATGCCCGAGGGCAGCGGCAAACCGCCGCCGCCCGGCACGCCGGCCTACGCCGAGTTCGTCACCAACCGGACCGCGGCGCCTGCACCAGCGCCCGCGCCGAGCGCCACTTCCACCACCTGGCCGTGGAGCACCGCCACCACCGCAGAAGCATGGATCAAAAAATGAAAGCACTGACCGCCTTCGCCGCGCGCCTGCGCGAGCCCTCCACCATGGCCGGCATTGCCGCGCTGGCCGCGCTGCTCGGCGTGCCGCCGGGCGTGCCCGAGCTGGTCGGGCAGATCATCGTCGGCGTGACCGGCCTCGCCGCGATCCTGCTGCCCGAGGTCAAGCGAGCGTGAGCGCCGCCGAGCTGCTCAACGGCGCCGCCTTCATCGCCTTCATCGGCCTGACCCTGCGCACCGAGGCGCGCATCACGCGCCTGGAGACGCTCATCGAGTCGCTGAAGCCGGGCAAGGAATGAGCATCCTGCCAAAGCCCGGAGCCGTGGCGCGCGAGGCGCTGCTTGTCGTCGGCGGGGCCGTCGTCGCCGCTCTCATCATCGGCCAGTTCCCGGCCGTGCGCGACTGGATCAAGCGCCAGTGGGACGGCGCCCCGAAGTTCTAGAATCGAGGCATGAAGACCGTCACCATCACGCAAGCCAAGCGCGGCCTGTCCGACCTGCTCGCCAAGGGGCAGGCGGTCGAGGTGACGAGCCACGGCCGGACGGTCGGCACGCTGCGCGTGTTCGCGCAGGCCAAGGTGGACCGCGAGAAGGCCAAGGAAGCCGCACGCGGCATCCGCGAGATCGGCATGAAGTACAAGCCGAGCAAGAAGCACGGCGGGACGGCGGAGCTTCGGAAGATCAGGGACCATGGCGAGTGATCGCCTCGTCCTGGACGCCAGCTATGTGATCGAAGCCGTCGCGCCGACCTCGGCGCAGTGGCAGGGCGAAGCCTTCGACATGCTCGACCGCATCGCCGATGGCGACGTCGACGCGCGGGTGCCGTGGGTCTTCTTCGCTGAAGTCGCCAGCGTCGTCACGCGCCGGGTGCGCGGTCGGCGCCTGGACCTTCAGGACGCCCGAGGCTTCCTCGCTCGCATCGACGGCCTCGGCATGCATGTAGACCTCACGCTCGACGGCGCCGGCCAGTTGTTCGCCAACGCCATGAGCTGGAACGCCGGGGCCTCCGATGGCCTCTACATCGATGCCGCGCGCCGCATGGCCGTGCCCATCGCCACGCGCGATCGCGGCATGATCACCGCCGCCCGCGCGGCCGGTGTCGGCGTGGTCTAGGCCAGGGCCGAGCGCGGCCGAAAAGGCAGAACCTGCGCCAGCGGCAGCTCGCGCCAGCTCGACACGTTCGCCGCGCCGTCTGCGAGTGCCAGCGCGCGGCCCAGATCGGCACGCAGCGAGGCGTTCTCGTCCTTCAGGGACCGGGCATAGCTCGCGTGCAGCGTCGCCGCGTTGTAGGCGTCCGCGTCGATCTGGCTGACGCCCCAGCGCGTGAGCCAGAACAGCGCGGCCAGCACCGACCGCGGCGCGGCGTCGGCCGCGATCCAGCGGCGCATGCTGCGCGCGCTGACGCCGAGCGCCCGGGCGACGGCGGCGGGTGAAGGCCGGCCAATGTCGTCGAGCATCATGGACAGCGGCGGGAGCTGCCGGGGGAGCCTGCAGAGCATGGCCGGACGTTTTCGGCGCGGCCGGCGGGGACTTGAGGCTGCAGGAGGCGCTTCAGGCCGCGAGGAGTCGGCCGGGGTTGCCGCCCAGCCAAGAGGAGATCGCCTTGAAGACACGGCGAGCGGCGCCTCGGGGATTCCGGCGCCGAGGCGGTCTGTCGCCGCCTTCTGAGTTGACATAATACACATTGTGGCGGTTTAGCGACGCCGAAAACAGCCGCTACCGGCCACAGACAGCGCACCCGGGCCGCCGAGGCTCGAAACAAGCGTAATCGCCACCGCGCCAAGAGCCAGCGCGGCCAGCGTCTTTCCCGCTGCTCGCCGGACGGCCTCCCACACCGTCCGCACCCGCGTTTCCATAGGGAGACCGGCCAGTTCGGCTAGCTGGTCGATGCGCTCCGGCGGGCACGAACGAGTGCCCGATTTCCACTGCGTGACGCGCAACGGTAGGACGCCCATCGCGCGTGCCACGGCGGCTTGCGAGCCGCAAGTCTTTGCCGCGCGCTCGATCAGGTCTTTCGTTTCCATGTCGCTATCCCTTGTGGATATCGTCGGGTCACTATCCACAATGGATAGCTATCCGGCTTGGTCTACCTCCAAGCCTACACCCAGGAGCGCCGACCGTGCCAGCCACAGTGACGACCCCGAAGGACCTGCTCGCCGCGTTTCGCGCCGAGCTTGCCCGGTGCAATGAGCGGTTCTATGCCGCCAAGCACCGAGGAGACGAACCCGCCGCCTTCTACTGGTCTCTCCAGCGCTCGGCCGCCGTTCGGCTCCTGCCGGCTCAAGGGGCTTCCCTGTGACGCCGATCCTCTGGCCGTCGCCCGAAGCGTTCGAGCGCGCCGTTGAGCTTGTCGAGCTGCGCGCCATTGCTCGCCGTGCTGCGGCCGACATACGGCTCGATCTCGCGTTGGACAGAGACCGCGTCGAGGACCCTCTGCAGGCGGTCTATGACGAGCGTGAGTACACCCAGCTCGCCCACCTGTGCGAGCAAGAGCTTAAGGCCATCGCCAACGCGGCGCTGGCCGGGTCGTGGGCATGAGCGCCGACGCGATGCGGCGCCGCGCAGCGGCGACGGAGCGCGGCGGCGCTCTCTCCCCCCGTGCTGTAACACGGGGGGAAAGTCAGACAGCGAGCGAAGTGGCGAAAGTCGATTGGCTCAACTGCACCTTCGACCGCCCCGAGCTGACGCCGGCCGGCTTCGTGTCCTTCATCGGCCGCATGATGGGTCGTCCGGTCAGCGGCCACGATGGTCGCGGCATGTTGGGTTTTCAGACCTCGGTCAAGCTCTACGCCTACGTCGCCGGCTCGATGGTCGAGTGCGGGATGCTCGCCTACGGCGGCGACAGCCAGCGCGGCCGGTGGCTCTTCCAGCTCACCGGCAAAGGCTGCGGCCTCGTCAACGACTGGCCAGCGCTCGCCGACTTCCTCGAAGGACTCGGCGCACGCATCACGCGCCTTGACCTCGCCGTCGATTTCCTCAACGGCGAGCACACCGTAGACGACGCGGTCGAGATGCACGCCGCTGGCGGCTTCACGCTTCGCGGCCGTCCCCCTTCGACACACGTAGCCGGCGACTGGCTTGAGCGCCTGCACGGCCGCACTCTCTACATCGGCAAGGCGACCAACGGCAAGACGCTGCGCGCCTACGAGAAGGGCAAGCAGCTAGGCGACCTTGAATCGCCTTGGGTCCGCTTCGAGGTGCAGCTCGGCAACCGCGACCGCGAGATTCCTTTCGAGGCGCTCACCTCGCCCACAGCGTTTTTCGCGGGCTGCTACCCGGCGCTCTCCGACCTCGTGGACGTCGCCGCCGAGGCCATCGACACCACCACCACCGAGGGCGAAACGACCCTCGCCCACCTGCTCTATCACGCCAAGCGCTGCTACGGGAAGCTGCTTCACACGCTGCTCAAAGCAACCGGCGTCTCTCACTCCGACCTTATCGAGGAAGTGCGCGTTATCGGCATCCCTCGCAGGGTCGATCCAGCCGGCGTCGATGCCGGCCTCACCTGGGCCGAAGTCGGCTCGCTCGCAAGAAAGGTCAGCCAATGAAGTTCACCGCCAAAGAGGTCGTTCGCGGCTTCTCCAACAAGTCCTATGACATCGACGGCAGCGTTGCCGTGGTCAAGTGCATCTACATCGACGTTGCGCTCGACACCGAGCACGGCGGCAAGGGCACCCGCACCGACGCCAAGCCGGTCGATACGCCCGAAGTGATCCAGGCCATCGCGCACAACGCGTTCCCTCTGGTCTGCGAACTCGACTTCGAGGAGAAGGCCACGCGCGGCAAGGTCGCGCTGGTCTGCACCGCGATCCGCCCCATCCAGGAAGCCCAACGCAAGGCGGCGTGATGGGTTCCCTCTCGGTCCAGCCCCTTTTGTGGGTCGCCGCTTGCGTCTGGGCCGTGCCTGCGCTTTTGCGCGTTGTTCGGATCGTCTGGGGGCCCCGTGATTTTTGTCGAGTCGATGTTCTTCTTCCTCCTGCCCTCAGCCGTCGTCATCGGGTTGATCGGTGTCCTCTGGTTGGGCTGCAGCATTCTTGTTCGACCCTTGCGCCCTTGCACGCATACCGCGCCTTACGGGGTGGGGCCGTGTGGCGTGGCCCGGGTCACCTATCCCAGTCTGCACGGCTTGCTCGTCTTCGAAAGGCCGTGATTCCAGCCCCTAGGCCCTCGCGGGGGCCCTGGGGCTGCAATCCCGCAGCTTCACCTCGAAAGGTTTACCCATGAAGCTCTACAACCAAGTGCGCAAGTACGGCCGCAAGTGCGGCCGTCAGGCCGCCGTCATCGGCGCGTCCCTGTTCGGTCTGGCCAGCCAGGCGCAAGCCGCCGTCCCTGCCGAAGTGACCACGGCCATCGCCGACATGCGGTCGGACGGCGTGACGGTGGCGACCGGCTTCCTCGTTGCCGCCATCGTGGTGGCCGCGTTCCTGTTCATGCGTCGCGGCGCGCGTTGAGGGGTCGCCGTGCCGTCTGTCCAGTTCGGCACCGGTTGCTACAGCGATGCGTCTGTCGCTGCGGCCGCTATGGCCGCTGGGCAGGTCGGTGCGGTGTACCCGGCCGGCGCTCGTCTCTGGTCCGTTTCCAGTGCGAGCGTCGGCCCCGGTGCCGGCGATGTGTCGGTGACGCTCGTTGATTTGGCCAGCGCTGCCCCGCCTGTCAGCGTCACGCTCTCCCCCGCGTTTCAGCCCTGCTCGCTGCTCGATTGGCCCGACGCTCTAGAGCTAGGGTGGGGCATCGGCGCCATCTGGATCATTGCCGCGGGCGTGCTCTTTCTCTTGCGCGGTTCGAAAGGGTCTCCCGCATGATCGCAACACCGCTTTTCTGGCTCGTCGTCGTCGGCGTGCTCGGTACTTGCGCGCTTGTCGCGTGGGACGTTCACAAGTGATGCGCGCCGTCCTCGCAGCCTGCTTGATGCTGCTTTTGTCGCCCGCATGGGGTGCCTACACGCTTGCAAGCCCGCCGTCCGGGTGGGGCGGTTCTGCCGGTGCGTGGACGTTCGGGGGCACTCCTGCTGCCAATGCCCCCTGGGTCAACGGTTCCGCTGCCGGTGGTGTCTCTGTCAACGTCGGTGGCCGTGCCGTCACCATGCCGATGACGATGCGCCTCGCGGCGAACGCCCCTGAGGTGATTGCTCGGGCGGCCCTCGCGACCCCTTACGGTCGTGCTGCCTCGTTCATTGCCTGGGCTGTCGCTGCGGGCTGGGTATGGGATTCCGTGTCGGAGCGTTGGGCCGTGCCGGGTACTGTCCCGGCTCAGAGCTCTTCAATCATTCGCTACTGCATCTCGACCACCATCAGCTGCCAGCCGTCTGCGGCCATCTACTACACGCCTCAGACAGCCTGTGCGGCTGTCGCTAGTGTCGGTCTCGTCCCTCGGTGGATTCCCGATATCAACTACGGTCAGTGCCAGTTCAGCTCTAACGGTACGTCCTACAACGTCCAACGCGACGTTGGCGCCGCGACTGTGGTTGCTCCGAACTGTGCCGGCGCTGCTCCCGATGCGAACGGCAATTGCCCTACGGGCGTGAACGAGCCCGCCGACCAAGCCGACGCCGACGCGCTTCCTGCCGCTGTCCCGATGCCTGCTGCGGCTCCATCCGAGGCTCAGCCCTATGTGCCGCTACCTGTGCAGCTGCCTGAGCTCGATCCGGTGCGCGTGCCTTTGGGCGACCCCGTTCCTGTGCCGAACACAAGCCCGCAAGCCTACGAGCAGCCTGTAGCTGACCTTCGTCCCTCGCCCACCACTGACGAGCCGTTCCGCGTCGATATCCAGCCGCGCACGGTGACTGGCACAAGTCCAAGCGGCGTTACCGATGTGCAGCACTTGGACGGCTCCGAGGCGCCGTCAGAGGCGGCCAGCGAGCCTTCTCTGTGCGACCTCAACCCCGATGCCTCTGCTTGCCTTCCTCTCGGGCTGCCGGGCCCTGCCGGCGTCATCCCTACATGGGACGTTTCTCTCAGTTTCGAGTCGCCTGTCGCCTTTGGTCCGTCTGACGCGGCTTGCCCTCCGCCGCGTCAGATGGTTACGTCGCTCGCCGGCACTCTTGAGTTTGACTACGCGGGCGCCTGCATGTTTGCTGACGGAGTGCGGCCGGTTGTGATCGCCCTCGCTTACCTCGCCTCTGTGCTCGCGTTCTTTGGCATCGGGAGCAGGGATTGAACTGGTCAACTTGGCTCATGGGGCTCGTCAGCCCGATAGTGGCGCGTGTCTGTCTCGCGCTCGGCATCGGGTACCTGACTTTCAACGGTGCGCAAGGGTTGATGATTGCCGCGCTGGAGAACGTCGCGGGCTCCTTCGGCGGGCTCGCGGCTGAAGCGGTGGCGATCCTCTCTAGGGCTGGTTTCTTCCTCGCCATGTCCATCATGTGCGGCGGTCTTATGGGCGGCGTCGGCTACTTCTTTGCGAAGCGGCTCGGCGTGCTGAGCGAGACAACCACAACCAACAGTTGACATGCTTACGCTGCTTACTGGCGTTCCCGGTTCGGGCAAGACGGCCGCTGGCGTTGATCTGGTTAGAAAGCTTGTGGAGGGTGGCCGGCCTCTCTACGTTCTTGAGATTCCAGAGGATGGCGTTGAGCGCATCAACCTCAAGCTTCCTCATACGCTGCTCGGTGACGAGGCGTCGTGTCATCGTTGGCACGAGATAGTGCCCGATGGCGCTGTGGTGTTCGCGCCTGAGGGTCAACGCATTTGGCCCGCGCGGGCGCCTTCAGCGCGCGTTCCGTTGCACGCCGAGGCTGTCGGCCAGCATCGGCACCGTGGCATTGATATGGTTGTCGATACACAGGGGCCAAAGCTCCTGGACGACAAAGTGCGGCTGCGTGTCGGTCGACACATCCATTTGCGCGATCTTGGCATCCTCGGCCGGCACTGGTACGAGTGGCCTGAGTGCGGCGACCCCGGCCAGTGGCGATCTGCGCCAATCAAAGTCCGGTATCGGTTGCCTCGCGCCGTGTTCGGTCTCTACACCTCTGCGACGCAGCACATTAAGCCGGTTCGCAAGATTCCGCCTCAGTTGTATGTGCTCGGGCTGCTCATTCCGCTGCTTCTGTTCATCGTCTGGCGTATGTACAACAGCATCGCCGACAAGCAGGGTCCGAAGCCTTCGCCCGGTGCGACGGCGCAAGCTGCCCCGTCGGCTGGTGGGTCTGTGGGGCGTTCAGTGGCTGCGCCTGTGACCGCTGTAGACATGCTGGTCGCAGCGACTCCCCGCGTCAGCGACGATCCACGCTCGGCGCCTCGGTTTGACCCGTTGCGCGTCGTGGCGCGTATGCCTCGGATCATGGGTGGCTGGTGCCGCGCGGGGAAGTGCGTTTGCTACATCGATGATGCGCTCAAGGCTCCGATATCGAACGATGCCTGCGCTCGTTGGGTCGCTGATCCTCCTTTCGATGCCTATCACGTGCCGTCGCGCCCTTCCCTTCAAGACCGTATGCCAGGGGGGCGCCCCGAAGGGGGGGGCAATGCAATCGCCCCGGGGGCGGCGGGTGCAACTACCAGTGATCTGCGCAGCAGTGCGGCCGCTGCCGTCTCAGGAGGTCCCCTGTGATTTTTCGCTCTGGCGTCGGCCATCCCTGACCATTCGAGGCGCTCTTGAGTTGGTGGGGGAGCCCTAAGGGGGGAGGCGAAGCATCCCCGGGGGCCGACCACCGGGAGGGGTGGGGGGTGCAGCCCCCTGCGACACCTTGCAGCTAGCGCGTGCCCCACCGGCGAAGGCACCATCGCGGTATGGCACTTGATGACCGCGACTACATGCGAGAGAGCTCGCGCCGGATCATGCGCGACCACTACTACAGCCCGAAGGTCTACCGGCGCGACCGCTCAGAAGCCCCGAAGCGGCATTGCGACTGGCGCTGGTGGGTCATTGCGGCCGCTGTCGCAGGCGCGCTCCACCACTACGGATACACCCTGTCGATTATCGAAGCGGCGCGCCGTCTGGTCGCACTGCTGAGTTGACAGTTCCCGTTTTTGTCGGTGCTTCGATGCACCGATGGCCCCCCTCAACCTCGGGGGTCCTTTCTACACATTGTCGTGTATTTGATGAAGCTGAGGGGCGGCTCTGGTCGACGCCGTTAGCCAGCACATCCCCTCCAAGCCGGGTTCGGTCGCGTCCGGCAACCCCCGGGGCGGCCTTGCGCCGCGCGTCGCCTCACTCGGCCAAGTCTGCGTCGTCGATGGCCCGGTCGTAGTCCGCGACATCCTTACCGACGCGCGGAATCAGCGGCTTGTCCAGCGGCTTGCAGACACGGCGCTGCAGGCGCGCCAGGCGGTCGGAGTCCGCCATCGCCCGCAGGACCGCCTCAGGGTCCATCATCAAGGCGAACGGGTTGTTCGTGGTCCGGGTCGGCAGCATGGTGCACCTCGTTGTGCGACTGTGATGCCCCCAATGTAGGCAGCCAACCCGCGCCGCTGAAGTCGGCCCAACGCCAGCCCTGTTGTCGGAATCCGTCTGACAGGCCGTCAGCGCGCGCGCCCTGCGAGGGCCTCCAGGCGCTCGGCCAAACGATCCCGACTGGCCGAGCGCGCGAATTCGGCCGCGCGTCGTCCCTGCGGGTCCTGCGCCGCCGCATCGGCGCCGGCAGACAGCAGCATGTCCACCACGTCCTCGCTCGCATAGGCCGCCGCCAGCATCAGCGGCGTGCGCCCGTTCGGAGCGCGCGGGTCGACGCGAACCTTGCGCCCGAGCAGCGTCTTGAGCACCGGCAGCGCATCGCCGGCCGCCGCGTAGTGCAGCGGCGTCCACCCTTGCGGCGGGTCGAGCACCGCCCCGCGGTCGATCAGCACGCGCACGATGTCCTCGCGCCCTTTCAGGGCCGCAAGCATCAGCGAGGTCTCGCCGGCGCGGTTGTGACGGTCGAGATCCAACCTCGGGTGGCGTGCCAGCACCAGCGCCACGCCATAGGACTCGCCGAGCAAGGCCCGCCCGATCGCGCTTTGGCCGTTCTCATCGACTTGGTTGGGGTCGGCGCCCTGCGCCAGCAGGGTCTGAAGCGTCGCCGCGTCATCGCGGATCAGGGCACGCACCCAATCGACCGATTGGGCACGGACGTTGGAAATTAATGAAATTACGACAACAAGATAGATGAAATACTTCATCTTTTACTTTCAATGTATCGCCCGTCACTCCTCTGTCGTCAGACCGAACAGGCGCTCGAAATTGCGGCTCGTGGCCTGTGCCACCGCCTCCAGCGACAGGCCTTTGAGTCGTGCCAGTTCGGCGGCCACCAGTGGCACGTAGGAGGGGTTGTTGGTCTTGCCGCGGTGCGGCACCGGCGCGAGATAGGGGCTGTCCGTCTCGATCAGGCAGCGCTCCAGCGGCACCTCGCGTGCCACCTCCTTCAGCTCGGTGGCGTTCTTGAAGGTCAGGATGCCCGAGAAGGAGATCATGAAGCCCAGCGCCAGCGCCTCGCGTGCCACCTCGCGGGTCTCGGTGAAGCAATGGAAGACACCGCGCAGCGCGCTGCCGCCCTCCTCGGCCAGGATCGCCAGCGTGTCGGCCGCGGCGCTGCGGGTGTGGATGATCAGCGGCAGGCCGCTGGCGCGTGCAGCTCGGATGTGCACGCGAAAGCGCTCGCGCTGCCAGGCCATGTCGGCGAGGCTGCGACCGTTCAGGCGGTAGTAGTCGAGCCCGGTCTCGCCGATTGCGACCACACGCGGGCGGGCGGCCAGCGCCAGCAGGTCCTCGACGCTCGGCTCGCGCACGCCCTCGTTGTCCGGATGGACCCCGGCGCTGCACCAGAAGTTGTCGTGCGCCGTCGCCAGCGCATGGACCGTGTCGAACTCCTCGAGCGTGGTGCAGATGCACAGCGCACGGTCGACGTTTTCGCGCGCCATCGCGCTGCGGATCTCCGGCAGCGCGGCGCGCAGCTCGGGAAAGCTCAGGTGGCAGTGGGAGTCGACGAACATCGGGGCGGTCGCGGCGGAGGCGCCGCGCACCGCGCGGCGTTCAGATGGTCTGTGTGGGCTTCGACGAGGAGATTGAGGTGCCGAGGATTTCCTCGATTTTCACCTTCAGGATGCGGGTCTTCTCGTCGGTCGGGAAGCGCACGCCGACCCCCTGGGTGCGGCCGCCGGAGGCGTTGGCCGGCGTGATCCAGCCCACCTTGCCGGCCACCGGGTAGCGCTGCGGATCGTCGGGGAGCGACAGCAGCAGGTAGATGTCATCGCCGAGCTTGTAGTCGCGACTCGTCGGCACGAACAGGCCACCCTCGGCGAACAGCGAGATGTAGGCCGCGTACAGCGCCCCCTTCTCGCGGAACACCAGCTGGATCACGCTCGGGCGCACGGCATTGGCCGCCGCCGACAGCGCCTTCGTGGTGACGACCTCGCTCATGCGGTCAGTGTAGCCAATGGCCGGCCGTCGGCCCCCACGCCGCCCCCGGCATTTCCGGGCAGCAATGCACGCCGGGTGCGTTGGACGAGGGCCTCGACGGCCAGGGCGGCATTCCAGGGGTGCTCGGCGCGACTCGCGGCCGCCAGCAGTTCGCGCGCGGCGTCGGCGATGCGTGGCGTCTCGCCCCCGCGCGGCACGATCTCGGTTGGGAAATAGCGCGGCGCGGCGTCGACCGCGACCGCCAGCGCGTCGTGGCACAGCCGCAACAGCGCGTCGATCGCCAGCGGCAGCGGCCAGGCGGCCAGCGTGGCCGATTGTCCCGCGAGCACCTCGCGCGGCAGCCGCCGCCATGCCGCCGCATCGAGGCCCTGACCGAGCCGCTCGAGCGCCTCGAGCGGCTGCCCCCCGGCCGCGGCGAGCAGCACCGCGGGCTCGGCCGCGCCCTGCCCGGCCAGCCAGTCCTGTGCGAGCTCGGCCGGTGGCAGCGCCAGCCGCAGCGCCTGGCAGCGGCTGCGCACCGTGGGCAGCAGCCGCTGAGCGGCCGCGCTGGCGAGCACCAGCCGGGCCTGCCCCGGTGGCTCCTCGAGGGTCTTGAGCAGCGCGCTCGCGCTGGCCGCGTTCATGCGCTCGGCCGGGAACATCACCACGACCTTGGGGCCACCGCGCGCCGTGGTCTGCTGGGTGAAGCCGATTGCCGCGCGCACCGCCTCGATGCGGATGTCCTTGCTCGGCTTGCGCTTGCCGCCCTCGCCGTCGGCCGCGTCCTCCGATACGTTCCAGCCGAGCTCGAGCTGCAGGGCCTCGGGCAGCAGCACCATCAGGTCCGGGTGGGTGTGCGAGGCCAGCAGCCGGCACCCGGTGCAGACGCCGCAGGCCGGCGCCGCGCCCTGCGTCGTCTCGCACAGCCAGGCGCTGGCCATGGCCATCGCCAGCTCGAACTGGCCGACCCCACGCGGCCCGTGGATCAGCAGCGCGTGGCCGCGCGCCTGCTGCAGCGCCTGCCGCAGCGGCTCCTCGAGCCAGGGCAGCCGGTCGGCCACGCTCACCAATCGCGCGCGGCCAGCGCCGCGTCGATCTGGGCCGCGACCTCGTCGCGCGGGCGGGCCGCGTCGATGCGCACGAAGCGGCCCGGGTCTGCCGCGAGGCGGGCCGCGTAGCCGGCGCGCACACGCTCGAAGAAGGCAAGGTCCTGGCACTCGAAGCGGTCCGGGACACGGGCCGCGCTCAGACGCTCGGCGGCGATCGCCGGATCGAGGTCGAACCAGAAGGTCAGGTCGGGCTGGCGCAGCCCGGCCGGCCCCTGCTGCACCCAGCGTTCGAGCGCCTCCAGCACCGCGAGGTCGAACCCCCGGCCGGCGCCCTGGTAGGCGAAGGTGGCATCGGTGTAGCGGTCGCACAGCACCACGGCGCCGGCGGCCAGCGCCGGCTCGATGCGCTGCTGGAGGTGGTCGCGGCGGGCGGCGAAGATCAGCAGCGCCTCGGTCAGTGCATCCATCGGCTGCTGCAGCACCAGCTCGCGCAGCGCCTCGGCCAGCGGCGTCCCGCCGGGCTCGCGGCTGCGCTCGACAGGCAGGCCTCGCGCCAGCCAGCGGGCGGCGACATGGTCGATGTGGCTGGACTTGCCGGCGCCGTCGATGCCTTCGAAGCTGATCAGGCAGCCGGCCGGCGGGGCCAGGGCGCTCACCGCCCGGCCCCGCGCGCGGCGGGGGCACGCTGGTACTTGTTCACCGCGCGATTATGGTCGGCCAGGGTCACGCTGAATTCGCTGCTGCCGTCGCCGCGGGCGACGAAGTACAGCGCCTTGCTCGCCTGCGGCCGCACCGCGGCCAGCAGCGAGGCCCGCCCGGGCAGCGCGATCGGCGTCGGTGGCAGACCGGGGCGCAGGTAGGTGTTGTAGGGACTGTCGGCGAGCAGATCGCGCTTGCGCAGGTTGCCGTCGAAGCGCTCGCCGAGGCCGTAGATCACCGTCGGGTCGGTCTGCAGCGCCATGCCCAGGCGCAGCCGGTTGACGAACACCGCCGCGACGAGCGCGCGATCGGCCTCGATGCCGGTCTCCTTCTCGACGATCGAGGCCAGCGTCAACGCCTCGCTCGCGCTCTTGAGCGGCGTCTGCGGGTCGCGTGCGCCCCAGGCCTCGTCGAGCTGCCGCTGCATGGCCGCGTAGGCCTGCCGCAGCACCGCGAGGTCGCTCGTGCCGGGCGCGAAGCTGTAGGTGTCCGGAAAGAAGCGTCCTTCGGGCGCGACACCTGGCGCCCCCAGCGCGACCATCAGTTCGGCGTCGCTCATCGCGCGCGTCGTCGGCTTCAGACCCTCGGCGGCGGCGAGCTCGGCGCGCAGCTGGCGGAAGGTCCAGCCCTCGACGAAGCGGACCGTGCTGTTGACCGTCAGCCCGTTGACCATCTTGCGCAACAAGCCCGGCGGCGTGATGCCGCGACCGATCTCGTAGGTGCCGGCGCGGATGCGCCGCGCCTCGCCGGACCAGCGGAACCACTCGTAGAGCAGGAATTCGTCGGTTTGCACCCCGGCGGCCACCCAGCCCTGCGCGATCTCGCGCGGGGACATGCCGGCCTCGACACTGAAGCGCACCGTGCCCTCGGCAAGGGTCAGCGGCTGCTTCAGCCACACCACGATGCCGAGGGCCGCGGCAGCCGCCAGCAGCGCGAGCGCCAGCAGGCCTCGCAGCAGCAAACGCATCATCTCGGCAGGCGGTCTCGCATGGCTGTGCTGATGATAATCAGCGAATGCCTCCGACTTCGTTCGCATCTGCAAGCGCTGCCCACGGCGCGCTGCGCCTCGAGCACACCGGCCTGATCCGTGCCGCCGGCGCCGACGCCGCGACCTTCCTGCACGGCCAGCTCACCAACGATTTCACCGGCCTGGGTCTGGGCGACGCGCGCCTCGCCGCCTACTGCTCCGCCAAGGGGCGGATGTTCGCCAGCCTGGTCGGCTTCAAGCATGCGCACGACGAGTTCTGGCTCGCCTGCCGCCGCGAGGTGCTGGCCCCGACGCTCAAGCGCCTGCGCATGTACGTGCTGAGGGCGAAGGCCGTGCTCTCCGAGGCCGACGCGTCGATCGCGCTGCTCGGCCTGGCCGGTGCGCCGGCGGTCGCCGCGCTGCCCGGCGCGGCGACCGCGCTCGCGGTGTGGCGCAAGCTCGACGTCGCGGACGGTGCCCACCTCGTGCGCCTGCCCGACGGCGCGGGCCAGCCGCGCTGGCTGTGGGCCGGCCCGGCGGTGGCGGCCGAGGCGCTGCTGGCGACGCTGCCCGAGTTGCCGCCGGAGCACTGGGACTGGCTCGAGGTGCGCAGCGGTGTCGCGCCGGTGCTGGCCGCCACCAGCGAGGCCTTCGTGCCGCAGATGCTGAACTACGAACTGGTCGGCGGGGTGAACTTCCAAAAGGGCTGCTACCCGGGGCAGGAGATCGTCGCGCGCAGCCAGTACCGCGGCACGCTCAAGCGCCGCGCGGTGCTGATGCACGCCGCCGCGGCGGCCGCGCCCCTGGCCGGCCGGGAGCTGTACTGGAGCGGCGACGCCGGCCAACCCAGCGGACTGGTCGCGCTGGCCGCGCCGGCGCCCGGCGGCGGTCATGATGTGATCGCCGAGATCAAGCTGGCCGCGCTCGAGAGCGGCAGCCTGCACCTGGGCGCGCCCGATGGCCCGCTGCTCGAGCGCCAGCCCCTGCCCTACCCGCTGCCATCCGACGCCACCGCCTGAGACGAGACCGCGATGCGCCATGCCAACCCCGCCGGCCATGAGCTCTTCGTCTATTACCGGGCGCGGCCCGAGGACGCCCAGCGCCTGGCCGACGCGGTGCTGGAGATGCAGCACCACCTCTGCCGGGCTTGCCCGGGGCTGCGCGCGCGGCTGCTCGGCCGTCCCGAGTTGCGCGACGGCCTGAACACCTGGATGGAGACCTATGCGCTGCCGGACGGGCTCGACCCGGTGCCGGTCGGCACGGCGATCGAGCGCGCCGCCCAGGTGCTCAATGACTGGATCGTCGGCCCACGGCGTGTCGAGCACTTCGTCGCATGTGCCTCGTAGCGCTGGCGCTCGGCTGCAGCGAGCGCTTTCCATTGGTGCTGGCGTCGAACCGTGACGAGTTCTTCGCGCGCCCGACCGCGCCGCTGAGCTGGTGGCCAGCGACCGCGGGCCGACCGGCGGTGCTCGCCGGCCGCGACCTGCAAGCCGGAGGCACCTGGCTCGGCCTGAGCGCCACCGGGCGGCTGGCCCTGGTCACCAACGTCCGTGACGGTCGAGCAAACGCCCCGGGTGCGCCCTCGCGCGGCCGGCTGGTGGCGGACTGGCTGGCCGGCGACGAGAGCTTCGAGGCGCACTGGCCGCGCGTGGCCGCGGCCGGCCACACCGGCTACAACCTGATCGCCGCCGATGCCACTGCCGGCCGGTGGCACTGGGCCAGCCCCCCGTCCGTCGCGCCGCAGCGCCTGGCCGAGGGGCTCTACGGGCTGTCGAACGCGGCGCTCGACACGCCCTGGCCCAAGGTCGAGTCGCTGAAGTCCGCCCTGGGCACCGCGCTGGCCGTGGCCAGCGACGCCGATGCGCTGGCCGATCAGCTCTTCACCGCCCTGGCCGATCCGGCACCGGCCGCCGATTCGGCACTGCCGTCGACCGGTGTGCCGATCGAGACCGAGCGCGCGCTCTCATCGGCCTGGATCCGCACCGCCGATGGCCGCTATGGCACGCGCTGCTCGACGCTGGTGATCACCGAGCGCCGTACGGACGGGCTGCTGACGCGCGTGATCGAGCGCGGCCACGGCCCCGGCGCCGTCGAGCGCGAGGCGCTGCTGCCGGGCTGGCCGGCTCAGCCGGTCACACCGGCACCACCCACCGAGCGCGCGCGCGCCGGCTGAGCCCGGCGCTGCAGCAGTTCGAGCTGCAGCGCGATGCGTTCCTGCTGCGGCGTCGCCGCTTGGCCCAGCGGCCAGGACTGCGCGCCGCTCGACCGCACGCCGCCCTCGGGCACGCGGGTGCACAGCCGCACCTCGATGCCCCGCGCCGCGGCACGGCGCAGCACGGCCTCGAGCGCATGGTGCAGCGTCGCGTTGCCGGTGCCGGCGACCACCAAGCCGTCGACGCCCTGGGCCAGCAGCGCCTCGACCAGACGCCCGTCGGCGCCGGCATGGCTGACGACGATCTCGACGCGCGGCCACGGCTCGGCCCCCAGCAGCGCGCTGCCGAGCGCGACACCGGCCGGCCAGTCGCGAAAACGCCGCAGCGTCCCGCCCTCGATCACGGCGATCGGCCCAGCCTCGCCGGAGCCGAAGGCGTCGAGCCGATAGGTCTGCACCTTGCGGACCTCCAAGGCACCGTGCACCGTGCCGGCCACGACCGCGACCACGCCCCGCGCCCCCGGCGCGGCCGCGAGCGTCACCGCATCGAGCAGGTTCTGCGGGCCGTCGGCCTGCAGCGCCGTCGCCGGGCGCATCGCCGCGGTCAGCACCACGGGCTTGGCCGGCGCGAGCACGCGCTGCAGCAGGTAGGCGGTCTCCTCGAGTGTGTCGGTGCCATGCGTGATCACGACGCCGGCGACCTCTGGACGCGCGAGCTGGCACTCGACGCGCGCAACCAGTTCGCGCCAGAGGCCGACATCCATGTCCTTGCTGTCGATCTGGGCCACCTGCTCGGCCTCGAGGGCTCGCCCCGCCAGCGCCGGCACCGCGGCGATCAGGGCCTCGACACCGAGCTGGGCCGAGCGGTAGCCCAGCGCGCCATCGTAGGACCGGGCCGTCCCGGCAATGGTGCCGCCGGTGGCCAGGATCACCACGCGCGGCGTGGTGGAAGACGAAGAGGCTTGCATCGACACACCAGACTGGATAAAAATACAGATACTGGATAAATTTCCAGCGACAGTCGCCAGGAGCCCCACTTGGAAGACAGCCCCAAACTCACCGCCCGCCAGCAGCAGATCCTCGAGCTGATCCAGAGCGCGATCCAGCGCAGCGGCTCGCCGCCGACGCGCGCCGAGATCGCCGCCGAGCTGGGCTTCCGCTCTGCCAATGCCGCCGAGGAGCACCTGAAGGCGCTCGCCCGCAAGGGCGTGATCGAACTGGTGGGCGGCACCTCGCGCGGCATCCGGCTTCAGTCTGACACATTGCGCACGCTCAACGAGCAGCGTCACAAGCAGTTCAGTCTGCCGCTGCCCAGCCTGTCGCAGCTGATGCTGCCGCTGGTCGGTAGGGTCGCGGCCGGCAGCCCGATCCTGGCGCAGGAGCACA
>CAYOXW010000015.1:0-27569 GCA_964408005.1 uncultured Methylibium sp.
CGGCCGAGGTTGCGGCCGAAGGTCTTCTCGATCTGGTTCTCGATCGGCAGGCCGTGGCAGTCCCAGCCGGGCACGTAGAGCGCGTCGTAGCCGGCCAGCTGCTTGGACTTGACGACCATGTCCTTGAGCACCTTGTTGACCGCGTGGCCGATGTGCAGCGCCCCGTTCGCGTAGGGCGGGCCGTCGTGCAGCACGAAGCGCGGACGGCCGCAGCGCGCGTCGCGCAGGCGCTGGTACAGGCCCTCCTCGTTCCACTGCCGGACCCAGCCCGGCTCGCGCTTGGGCAGGTCGCCGCGCATCGGGAAGGGCGTGTCGGGCAGGTTCAGCGTCGAGCGGTAGTCGGTCGGCGCGGGGGCGGTGGAGTCGGTCATGGCGGCGGCAATCGGGGTACGGGCGCGGATCGCCGGGCACCGGCGGCGCAACGGCGGGCGGTCATCCCCGGCGACGGGGACGGCGGCGCGTCAAATTCGGTCGCGGGTGGTCTGGCGGCCCTGGGCCGCGTGGGCGCCGGCGAGCCAGCGGCGCGCCGCGGCCTCGTCCTGCGCGATCGCGACGGCGAGTGCCTCGAGCCCGTCGTAGCGGGCTTCGTCGCGCAGCTTGTGCAGCAGTTCCACGCGCACGAGTTTACCGTAGCCCCCCTCGGGGCCGAGGGCCGAGGGCCAGTCCAGGCAATGCACCTCGAGCAGCACCCGGCCGGCGTCCTCGATGGTCGGCCGCACGCCGAGGCTGGCGACGCCGTCCAGCGGCACCGCCGCCAGTCCATGGGTGCGCACGACGAAGATGCCCTGCGCCGCGGGGTGACGGTGCGGGAAGCGCAGGTTCAGCGTGCGGTAGCCGTCGTCGCCGGCCGAGCCGGCCGCCAGCGTGCGACCGAGCTTGCGGCCGTGCACCACATGACCGCTGATGCTGTAGGGGCGGCCGAGCAGGCGCGCCACCAGCGCCATGTCGCCCGCGGCCAGCGCCTCGCGCACCGCGGAGCTGGACACGCGCAGGCCGTGCACCTCGTAGCTCATCATGCGCGCGACGTCGAAGCCCTGGGCGTCGCCGGCGGCGTCGAGCATCGCGTAGTCGCCGGCGCGCTTGGCGCCGAAGCAGAAGTCGTCGCCGACCAGCACGTAGCGCGCATTCAGCGCGCCGAGCAGCACGTCGTCGATGAAGGCCTGCGGCGGCTGGCTGGCAAAGCGGCGATCGAAGGGCGCGATGACGACCTGGCCGACGCCGCAGCGCTGCAGCTCGCCGAGCTTGTCGCGCAGCGTGGCGATGCGCGCCGGCGCCTGCTCCGGGCGACCGGCGAGCTGGGCGAAGAAGTCGCGCGGGTGCGGCTCGAAGGTCAGCACCGTCGGCACCAGGCCGCGGTGCGAGGCTTCGTTGACCAGCAGCGCCAGCATGGCCTGGTGGCCGCGGTGGACGCCGTCGAAATTGCCGACCGTGACCGCGGCGGGCGGGCCGGGCTGGCTCAGGCCGCGGAGGATGCGCATGCCGCGATTATCGCGGCCGCGCGTTCAGCCGACGGGGGACGCGGCGGCGATCTGCGTGAGCGCCAGTCGCGCGAGCTTGCGCACGTCGGGGTCGGGGTCGCCCGTCGCGCGCTCGAGCGCCGGCAG
Organism: uncultured Methylibium sp.; assembly: GCA_964408005.1. GTDB lineage: Bacteria > Pseudomonadota > Gammaproteobacteria > Burkholderiales > Burkholderiaceae_C > Methylibium. Next base: position 1,605 of record CAYOXW010000015.1, read on the forward strand.
CGCCGCGGGGCTGCGGGTCTCGCCGAGCGCGATCGCGGCCTCCTTGCGCAGGTTGGCGATCTCGTGCGCGAGCAGGGCGGCCAGGGCTGGCACGGCCGGCGTCGCGGCCGTGCCGAGCCGGCCGAGCGCGCGCGCCGCCCGCAGCCGCACCTGCCAATAGGCGTCGGCGAGGGCCGTCACGAGCGGCGCGAGCGCCGCCGCCGGGCGCAGCTTGCCGAGCGTCGTCGCGGCCTCCTCGCGCACTGTCCAGTCGGCGTCGGCGAGCGCTTGGCGCAGCGCGTCGAAGGCGCGCGCATCGCCCTCGGGCGCAGCACCGAGCGCACCGGTGGCGGCGCGGCGCACCGCGGCCTCGGCGTCGCCGAGCGCGAGCCGCGCCAGCGCCGGCACGGCCTCGACGGCCTTGATCCAGCCCAGCACGCCGACCGCCTCCAGGCGCACCGCCGCGTCGGCGTCGCCCAGCAGGGCCAGCGCCGGGGCGAGCGCGTCCGGGCGGCGCAAGGTCTTGAGCGCGCGCAGCGCACTGGCGCGCACGAAGGCGCGCGGGTGGTCGAGCGCCGGCAGCAGCCAGCGGCCGGACTCGGCCCGCTGGAGTTCGGTCAGGCTGTCCGCGGCGGCGGTGCGCACCGCGGCATCGGCATCGTCGAGCGCGTCGAGCAGCGCGCGCACGCTGTCCTCGCGCTCCCAGGCGCCGAGCCGGCGCGCGGCCTCGGCGCGCAGCTCCGGCGCCGGATCGCCCAGGGCCTGCACGAGCCAGGGCAGCAGCGGCTCGTCCTCGAGCTCGGCGAGCTCGATCAGCGCGATGCGCCGCACGCCGGCGTCGGCGTCGCGCAAGCGCTGGCGCAGCTGCGGCGCGTCGTCGAGCAAGGCGTCGAGACGGTCCGGGGGGAGGAGGGACAGGGTGCTCATCGGATCAGACGGCAAAGCGCCAGGCCCGCGGGGCCTCGGGCTCGCCCAGGGGCGTGAGCCGCGGCAGCGGCGGGACGGTGTCGTCGGGGCGCAGCAGCGCGAGGCAGTGGCGCTTCAGGCGCGCGAACAGCGGGTCGGTCAGCCAGGCGGCGTCGCGCGGCCGCGGGGCCGGCACGGGCAGGGTGTCGATGAGCCGGCCCGGGCGCGGGCTGAGCACCAGGATGCGGTCGGCCAGGAACAGCGCCTCGTCGATGTCGTGGGTCACGAACACCACCGTCGGGCGCCGCGTGGTCCACAGCGACACCAGCAGCTCCTGCATGCGCAGCCGGGTCAGCGCGTCGAGGGCGCCGAAGGGCTCGTCCATCAGCAGCACGCGCGGCTCGTTGATCAGCACGCGCGCGATCTCGACGCGCTGCTGCATGCCGCCGGACAGCTGCGCCGGGTAGTGGCGCTCGAAGCCGCGCAGCCCGACCTGGGCGAGCAGTGCCTCGGCGCGGGCCTGCCGCTCGGCCGCCCCGACGCCCTGCATGCGCAGCCCGTAGGCGACGTTGTCGATCACGGTGAGCCAGGGGAACAGCGTGTGCTGCTGGAACACCAGCCCGCGCGCCGGCGAGGGGCCGGTGATCGGTTCGCCGTCGAGCAGCAGCCGGCCGGCGCTCGGCGCCACATGGCCGGCCAGCGCACCGAGCAGCGTCGACTTGCCGCAGCCCGAGGGGCCGAGCAGGCAGACAAACTCGCCGGGCGGCGTGTCGAAGGACAGCGACTGCAGCGCCTCGAAGCGCGCCGCGCCCTGGCCGAGGTGGATGCTGACCGCGTCGACGCGCAGCCGCCCGGCCGGTGCGCCGGCCTCGCGCAGCACCGCGCTCACGAGCCCGCTCCCGCGGCGCGCCGCCACGGCATCGCCCAGGCGCCGAGCGCGCGGATCAGCGCGCTGCTGCCCATGCCAAGCACGCCGATCACCAGCATGCCGACGACGATGCTGGCGTAGTCCTGCACCGTGTACGAGGCCCAGGTGTAGTAGCCGATGCCGAACTGGCCCGAGATCATCTCGGCCGACACCAGGCAGAACCAGCAGGTGCCCATGCCGATCGACAACCCGGTGACGATGGCCGGCGCCGCCGACGGCAGCACGACCTGCACGAACAGCCGCCCGGGCCGCGTGCCGAGGCTGCGCGCCGCCGCGACCAGCCGCGGGTCGACCGACTCGGCGCCGTGGATGGTGTTCAGCAAGATGGGGAACAGCGCGCCGACGAAGGTGATGAAGATCATGCTCAGCTCCGACGACGGGAACATCAGGATCGACAGCGGAATCCAGGCCACCGCCGGGATCGGCCGCAGCACCTCGAGCGGCGGCAGCAGCGCGTCGCGCGCCGCGCGCAGCCGGCCGATCAGCAGGCCGAGCACGATGCCCAGCAGCGCGGCGGCCGCGAAGCCAGCCGCGACGCGCCACAGGCTGTAGCCGATGTGCTGTGCCAGCCGCGGCGACTGCAGCAGCTTCCACAGCGCCGCCAGCACCTGCAGCGGCGGCGGCACCAGGCTGAAGTCGACGAAGCCCAGGTGCCATTGCTGCGTGGCCGCGAGCTGCCACAGCAGCAGGCAGCCGGACAGCGACAGCAGCGCGGCGGCGCCGGCGCGCAGCCGCAGCGGTGGCCGCGGCTGCGCCGGCGCCGCGGCTACCGGCGGCGCGAGGGACTCGATCACGGCGCTCATCGTCGTCGGTCCCGCCGGTTCAGCGCGCGGCGAGCTTCGTGGTCCCGCGCGCCGCCGCGAAGTCGAGCAGCCGCCCGCCATTGACCTTGGCGTAGGCGGTCGCGGCGTCCTTCTGCAGGAAGGCGCTGAGCTGGCCCTTCGCGTCCACCGCGTAGTAGGACAGCGGCGCGAGCAGCTTGATCTTGTGGATCAGGTCGTGCACGTAGACGGCGCGCACGGTCTTGCCCTCGGCCTCGAGCCGGCGCAGGTCGCCGAAGGCGCCCTCGATGCTCGCGTAGTGGCGCACCTTCGGCTCGCCCTGCACCCACACGCCGGCGATGCGCTGGAAGTCGGTGATCGGCTTGCCGCTCAGGTGGTCGTTGGCCTTCAGCGCCAGCTTCTCGTAGTTCTTCAGCTGGGCCTCGTAGTCGCGGCCGGCCTGCTTGAAGGCGGCGCGCACGTAGCGGTCGTCGATGAAGGTGTCGGTGTTGAGCTGCACGTCGGTGCGGCCGAGCAGCTGCAGCGTCTCGATCGAGGTCTTCAGCGCCTGGCGGTACTCGGGCTTCCAGCTCAGGTCGCGGGTCTGCAGGCCGAGCGGGCCGTGGTAGAGGTAGTTGACTGCCGCCTCGATGCCGGTGACCTTCTCGATCAGCTCGCTGTACTTCTCGGGCTCGGCGGCGATCAGGCGGTCGGCCTCGATCGCGGCGCGCAGGAAGGCGGTCACGACATCGGGGTACTTCTGCGCGTACTCGGCGTTGACCAGGCTGCCGTGGTAGGTCGGCGCGTTGGCCTGCGAGCCGTCGAGGATCTTGCGCGCGAAGCCGCGGTGCACGAACAGCTCGGCGAAGGGCACGAAGTCGGCATGCGCCTCGATCTTGCCGGCCTGCAGCGCCGGGCCGGCCACCTCGGGCGCCTGGGCGATGATGTTCACGTCCTTGGCCGGGTCCCAGCCCTGGGCCTTGACGGCGCGCAGCAGCATGCCGTGCGCGGTGGACGCGAAGGGCACAGAGATCGTGCGGCCCTTCAGCTCCGACAGCGAGGTCACCGCCGAGTCCTTGGGCACGACGATGCCGTTGCCGCTGCCCAGCGTGCTGCCCGACAGCACGGTGATGAACACGCTCTTCTTGCCGGCCTTCTGGAAGGCCGCGCCGTTGTTCGCGCCGGGGAAGTCGGCCATCGAGCCGAGGTCGAGCTTGCCGGCCACCATCTCGCCGGTCAGCGGTGCGCCGGAGGTGAAGTTCTTCCACTGCACGTCCCAGGTGACGTCCTTGTAGCGGCCGTCCTTGGGCAGGTACTTCTCCAGCAGGCCGAGTTCACGGATCAGCAGGCCGCCGGTGGCGCAGTTGATCGTGGTGTCCTGCGTGCCGATGGCGACGCGGATGGTTTCGGCGCGCGCCGCGAGCGCGGTGGCGAGGGCGGCGAGGATGAAGAGGGGGCGGAGGCGTTTCATGGGCTTTCGGTCCGGTAAGGGGTCAGCGGAGCAGGTAGGGGATGGCGACCTTGACGGCGCCGGTCGGGCAGTCCTTCGCGCAGGGCATGCAGTACCAGCACTCGTCGTACTTCATGTAGGCTTTGCCGGTGGTCGGGTCGATCGCGAGCAGGTCCATCGGGCAGACGTCGATGCAGACGCGGCAGCCCTTGTGGGCGATGCACAGGCCCTCGTCGATCGTGACCGGTGCCTCGCTGCGCTGGTCGATGGTGCGGGGGGAGTAGTTCATGCGGTCCTTCAGGCGGCGAGCGCCGGGCTGGCGATGCGCAGCCGCCCGTAGGCGTCGCGCTCGCGGTCGTCGATGGCGATCGTGTAGGGCTCGACGGCGCGCTTGGCATGCGTCATCGCGCCGTGGGCGCCCTTGCTGAGCAGCGTGTGGCAGAACCAGTTGGCGTCGTCGCGCTGCGGGTGGTCGACGCGCAGGTGGTAGAGGCCCCAGCGGCTCTCGGTGCGGTAGAGCGAGGCGCGCGCGGCCATCTCGGCGCAGTCGCGGATCACGCTCACCTCGGCGGCGCGCATCAGCTCGTGCGGGTCGCGCGCGTGCAGGCGCTCCAGATCCGCGCCGATCTCGGCGAAGCGGTCCAGCGCCAGCTCCATCTTGCGAGTGACCTTGGGCGGCTGCAGGTAGTCGTTGACGAAGCGGCGCAGCTTGTACTCGACCTGCAGCGGCGGCAGGCCGCCGCGGGCTTCGCTCTGTGCCAGCGGCGCGAGCACCCGCCGGCGCTCGGCCTCGACCTGGCCCGCATCGACCGCGGCGAAGTCCCGCGCCAGCGCGCGCTCGGCCGCCGCCTCGCCGGCGAACCAGCCGTAGGTGAAGGCGCCCAGCATGTAGTTGTGCGGCACCGCCGCCATGTCGCCGGCGGCGTAGAGGCCCGGCACGGTGGTTTCGGCCCGCGCGTTGACGAACACGCCGGAGGCGCTGTGGCCGCTGCAGAAGCCGATCTCCGAGATGTGCATCTCGATCATGCGCTGGCGGTAGTCGGTGCCGCGGCCGGCGTGGAACTCGCCGCGGCTCGGCCGCTCGTTGCTGTGCAGGATGGTCTCGATCGTGCGGACCGTCTCCTCGGCCAGGTGGTCGAGCTTCAGGAACACCGGCCCGTTGCCGCTCTGCAGCTCGTGCCAGAACTCCAGCATCATCTGGCCGCTCCAGTAGTCGCACTCGATGAAGCGCTGGCCCTGGGCGTTGGCGGTGTAGCCGCCCAGCGGGCCGGTGACATAGGCGCAGGCCGGGCCGTTGTAGTCCTTGATCAGCGGGTTGATCTGGAAGCACTCGAGGTTGGCCAGCGCCGCGCCGGCGTGGTAGGCCATCGCGTAGCCGTCGCCGGCGTTGGTCGGGTTCTCGTAGGTGCCCATCAGGTAGCCCGAGGCCGGCAGGCCCAGGCGCCCGGCCGCGCCGCAGGCCAGGATCACCGCCTTGGCGCGCACCACGTGGAAGTCGGCCGTGCGGCAGTCGAAGCCGAGCACGCCGCAGGCACTGCCGTCGGCGGCGGTCAGCACGCGGGTGACGACCAGGCGGTTGGTGATCTCCACGCGCTGGCGCTTGAGCTGGCGGTAGAGGATCTTCTTGACGTCATGGCCCTCGGGCATCGGCAGCACGTAGCTGCCGAGGTGGTGGACCTTCTTGACGGCGTAGTCGCCGGTGCCGTCCTTCTCGAACTTGACGCCCCAGCGGTCGAGTTGCTCGATGGTCGCGTAGCTGTGCTTCGCGTAGGCGTAGACGGTCGACTGGTCGACGATGCCGTCGTTGGCGACCGTGATCTCGCGGACGTACTGCTCGGGCGTCGCGTGGCCGGGGATCACGGCGTTGTTCAGCCCGTCCATGCCCATCGAGATCGCGCCGCTGCGCTTGACATGGGCCTTGTCGATCAGCAGCACGCGCAGCCTGGGGTCGCGCTCCTTGGCCTTGATCGCCGCCATCGGGCCGGCGGTGCCGCCGCCGACGACGACCACGTCGTACTCGTGCTCGATGGTCGTGCTCATGCCGCGTTCCTTCGCTGTGTGCGCAGCCGGTACTGGAAGGCGTCGGCGCGGTAGTAGAGCTGCTCGAAGTCGATCGGCCGGCCGGCGGCGTCGTGCGTCAGGCGCTCGATGTGCAGTACCGGCGCGCCCTCGTCGACGCGCAGCGCCTGCGCCAGCTCGGCGTCGGCCAGGGTCGCGCCGATCTTCAGCTCGGCATGGCCGAGCTCGATGCCGCAGTCGTTCTCGAGGATCAGGAACAGGTCGCGCGTGGCCAGGTCGGCGCGCCGCACGCGCCGGCCCAGCGCCTCCGGAAGGTAGGTCAGCTCGAGCGACACCGGCTCGCGGTTGAGCAGGCGCAGCCGGCGGATCGCGCAGACGCGCGCCTTGGCCGGCAGCGCGAGGCGGGCCGCGACGGCCGCGTCGGCGCGCACCAGGCGCAGCGACTGCAGCTGGTTGAGCACCTCGTAGCCCATCGCCGACAGCGACTCGGCCAGGCCGGTGAGCTGGCTCACGTCCTGGAAGGCCTTGGGCTTGGCGACGAAGCTGCCCTTGCCCTGCAGCGTGAAGATCAGGCCTTCCTTCTGCAGGTCGCCGAGGGCCTGGCGCACGGTGGTGCGGCTGACGCCGAAGCTCGCGCACAGCGCGCTCTCGGAGGGCAGGCGGCTCATCGGCGCGTAGCGGCCGTCGACGATGCGCGCGCGCAGCAGCAGCTTGATCTGCGCATGCCGCGGCGTGGCCGGCAGGGCGACGACGGCGGATCGGGAGGCGCGGGCGGGGTTCACGGTCGGTGACTTGTCATGACGAGTGGAGCGGCAGCGTAGGAGGCGATCGGGTCGCCGGGAACGAAGCGCTTCGCATATCGAAAGACGGCGCCCGGCACGGCGTGGCGCACATGACGATCCTCGAATCGCTTCGATGACGCACGGCGTGTGCGTCGATAGATTGCGCCGCTCCAACACCACGAGGAGCACCATCGATGCACGCTTCGCCCCGCGCTCGACACCCGATCCGCAAGACCGTGCTGTGCCTCGCCGCCGTCAGCCTGCTGGGCCTGCAGGGCTTCGGCGGCACCAGCGCCGACGCCGCGTCCGCCAACGCCCAGGTGCCGAGCGCACCGCCGGGCCGCATCGCGCGCGCGCCCAACGTCGTCTTCATCCTGGCCGATGACCTCGGCTACTCCGACATCGGCGCCTTCGGCGGCGAGATCGCCACGCCCCACCTCGACGCGCTGGCCGCCAGCGGCCGGCTGCTGACCAACCACCACACCGGCACCGTCTGCGCGATCACGCGCGCGATGCTGATCTCGGGCACCGACCACCACCGCGTCGGCCTGGGCACGATGGGCGCGCCGAACGACGAGCGCCGCGGCCTGCCCGGCTACGAGGGTTACCTCAACGATCGCGCGCTGTCGGTCGCGCAGCTGCTGAAGGACGCCGGCTACCACACCTACATCGCCGGCAAGTGGCACCTCGGCTCGAACCTGCGCAACCCGGACGCGCCGGCGCCGCTGGGCAGCATCGGCCAGACGGCCGACCAGTGGGGCTTCGAGCGCAGCTTCACGCTGCTGGGCGGCGCCTCGGGCAACCACTTCGGCCACGAGCGCGCCGGCTCGCGCAGCTACGTCGAGGACGGCGTCTATGTGCAGCCCGGCCAGCCGGGCCAGCCCGGCGGCCCGGGGGGCTCGCCGGCGGTCTTCTATTCGACCGACTTCTTCACCGACAAGCTGATCTCCTACATCGACGCCAACCGCGGCGACGGCAAGCCCTTCTTCGCCTATGCGGCCTACACCTCGCCGCACTGGCCGCTGCAGGTGCCCGAGCCCTGGCTCAGCAAGTACAAGGGCCGCTACGACGCCGGCTACGACGCGATCCGCGCGGCGCGCATCCAGCGCCAGAAGCAGCTCGGGCTGATCCCCGCCGACTTCCGGCCCTACCCGGGCGCGCCCGAGACGCTGAGCTCGACCCCGGCGACGCCGGCCAACGGCACGACAGCGGCGCGCTACATCAACGCGAACAACGGTCCGGCCCAGGGCCATGTCGACCACGGGCCGGGCGTCGTGTCCAAGCGCTGGGACAGCCTGAGCACGCTCGAGCGCAAGGCCCAGGCGCGCTACATGGAGATCTACGCCGGCATGGTCGAGAACCTCGACCACAACGTCGGCCGGCTGATCCGGCACCTGAAGGCGATCGGCGAGTACGACAACACGCTGATCGTGTTCCAGTCCGACAACGGCGCCGAGGGCTGGCCGATCGCGCCGGCGAGCACCGACCCGAAGGCCGTCGACGAGGCCAACGCGGTCGAGCCGGCCTACTCGCGTCTGGGCACCGACAACGGCTTGCCGAACGCGCAGCGCCTGCAGTACGGGCTGCGCTGGGCCGAGGTCAGCGCGACGCCGCTGCGCCAGACCAAGGGCCATGCCGGCGAGGGCGGCGTGGGCACGCCGCTGATCGTGCGCCTGCCCGGCCAGACCCAGGGCCTGCCGCCGACGGGACCGTTCACCCATGTCACCGACGTCACGGCGACGATCCTCGAGCTCGCCAAGGCGCCGCTGCCGCGCCAGCCCGCCCCCGAGGACATCGACCCGGTCACCGGCATCGACCGCAACCGCGGCAAGGTGGTCTACGGCGAGCGCTACGTCTACCCGGTCACCGGCGTGTCGCTGCTGCCGGCGCTGAAGGCGCGCACCTCGGTCGCGGTGCGGCACGAGGCCTTCGGCGGTGAGTCCTACGGCCGCGGCTACATCGTCAGCGCCGATGGCCGCTGGAAGGCGCTGTGGACCGAGCCGCCGACCGGCCCGGCCGACGGCCACTGGGAGCTGTTCGACCTGAAGAGCGACCGCGGCGAGACGCTGGACCTGTCGGGCTCCTACCCGGACGTGCTGCAGGGCCTGGTCGCGCAGTGGCGCGAGTACCTCACGCGTGTCGGCGGCGTCTCGCCGCTGCGCCCGCGCGGCTACTACTGATGGGCCGCCCTAGCCTGGCCTCCGGCCTGCTCGGCGCGCTGCTGGCGGTCGGCGCCGCCGTGGTGGCGCTGGCCACCTACGCGGCGGCGCGGCCCGACACGGCCGCGCCGTCGCTCGGCAGCCGCGGGCACTGCAGCCGCTACGTCGGCCTGCCGCCGCACTGGCCCGACGCGCCGCAGGCCGGCATGGTGCGGGTGCGCGCCGGCCACTTCGTGTTCGGCAGCACGCGCGGCTACCCCGACGAGCGGCCGGCGACGCCCGAGCGCATCGCGATGCGCGGCTTCTGGATCGACCGCACCGAGGTCACGGTGGCGCAGTTCGCCGCCTTCGTGCACGCGACCGGCTACGTCACCGAGGCCGAGCGCGAGGGCGGCGCGGTCGTGTTCCGCACGCCGACGATGGAGCAGCTCGCCGAGCGGCCCTATGCCTGGTGGACCTATGTGCGCGGCGCCGACTGGCGCCACCCGGGCGGACCGGGCAGCGGCATCGACGGCCTCGAGCATGTGCCGGTCACCTTCGTCACGCAGCGCGACGCGCTGGCCTACGCGCACTGGCTGGGCCGCGACCTGCCAACCGAGGCCGAGTGGGAGTACGCGGCCAAGGCCGGCCGCAGCGATGCGGCACTCGACGAGGCCCCGCGCGACGCCGCCGGGCGCCCGGTGGCCAACTACTGGCAGGGCGCCTTCCCGGCGGTCGACCATGGCGAGGACGGCCATGCCGGGCTCGCGCCGGTCGGCTGCTACGAGGCCAACGCCTGGGGCCTGCACGACACCATCGGCAACGTCTGGGAGTGGACGCGCGATGCCTACACCGGCCCACGCCAGCCGCATGGCAACGGCGACACCGCGGCCGCGGCCGCGCGCGCCGCGGCGCCGGGGCAGGCGGTGGTGATCAAGGGCGGCTCCTACCTGTGCGCGCGCGACTACTGCGTGCGCTACCGCGCCTCGGCGCGCGAGGCCCAGGAGGCCGACCTGTCGACCGCCCACATCGGTTTTCGCACCGTGCTGCGCGACCCGCCGAGCTGGTGAGCACCACCGGCGAGGATCTCGCCTTCCACTGCAGCGGCTGCGGCAAGTGCTGCAACTCGCCGCCACGGGCGACGCTGGCCGAGTTGCTGCACCACGAGCGCCGCTTCATCGGCTGCCTGACGATCGGCGTCGCCGGCGCGCAGGGGACGGCGGGCACGCACGGGCTGCGCGGCGGGCGGCGCCTGCGGCTCGGGACGCGGGCCTGGGGCTACCCCTCGCTCGGCCGCTGCCCGGCGCTGTACGACGACGGCCGGTGTGCCGTCCACGACGAGCGCAAGCCCGCGGTCTGCTGTGCCGTGCCGCTCGACCCGGCGCTGCCCGACGGTCTGCAGCCCATCGTCCTCACGTGGCGGCGCGCGGAGGCGGCCTTCATGGGCGCCGACTGCCTGCGTCCGGGGCCGGCGGTCGCGCCGTGGCGGCCGCTGCTCGAGGGGGCGGTGGTGGTCGACCCGGCGTACCGCGCGTCGCTCGCGGCGGCGCGCCGCGGCACCGAGGAGGACGAGCGGGACTGGGGCGACGCGGTGTTCGCCCTGCTGGCCGGCGAGCTCGAGCGCCAGCCCGGGCGGCTCGCGCAGGCCGCGGTCGGCGAGTTGACGCTGCCGCTGACCCCGGTGTTCGCCGTGCTCGACGGCCGGGGCGAGGCCAGCGGGCGCCACCGGCGCTACGCCGAGGCGCAGCTCGCGCTGATCGAGGCGAGCGTGGCCGAGGCCCTGCGGCGGCGCCGCACGGCGGACCGCCCGCACACCGAGGAGCTGCGGCGCTTTCGCGCCCACTACGAGGGCTACCTCGCGGCGACCGCCTGAGGGGGCCGGCGCACGGCCCAAGAAAAAAGCCCGCGCGAGGGCGGGCTTCTTCCCTGCCGGCGGCGCGAGGCCGCCGGCACCGCGTCGATCAGCGGTTCGAGATGTACATCGTGATCTCGAAGCCGTAACGCAGATCGGTCGCTTGGGGTTTTTGCCAGGCCATGAGGTCTCCTTCTTGAGGGGTTGGGGGACACGGCGCCGCGAACGGGCCGTGAAGCGAATTCCAGGGGACCCGGTTTTCGACTTGGACTCGATCATCGATGCGCGGCCGCTCGCCCTCCAGCCCGGCCCGCATGAATCGCGCCTCATGAATTTCATGAAACGCGGCCGGGCCGCCGCGCGGCCGCGGCGCGGAAGTCGGCCCCCGATACCATCGCGCGCCATGAGCCTGCGCCTGAAGATCCACCTGCTCGTCGGCGTGCTGGTCACGCTGTTCGTGCTGACCGTGTTCGCGCTGCACATCCGCAACGTGCGCGACTCGGTGCGCGAGGAGGTGGTGGCGGCCAACCGCGTGGCCCACCAGCTGCTCAACCGCACCGTCTACCTGCAGGCCTCGCAGGGCACCGAGGCGCTGCGGGCCTACCTGCAAGGGCTGGGGCGGGTGCGTGCCAACGACATCCGCCTGCTCGATGCCGAGGGCGCCGAGCTCTACCGCTCGCCGCCCTCGCCCTACAAGACCGGGCGTGACGCGCCCGAGTGGTTCGCGCACCTGATCCTGCCGACGCCCTCGATCCAGTCGATCGAATTCCCCGACGGCAAGTTGGTGGTGCAGGCCGACGCCTCGCGCGCCGCGGTCGACGCCTGGGACCAGTTCAGCGCGATGGCGCTGATGGCGCTGGCGCTGCTGGTGGCGGTCAACGCCGTCGTCTACTGGGTCGTCGGGCGCACCGTCAAGCCCTTCGGCCAGATCGTCGAGGCGCTCGGGCGCATCGAGGCCGGCCACCTCGACGTGCGCCTGATGCCGCTGCCGGGCCGCGAGGCCGGCGCGATCGGCGCGGCCTTCAACCGCATGGCCGCCGGCCTGGCCGAGCGCATCGAGGCCGAGCGGCGCGCCTCGCGCGCCGAGAGCGAGCTGTCGGACCGCCGCGACCTGGCGCGCTGGATCGACCGCCACCTCGAGCAGGAGCGCAAGCTGATCGCCCGCGAGCTGCACGACGAGCTCGGCCAGTCGGTCACCGCGATCCGCAGCCTGGCGCTGTCGGTCGCGCAGCGCACGGCGCCGATCGACCCGCAGGCCGAGCAGGCCGCGAAGGTGATCGCCGACGAGAGCTCGCGGCTGTACGACGCGATGCACGGGCTGATCCCGCGGCTCGCGCCGCTGGTGCTCGACGCCTTCGGCCTGGCCGACGCGCTGCGCGACCTGGCCGAGCGCACCCGCGTCAGCCAGCCGCAGCTGCAGCTCGAGATGGCGGTCGACGTCGCCGGCGTCGAGCTCGGCAACGAGGCCGCGCTGGCGCTGTACCGTGCGGCGCAGGAGGGCATCACCAATGCGCTGCGCCACGGCAAGGCGGGGCGCATCGTGCTGGGCCTGCACGCCGCCGACGGCGGCGCCGCGCTCGATGTGCGCGACGACGGCGAGGGCCTGGCCGAGGGCTGGCGCGAGCGCGCCACCGAGGACGGCGATCATTACGGCCTGCGCTGGCTCGACGAGCGCGTGCAGGCGCTCGGCGGTCGTGCGAGCATCGCCAACGAGCCGCCGCGCGGCGCGCGCCTGCAGGTCTGGGTGCCCGGCGGCGGAGAAGCCGAGGAGGGCAGGCGATGATCCGCGTGATGCTGGTCGACGACCATGCGCTGGTGCGCATGGGCTTTCGCATGCTGCTGGGCAATGCCGAGATCGAGGTCGTCGCCGAGGCGCAGACCGGCGAGGAGGCCTGCCAGCAGGTGCCCAAGATCAAGCCCGACGTGGTCGTGATGGACCTGTCGATGCCCGGCATGGGCGGGCTCGAGGCGGTGCGCCGCCTGCTCGCCCAGGACCCGAAGCTGAAGGTGCTGATCCTGTCGGCCCACGAGGACACCGCCCACCCGCAGCGGGTGCTGCGCGCCGGCGCGCTGGGCTACCTGGCCAAGCGCAGCGCGCCCGAGGCGCTGATCGCGGCGGTCAGCGCGGTCGCGCGCGGCGAGCGCTACGTCGACGCGCAGACCGCGCAGCGCCTCGCGGTCGCCCAGCTCGAGGGCGAATCGAACCCGGCCGACCTGCTCAGCGAGCGCGAGTTCTCGGTCTTCATCCAGCTCGCGCGCGGCATGACCGTGGCGCAGATCGCCGAGACCCTCAAGCTCTCGCAGAGCACGGTGGGCACGCACCTGTACCACATCAAGCAGAAGCTCAATGCGAGCAACCAGAGCGAGCTGACGCTGGTGGCCTTGCGCTGGGGGCTGATCCAGGCCTGAGTGCCGCTGCCCGCGGCGATCGCCCCGTGGCGGCGTCAGTGCGTCGCAAGCGGGCAAGGGCATAGTCGTGCACCGACAGGCCGGCATAGAAAATATCTGACAGACGCCGGCGGCGGGTGTCGGGAGACTGCCGGTGCATGAGCCGGGGAGGGCGGGACCGTGAGTGAAACGACGACGCGCCGCTGGCGCGGCCTGGCGTGGTTCGGGCTGGCGGTCGCGCTCGGCGTGTCGGCGGCCGCGCGCGCCGAGGTCCGGCTGGCCACCGGCGCGCTGCCGGGCAGCCTGCCGATCTTCGTCGCCGAGGCGCGGGGCTACTTCGCCGACGAGGGGGTGACGGTGCGGGCCCTGCCTTGCGCCTACGGCAAGGTCTGCCTGCGCATGCTGCTCGACGGCCAGGCGCAGCTGGCCGCGGTCGCCGACCTGCCGATCGTGCTGGCCGCGCATGCCGGCGAGCGCTTCGCCGTCGTCGCGACGATCAACACGAACCGCAACGACACCAAGATCGTCACCCGGCGCGGCAGCGGCATCGCGCGCGCCGCCGACCTGGCCGGCCGCACGGTCGGCCTGCACCTCGGCACGACGGCGCAGTACGCGCTGGACTCGCTGCTGCTGCTCGAGGGGGTCGCTCCCGACCGGGTCCAGCTGGTCGACCTGCAGCCCGGCGAGGGGCGAACCCGGCTGCTGGCGCAGACGCTCGACGCGGTGGCGCTGTTCGAGCCCTATGCCTTCGAGGCGGCCCAGGCGCTGGGCACCGAGGCGGTGGTGATCAGCACCGGCCGCATCTACACGCAGACCTGGAACATCGCCGCGCGCACCGGCCCCGGGGCCCCGACGGAGTTCGAGCTCGCCGCCGTGCTGCGCGCGCTCGACCGGGCCTGCGGATGGATCCAGGCCGCGCCGGCCGAGGCCCAGGCGCTGCTGCGCCAGCGCACCAAGGTCGATGCCGAGCTGGTGCGGGCGAGCTGGCCGACGCTCGACTACAAGGTCACGCTGGACCAGTCGCTGCTGGCCACCTTCGAGGCCGAGACGCGCTGGGCGCTGCGCCGCCGCCTGGTGCAGGGGGCGATGCCGAACTACCTCGATCACGTCCAGGCGACGCCGCTGCGGCGCGTGCGGCCCGACCGGGTGACGATCGCGGAGTGAGGCGATGCGGCTGCGCACCCAGATCGGCCTGCTGATCGGCGCCTCCCTGCTGCTCGGCCTGGCGGTGGCGGCGGCGGCGATCCATGCCGTCGGCATCGCACAGCGGGCCTCGGCCGCCGGCGAGCAGTCGCATACCGTGCTGCGGGAGGCGCGCGCGATGCTGGTGCTGACGCACGAGGCGGCCCGCTACGGGCACGAACGCATCGCGCGGCAGTGGCATGCCCGCTATCGCGCGCTCGAGGCGGGCGTCGCGGCCGCGCGGGCTGCGGCGCCCGACGAGGTCGAGCCGCCGGAGGTCGACGGCGTGATGCAGACCCTGCCGACCATGTTCGAGATGCTGACCTCGACCTTCGCGGCGACGCCGGACGACGCGCTGCGGCAGCAGCGCCGCGAGCTGCTGGTCGACCTGCTGGTCGCCGAGACCCAGGCCGTGACCGACGAGATCTACCGCTGGTCCGAGCGCGTGGACCGGCGGCGCCAGGCCACCGAGCGGCGCATCGCCGTGCTGGCCGCCCTCGGCCCGGCGCTGATGGCCCTGCCGCTGATCGGCATGGGCTGGCTGATGGCGGTGCGCGTGCTGCAGCCGGTCGGGCGGCTGCAGCAGACCATGGCGCGCGTCGAGACCGGCGACCTGGGCGCGCGCCTCAGCACCTCGCGCCACGACGAGATCGGCGACCTCAAGCGCGCGTTCACGCGCATGACCGAGTCGCTGCAGGCCTCGACGACGCGGCTGGCCGACAACGAGCAGCGCCTGCGGCTGATCACCGACCACCTGCCGGCGCGCGTCTCGCACTACCGGATGGACGACCGCTGCACCTTCGCGAACCGTCCCTTCTGCGAGGCCTGGGGCTACACCGACGAGGCGCAGGTGCTCGGCCGCACCTCGGCCGAACTGCTGCCCGCGCCGCTGTACGCGGCGCTGCAGCCCTGGATCGCGGCGGCCAAGGCCGGGGCCGCGCAGTTCTTCCTGGTCAGCCTGCCGGGGCGCCGGCACCACGAGTTCGCGATGGTGCCCGACCGGGCGGCCGACGGCACGGTGCAGGGCCTGTACGTGATGGCGCGCGAGGTCACCGAGCGCGTCGAGGCCGAGGCCCGCATCGAGGCCGCGCTGCACGAGAAGGAGGTGCTCCTGAAGGAGGTGCACCACCGCGTCAAGAACAACATGCAGATCGTCTCGAGCCTGCTGCAGCTGCAGTCCGGCGCGACCGAGAGCGCCGCGGTGCGGACGCAGCTGGCCGAGAGCCAGGACCGCATCCGCTCGATGGCGCTGATCCACGAGAAGCTCTACGAGCACCACGACTTCGCGCGCATCGACTTCGCCGACTACCTGCACGGCCTGCTGGCGGTGCTGGCGGCGGCGCACGGTCGCGGCCAGCGGCTCGAGGTCCATGCCGAGTCGCTGTGGCTGGGCATCGACCAGGCGGTGCCGACCGGCCTGATCCTCAACGAGCTGATGACCAACAGCTGGAAGCACGGCTTCCCCGCCGGCCGCAGCGGCTGCATCGAGGTGCGCTTCGAGGCGCTCGAGGGCAAGCGCGTGCGCCTGTCGGTCGCCGACGACGGCGTCGGCGTCGCGCCGGGCTTCGAGCCGGCCGCCCATCCCTCGCTCGGGCTGCGCCTGGTGCACCTGCTGGCCGAGCAGCTCGACGCCGAGCTGCACTTCGGCCCCGGGCCGGGCTTCTCGTGCAGCCTGAGCTTCGAGCGCCAGTCCCTCCTGCCTTCCGGAGCCTCCCATGGATAAGACTCGCGTGTTCGTCGTCGAGGACGAGGCCATCATCGCCGCGGACCTGTGCCAGCGCCTCGGGCGCCTCGGCTTCGAGGTCGTCGGCCGCAGCGGCAACGGCGAGCGCGCCCTCGCGGAGATCCCGCCGGCGCGGCCCGACGTGGTGCTGATGGACATCGTGATCCAGGGGCCGATTAACGGCATCGAGACGGCCCGGCGCCTGCGTGCGAGCCACGACATCCCGGTGATCTTCCTGACCTCGCACGCCGACGCCGACACCGTCGGCCAGGCGGTCGGCACCAACCCCTTCGGCTATGTGCTCAAGCCCTACAACGAGCGCGAGCTGCAGGTCGCGATCCAGATCGCGCTGCACCGCCACGGCGTCGAGGCCGAGCTGCGGCGCCTGGAGCGCTGGATGGCCATGATGCTGGCGAGCATCGGCGACGGCGTCGTCGCGACCGACCGCGTCGGCAGCATCACGCTGCTCAACGACGCGGCGCGCCGCATCACCGGCTGGGACGGGGACGACGCGCTCGGCCGTCCGCTCGACGAGGTGTTCCGCGTCAGCGACGCGCGCGACGGCCAAGCGCTGACCGGCCTGCTCGAGCGCGCGCTCGTCGCGCCGATCAGCCTCGGCGTCGAGCACCCGGTGCTGCTGCAGCGGCGCGACGGCGAGACGGTCAACGTCGCCGACAGCATCGCCCCGATCCGCGACGCCGCCGGGGAATCTAGCGGCGTCGTGGTCGTGTTCCGCGACGCGACCGACCGGATCAAGGCCGAGCAGATGGAGCGCGACAAGCTCGCCGCCGAGCTCGCGAGCCGGCAGAAGACCCACTTCCTCTCGCGCGTCAGCCACGAGCTGCGCACGCCGCTCAATGCGATCCTCGGCTTCACGCAGCTGCTGCAGCTCGACGAGAGCCGTCCGCTGGACGCCATGCAGCGCAGCCGGCTCGACCGGGTCCAGCATGCCGGCAGCCACCTGCTGGCGCTGATCAACGACGTGCTGGATCTGGCGCGCCTCGAAGAGGGCGCGCGCCCGCTCGAGCTGGGCCCGGTGGATGTCGCGGCGGTGATCGACGCGAGCTGCACGATGCTCGAGCAGGCCGCGCGCGAGCGCGACGTGCACGTCGAGCGCCGGCTCGATCACGCGGCGCCGCCGGCGCTGGCCGATGTGCGCGTGCTCGAGCAGGTGCTGCTGAACCTGCTGTCCAACGGCATCAAGTACAACCGCGCGGGCGGTCGCCTGACGGTCGAGCTGTCGGTGCCCGGGGACACGGTCGAGATCGCCGTGCGCGACGAGGGCGCAGGGCTCGACGCCGCCCAGCTCGAGCAGCTGTTCCAGCCCTTCAACCGGCTGGGCGCCGAGAACTCGACGGTCGAAGGCAGCGGGCTCGGGCTGGTGATCGCGCGCAGCCTGGTCGAGGCGATGGGGGGCGAGCTGCGGGTGAGCAGCCGTTGCGGTGCCGGCACCTGCTTCACGGTGTGCCTGTCGGCGGCGGGTGCACCGGCATCGCGCCCTGCGCCGCCGCCGGTGCGCCCGCAGGGCGCCATTGCCGAGCTGCCGCCGGCGACGCTGCTCTACGTCGAGGACGAGCCGCTCAACGCGCTGCTGCTGACCGAGGCGCTGCGCGACGTGCCGCAATGGCGCGTGGTGCTGGCCGAGGATGGCGAGCAGGGCCTGGCGCTGGCGCGCCGGCTGCGGCCCGACCTGGTGCTGCTCGACGTGAACCTGCCGGGCCTGACCGGCGACCAGGTGGTGCGGGCGCTGCGTGCCGACCCGGCGACCGCCGCATTGCGCTGCGTCGCGCTGAGCGCCGACGCGCTGCCGGAGCAGCGCGCCGCGGCGCAGGTCGCCGGCTTCGAGGACTACTGGACCAAGCCGCTCGATCTCGGCACCCTGGTCGAGCGCCTGCGGGGCGTGCTCGAAGGTCCGGGGCAGGTGGTGGCATGAGCCGGTGGCGGACCTGGCGGGTCCCGCTGCTCTGTCTGCTGCCGCTGCTGGCGACGGCGGCGTGGCTGTGGGTCGATGCGGCACAGGCCCGCGAGCAGCGGCTGCGGCACGAGGCCCTGCTGACGGCGCGCTTCCTGGCCGCCGCGGTCGACCGCGAACTCCTCGCGATCGAGGCCGCGCTGCGCGTGCTCGCCCAGGGACGTGCGCTGGCCGACGACGATCTCCCGACGCTGCACCGCGAGGCCGAGGCCGCCGTGCGCGCGCAGATCGTGAACAACCTCGTGCTGAGCGACCGGCAGGGGCGGCAGCGGCTCAACACGCTGCGGCCCTGGGGGAGCGCGTTGCCGGAGCGGGGCAACCCCGACGCGCTGGAGGCCGTGTTCGAGACCGTCCAGCCGGTCGTCACGGACCTGTTCACCGGGCCGGTGACCGGGACGCCGCTGGTCGCGATCGGCGTGCCGGTGCTGCGCGAGGGGCAGGTCGTCTACAGCCTGTCTGCCGGGCTGTCGCCCGATCGGCTCGGCCAGCAGCTCAAGCGCAGCGAGCTGCCGGAGGGCTGGATCGTGGCGCTGGTCGACGGGCAGGGGCGGGTCGTGGCGCGCAGCCACGAGGCGGCGCGCTTCGTCGGCCAGCCGGCCGCGGCGGCGCTGCGCGAGCGACTGCGGACCGAGCGCGAGGGCACGGTCGATCTCGTCACGCTCGAAGGCACGGCGGTCGTCGGCGCCTTCAGCCCCAGCCAGCGCTCGCGCTGGACCGTCGCGGTCGGTGCCCCCGACGACGAACTGCGTCGCGCGGCCCTGGCGCGCGCGGGGGGGCTGTTGCTCGGGCTGCTCGCCACCGGCTGGCTGGCCTGGCGCCTCGGGCGCGCCAGCGCCTGAGGCGGCGGCGCTGGGGTCGGCACCATTCCGCGGAGCACCGCCGGGCGCGGGCAGATCGACCGGCGCCGGCCGCGGGATCCTGCCACACCGGTCAGGGGCCGCACCGCGGGCCACCGGCTCGGCTGCGGCGAGCGCCAGCTTGGATCAGTGCTGTCCGGTTGGCGCCGCCTGCGCCTGCGGGCCACCGAGGGCGCCAGCGCCCGTGCTGCGACTCGGCGGTGCGCCGGGCGCCGTCGGCAGCATGGTGTCGGCGCCTAGTCGAAGCGGCTGAACACCGCGCTGCGGTACAAGCGGAACGCGAAGCCGAAGGCGAAGACCAGCAGCGCCGCGAGGCCGAGGTACATGCCGACGATGAGCACCGACGCCGCCCCCTCGCCGCGGCCGAGCAGGTAGCTCGCCGGCAGCGCGGCCAGCAGCATCAGCCGGGCGGCGCTGCGCTCGCCGGCGAAGCGCGCGAGCGCGAACTGCAGCACCAGCGAGGCGGCCAGCGCGCTCAGCGCGAGCAGGCCGCGGCGCTCGGCGGGCAGCTGGCGCCAGCGCTCGGCGATCGACGGCGCCGCGGCGCGGCCGCGCGGGCCGTCGGTCTGCGCGGCGGGCGGGGCCAGCGGCGGCGTGTCGCGGCGCAGCGCGGTGTAGCGGCGCAGGAACTGGTCGAGCGGGTAGGAGTCGCGCGCGGCATCGGCGACGAGCCGGTCGATCAGCGCATCGCTGGCGCGTCCGCGCCCGGTGTCCTCGTCGCGCCAGGCGAGCTCGGGCGCCTGGCGGTCGCGCAGGTCGAGCATGGCCATCGACCAGGCGCGTTCGACGAAGCTGATGCCGATGTTGCTGCGGCAGACCAGCGGCAGGCGCTCGCCGACGCGCAGCACCGGCGGCAGCTTGTCGGCCGCCGTGTGGCAGCGCCAGGGCACGCCCTCGGTGCGCGTGAGCTCCATGCGCAGCGACACCGCGGCAGGCGTCGGCAGCGGCGCCGGGCCGGTGTTCTCGAAGGTCGGGACCCAGACTGCCGCGTAGCGCTGCTCGTCGAGCCAGACGCCGGGGGCTGGGCGCGACAGCCGTCCACGCAATTCGGCGACCACCGCCGGCGGGGCCGGCTCGGCATCGGGCGGCCGGTACGTCAGCGAACGGCCGAGTCCGGCATGCCAGTGCGCCGACGAGCCGCGCGATCCGTCGGCGGTGCCGTCGATGAGGCTGCCGACCGTCGCGCTCGCCGGCCAGTCGTTGCCGGAGATCTGGCGCAGGTAGAGGCCGAACAGGCCGTCGCGCAGTGCGCCGCGCGCACGCTCGTCGTCCGGCGCGACGAGGCGCTGCGCCTCGACCCAGATCCAGGCGGCGCCCGGGTCGTCGCCGACGCGCTGCGTGCGCAGCGCGTCGGCGGCGGGGCGGCGCGGCCAGTCGATGTCGGCCACGAAGCAGCCGAGCAGCGTCGTCGCGGCGACCAGCACCAGCAGCAGCGGCAGCCAGCCGGCCAGCGTCAGCGTGCGCAGCAGGCTGGGCTGGGGCGCACGCCGCTGGCGATGCACTTCGGGGGCATCGTCCTCGTCGCGCGGCGCGGCGCGGTGCGTACTCGCGTAGCGGTCCAGGCGCCGCGCGTCCGACTCGGCGGCAGCGGCGAGGTCGGCCTCGGCGGCGTCGAGCAGGGGCTCGATGTCGGGCAGCTGCAACGCGACGACGAGGTGGCCGCAGTGCGAGCAGCTCTCGTCGCGGCCAGGGTCGAGCGCGGCGCCGCAGCTGCGGCAGGCCCAGGCGACGTGCCGGCCCCGCGTCTGCGGCGAGGGCCCCATGTCGTCGAGACGCAGGCGCAGCGAATGCGCGAGCCGCGGCAGGTCGATCACCACCAGCGCCGTGCCGCACCAGCTGCACTGCTCGTCGCCGGGCTGCGCCGGGCCGCCGCAGTTCAGGCAATACAGCGCATGCTGCTCCTCGGCCAGCGCGCGCCGCTCGGCCAGGCCGAGCGGGCGCACCATGCCGCGCTCGGCGAGCAGGCCGGCGTGGCTGTGCAGGTGGCCGTGGCCTTGCGGGCACTCGAGCGACGCGAACAGGCCGAAGCGGCTGCGGTTCCGCACCGCGTTCAGCGGTGTCGCGCACTGCGGGCAGGCCGGCCGCGCGACGCGCGCGTCGGCCAGCGGCCGCTTCGAGCTCGCCTCCATCTCGCGCAGCAGGCGCACCCAGCCATAGCCGTCGAGCCGCACCGATTCGAAGGGATCGAACCACACCAGCCGGCAGTCCGGACAATGGTCCACCGTGACCGGCCGCGTGCGGTGCGAGGGCAGCCGCAGCGTGCGCATCGCGCTGCGGCAGCGCGGGCAGTCGATCTGTCGGGCGGGAGGCGGGGCGGCGGTCTCGGGGCGGGCCGTCATGGCGCGATTCTCTATCCTCCTCGCCGGGCACCGGGCGTGCCGGCACTCGTGCTGCCGGCGAGGGCGCCGCAGCGGACTCGGTCGCTCGGCGTCGCTGGGAACGGCATGGCGTTCTTCTCCATGCCGGGGGCAAGCCGATGCATCGCTGGGCACCTGGTTCGATGACCCGGCGCGCTGCGCGGCAGCGCCGGGCGGCGCCAGGTCGGTGGCGCGCGGCGGGCGCTGCAGCACCTCGTCAGGCGCGGCGGCGCCTGGGTCGCGCCGCCTCGCGAGCGCGCCGGCTAGCGGACGAGCAGCGCGCGCTCGGCCGCGCCGAGCCAGCGCCATTGACCCGGCGCCAGGTCCTCGGGCAGCACGAGGGCGCCGATCGCGCTGCGGTGCAGGCCGTCACAGCGGTTGCCCACCGCGGCGAGCATGCGCTTGACCTGGTGGTACTTGCCTTCGGTCAGGGTCAGCCGCAGGCTGGATTCACCGGTCCGCTCGGCGGCCGCGGCGCGCACTGGGACCGGGTCGTCGTCGAGCACAACGCCGTGGCGCAGCCGCTCGAGCTGCTCGTCGGCGAGCGCATGCCGGGCGCGCACCTCGTAGACCTTGGGCACGTGGTGCTTCGGTGACGTCAGGCGGTGCAGCAGCGGGCCGTCGTCGGTGAGCAGCAGCGCGCCGGTGGTGTCGGCATCGAGCCGGCCGACCGGCTGCACGCCGCGCCGCCGCAGCGGCTCCGGCAGCAGCGTCAGCACGCTGGGCCAGGCGCTCGGGCGCTGCGAGCATTCGTAGCCTGGGGGCTTGTGCAGCAGCACGAGGGCGCGTTCGTGCCAGGCCCAGGGCTGGCCGTCGACCTCGAAGACGAGGCTGGCGGGGTCGACCTCGGCGTCACCGTCGGTGATCGCCCGTCCCGTATGGACCACCCGCCCGGCACGCAGCAAGGCCGCGCACTCCCGGCGCGTGCCGAAGCCCTGGCTGAAGAGAACCTGCGACCAGCGCATCGACGCGACCTCGCCTCAGAAACGCCGCTCGAGCGTCAGGATGTCGTTCTCGCGCTTCATCTGGAAGCGCGTGAGGAAGCTGTTGCCGAGCAGGACGAAGGGCATCGGCATCGGCTGAACGACCGCCTCGATGTTGTGGACATCGACGTCGCCGAGCCGCACCGTGTTCAGCGCGATGCGATGGCCGATCGCCGTGCCATTGGCGGTGGTCATGCCGACGCGCGGTGCGTTCTTGTAGTCGAGGCCGAGGCGGTCGGCCTCGTCGCGGCTGATCGAGACCAGCGTCGCGCCGGTGTCGACCAGGAAGCGCACGCCGCGGCCGTTGATCTCGCCGTTGGCGAGAAAATGGCCGCTCGCGTCGACGGCCAGCGTGACCACGCGGGCGCTGCCCGGGCTGGCCGGCCCGCCGAGGTGGACTGCCGCCGCGCCGAGCCGCAGCGTGCGGCGCTGGCCGTCGACCTCGATGAGTGCGGCATCGCCGTCGAGCGACAGCAGCCGCACGCCGCGCCAGCGCTCGCCGAGGGCGAAAGCGCGCGGCGCGCCGTCGATCACCAGCAGCGCCTGGCGAGCGCCGATGCTGCCGCTGAAGGCCACGCGGCGCTCGGGGACGACGGCCTCGTCGGACGCCGGCTGGGCCTGCGCCACGCCCGCCGCGGCCATCAGCAGGGCCGCGCAGCCGGCGAGGGCGAGGCGCATGCGGGCGACCTTCAGTCGCGGAAGTTGTTGAACGACAGCGGCAGGTCGGCGATGTCCTTGCGGATCAGCGCGATCGCGGCCTGCAGGTCGTCGCGCTTGGCGCCGGTGACGCGCACCGTGTCGCCCTGGATCGACGCCTGCACCTTGAGCTTGCTGCCCTTGAGCAGCTGCTGGACCTTCTTCGCGGCCTCCGAATCGACGCCGGCCTTGACCTTGACGAGCTGCTTGACCTTGTCGCCGCCGATCTTCTCGACCTTGGCGCTGGTGTCGAGGAAGCGCGCGTCGACGCTGCGCTTGGTGAGCTTGGCCATCAGCACGTCCAGCACCTGGCCGAGCTGGAAGTCGCTGTCGGCGTAGAGCGTGATGTCCTTGTCCTTCAGCTCGACCTTGGCCGACGAGCCCTTGAAGTCGAAGCGCGTGCCGATCTCCTTGCCGGCCTGGTCGACCGCGTTGCGGACCTCCACGAGGTTGGGTTCGAGCACGGTATCGAAGCTGGGCATGGGGCGGGACCTGGGCGGGATGCGATCGGCGAAAATTCTGCCATGCCGTCCCTGCGTATCGAGCACCGCGTCAGCCTGCGACCCTACAACAGCTTCGGCCTGCCGGCCCTGGCCGAGACCCTGGTGCGCATCGACAGCGAGGCGTCGCTGCGCGCGGCGCTGGCCGATGCGCGGCTGGCGGGCCGGCCGCGCTTCGTGCTCGGTGGCGGCAGCAACATCGTGCTGACGCACGACCTGCCGGCGGTGGTGCTGAAGATCGAGATCCGGGGCCGGCGCGTCGTCTCGCGCGACGCCGAGGCGGTGGTGGTCGAGGCCGGCGCCGGCGAGCGCTGGCACGACTTCGTCGCCTGGACGCTCGACGAAGGGCTGCCGGGGCTGGAGAACCTCGCGTTGATCCCGGGCAGCGTCGGCGCCGCGCCGGTGCAGAACATCGGCGCCTACGGCGTCGAGCTGAAGGACCGCTTCGACTCGCTCGACGCGATCGACCTGGACAGCGGCGCCGGCTTCACGCTGAGCGCGGAGGACTGCCGCTTCGGCTACCGCGACAGCATCTTCAAGCACGAGCTGGCGGGGCGCTGCGCGATCACCCGCGTGCGCCTGCGCCTGCCGCAACCGCCGACCGCGGTGCTCGGCTACCTCGATCTCGAGCGCCGCATCGCCGAGACCGGCATCACCCACCCGAGCCCGCACCAGGTGTTCGACTGGGTCTGCGCGATCCGGCGCGCCAAGCTGCCCGACCCGGCGGTGGTCGGCAACGCCGGCAGCTTCTTCAAGAACCCGGTGGTCACGCCGGAGCAGTGCCGCGACATCATTGCGCGCGATCCCTCGGTCGTGCATTACCCCATGGCCGACGGGAGCTTCAAGCTCGCGGCAGGATGGCTGATCGATGCCTGCGGTTGGAAGGGCAAGTCGATCGGGCAGGCCGGCGTCTACGACAAGCAGGCGCTGGTGCTCGTCAACCGCGGGGGGGCGATCGGTGGCGAGATCGTGACGCTGGCCCAGGCGATCCAGGAGAGCGTCTACGGCCGCTTCGGCATCCGGCTCGAGCCCGAGCCGGTGGTTCTGTGACGCGCAGGAGACGGCAATGACGCAATGGCACGGCAAGGGCGGCGACGAGGTCTACACGCCCGCGGAGATCGAGGCCCGGCTGAAGGCCGAGCTGCCGCAGTGGTACTTCGAGGACGGCTGGATCCGCCGCAAGTACAAGACCAGCGGCTGGAAGGCTACGCTGATGGTGGTCAACACCGTCGGCCACCTCGCCGAGGCGGCCTGGCACCACCCGGACCTGACGGTCAGCTACGCCTTCGTGATCGTCAAGCTGACGAACCACGCCGCCAAGGGCGTGACGGCCAAGGACTTCGCGCTCGCGCGCAAGATCGAGGACGTGATCCAGTGGCAGCCGGCGAAGGACGCGGACGCGGTGCTCGAGGGCACGCCGAACGAGGATCCGCGCTTCAAGTACCTGAAGTACGACTGAGCCGCCACTGCGGCGGCGCGCTGCGGGCTAGCGTCGGCGGCCGAAGGGGGCCTGGCCGCGCCAGGCACGGATCGTCAGCCAGCCGCCGACCATGCCGCCCAGGTGGGCGAAATGCGCCACGCCGCCGGTCGGGGCCGTGACGCCGAGGATCAGCTCGATCGTGCCGAACACCGCGACGAAGGTGCGCGCCTTCATCGGGATCGGCGGCAGCAGCAGCATCACCGTGCGGTAGGGGAACAGCAGGCCGTAGGCCATCAGCAGGCCGAACAACCCACCCGAGGCGCCGACCGTCGGGTTGGGCGAACCGAGCAGCGCGGCGACCAGCAGCTGCGCCAGCGCGGCGGCCAGCACGCTTGCGCCGTAGAAGACCAGGAAGCGCCGCGGTCCCCACAGGCGCTCGAGCTCCGCGCCGAACATCCACAGCCCGAGCATGTTGAACAGCAGGTGGAACAGGCCGTCGTGCAGGAAGGCGTAGCTCAGCGGCTGCCAGGGCAGCCAGCCGCCGCCGAGCGGCCACAGCGCGAACAGCGCGGTGAACCAGGGCCCGAGGAACTGGTCGAGGCAGAACACCGCGACGTTGACCAGGATCAGCGCCTGGGTGAGCGGGGGCAGCGGGGGCATGCGGGGAAGAGGATGGTGCCCGAGGCCGGACTCGAACCGGCACACCTTGCGGCGGGGGATTTTGAGTCCCCTGCGTCTACCGATTTCGCCACTCGGGCCGAGGGCTGAGACACAGCGGCACGATTATGCCTGCCCGCCTCGTGGCGCCGGGTCGCTGCGACAATGGCCCATTGCCCCCGACACCCATGGCCATGCTCCGCTATCCGACCCTCGAAGACAGCATCGGCGCGACGCCGCTGGTGCGCCTGCAGCGCCTGCCCGGCGCCGACAACGAGCGCCGCGGCAACGTGATCCTCGCCAAGCTCGAGGGCAACAACCCGGCCGGCTCCGTCAAGGACCGCCCGGCCATCAGCATGATCCGCCGCGCCGAGGAGCGCGGCGACATCAAGCCGGGCGACACGCTGATCGAGGC
>CAYOXW010000016.1:0-27211 GCA_964408005.1 uncultured Methylibium sp.
TTTCCATCGACGCGGCGGCGTCGTGGTCGATCATGCGGCCCTGGCGCTCGGAGGTCTTGGTCAGCAGCATCTCCTGGATGATGGCCGGCAGCGTGTCCGCCTCCGACTCCACCGCGCCGGTCAGCGGGTAGCAGCCGAGCGTGCGGAAGCGCACCTTCTTCATCATCGGCACCTCGTTGGGCTTCAACGGCATGCGCTCGTCGTCGACCATGATCAGCGTGCCGTCGCGCTCGACCACCGGCCGCTCGCGCGCGAAGTACAGCGGCACGATCGGGATGTTCTCGAGGTGGATGTACTGCCAGATGTCGAGCTCGGTCCAGTTCGAGATCGGGAACACGCGGATCGACTCGCCCTTGTGGTGGCGCGTGTTGTAGAGCTTCCAGAGCTCGGGGCGCTGGTTCTTCGGGTCCCAGCGGTGCTCGGCGGTGCGGAACGAGAAGATGCGCTCCTTCGCGCGGCTCTTCTCCTCGTCGCGGCGCGCGCCGCCGAAGGCCGCATCGAAGCCGTACTTGTCGAGCGCCTGCTTCAGCCCCTGGGTCTTCCACATGTCGGTGTGGATCTGCGAGCCGTGGGTGAAGGGGTTGATGCCCAGCGCCGCGGCCTCGGGGTTCTGGTAGACCAGCAGCTCCATGCCCATCTCCTGGGCCATGCGCTCGCGCATCGCGTACATGTCGCGGAACTTCCAGGTCGTGTCCACGTGCAGCAGCGGGAAGGGCGGCGGCGCCGGCCAGAAGGCCTTCTTGGCCAGGTGCAGCATGCAGGCGCTGTCCTTGCCGATCGAGTACAGCATCACCGGGTTCTCGCACTCGGCGACCACCTCGCGCAGGATGTGGATGCTCTCGGCCTCGAGGCGCTGCAAATGAGTCAGGGGAGCGGGGGTGTCCATCGAAGTCTCGCGGCGGGTCGGTCGGATCACGGGAGGAAGGGGTGGGGCGGCCGGCGGGGCCGGGTCGTCGTCAGCGCGCACCGTCAGGCGCGGCGCCTGGGCGGCGATCCATTCGGCCAGCCGCGGGGCGCGCTGCCACTGCACGCCCGCAAGTGTCGCCGACAAGTCGCCGGGGAACTCGCTCAGCAGGCCCTGCAGCAGCCCGGTCCAGGCCTCCGCGGCGCTGGCGCTGGCGACCGGCCACCAGCGCAGCGTGCCGCGGCCGTCCTGGGCCAGCAGCAGCCGCGTGCCGGCGGCCCAGCAACGCCAGTCTCCGGCCGCACGCCGGCTCTCGGTCGCGGCCGGCTTCAGGCCCCAGCGCGCCAGGCAGCGGCCGACCGAGCGCGGCGCCAGGGCCACCCCCAGCTGCGCCGCGGCGTGGTGCTGCACCGCCGTGGCCGACCACAGCGGGCCGGATCCGGCCGGCGGTGGCGCGCCCGTCACGGCGGCCTGCAGGGCCGCGTCCTGCTCGGCCGTCAGCGCCGGCCGGCGGCCGGAGCGCGCACTGCCGCGCCGCACCGGCACGGCCGGCCAGCCGCCGCTGCGGAAGGCGGCATAGGCCTGCACGATGGTCGGCAGGCTCAGCCCGGTCTCGGCCCGGATGGCCGCCAGCTTGTGGCCGGCCAGGCGCAACTCGACCGCGCGGCGGCGCTGCTCGTTCAGGCGCGAGACGGGCAATTTGGCGGCGGGCACGGGGCAGTGTCGGCGGACGGTTCATTCAGGGTTAACATCATATCCGCGCTTTAAAGTAATTTGCCGGTATGAACCCGACGCCCCTGCTGCCCGAGCTCGAAGCCATCGCCCGGCGTGCCGGCGAGGTCATTCTGGCGATCTACCGCAGCGATTTCGCCGCCCGCACCAAGGCCGACGCCTCGCCGGTGACCGAGGCCGACGAGCGCGCCGAGGCCGTCATCGTGGCCGCGCTGCGCGCGCTGACGCCGGGCATCCCGGTGGTCGCCGAGGAGGCGGTCGCGCGCGGTGGGTGCCCGGCGGTCGGGGCCGAGTTCTGGCTGGTCGATCCGCTCGACGGCACCAAGGAGTTCATCTCGCGCAATGGCGAGTTCACCGTCAACATCGCGCTGGTGCGCGACGGTGCGCCGGTGCTCGGCGTGGTGCTGGCGCCGGCACTCGGCCGGCTGTTCAGCGGCGCGGTCGGCGCCGGGGCCGAGCTGGAAGACGCCGCCGGGCGCCGCCGCATCGCGGTGCGCGAGCCGCCCCCCGCGGGCCTGACGGTGGTCGGCAGCCGCTCGCATGGCGACGCGGCGGCGCTCGACGCCTTCCTGGCCGGCCGCCAGGTCGCCGCGCTCAGCGCGGCGGGCTCGTCGCTGAAGTTCTGCCTGCTCGCGGCCGGCGAGGCCGACCTCTACCCGCGCCTGGGCCGCACGATGGAATGGGACATCGCCGCCGGGCACGCCGTGCTGGCGGCCGCCGGCGGCAGCGTCCGGACGCTCGACGGCGCGCCGATGCGCTACGGCAAGGCCGGCTTCGAGAACCCGCATTTCGTCGCGTCGGGCCGGCCCTGAGCATGGACTTCGCCACCGCCGTCGCGGGGCTGTTCGTCGGCGTGGTCGTCGGGCTGACCGGCGTCGGCGGCGGTTCGCTGATGACGCCGATCCTGGTGCTGCTCTTCGGCGTCGCGCCGCACACGGCGATCGGCACCGACCTGCTGTTCGCCTCGATCACCAAGCTCGCCGGCGTCGGCGTGCACCACCAGCACGGTTCGGTGGACTGGAAGATCGTGCGCCGGCTCGCCTACGGCAGCCTGCCGGCCGCGGCCGCGACACTGGCCTGGATGCAGATGAGCGACGCGGCGCGCATCAAGGGCGGGCTGCTGATCTCGGCGGTCGCGGTGGCGCTGCTGATCACCGCGGCCGGCATGCTGTTCAAGGAACAGCTCCACGCGCTGGGCCGACGCTGGCGCACCGGCACGCCGGACCAGTTCAAGCACCTGCAGCCGGTGCTGACGGTGGCCACCGGGGTGCTGCTCGGCGTGCTGGTGACGCTGACCTCGATCGGCGCCGGCGCGCTCGGCACCGTGCTGCTGGTCTACCTCTACCCGCTGCGGCTGACGCCCAAGCTGCTGGTCGGCACCGATCTCGCGCACGCGATCCCGCTGGCGCTGATCGCCGGCCTGGGCCACCTGTGGCTGGGCCATGTGGACTGGGCGCTGCTGGGCAACCTGCTGCTCGGCTCGCTGCCCGGCGTGGTGGTGGGCTCGCTGCTCAGCACGCGCCTGCCGGGCGCCTGGGTGCAGCGGGCGATCGCGGTGGTGCTGGGGCTGGTGGCGATCAAGTTGCTGTCGGTGGCTTGAGCGGCCCCGCGCGGTGCAGCGCAGTTTCCTGCGTGGCGCCATGACGGCATCATTTGGGGATGGCTGACTCGTCGAGAGACCGTTCGAACGTGGCTGCTCTGCCGCTCAGGCGTTGGGCGTTGGCGGCCCTGTTGGCGCTGCTCTGTGGCTGCGCCGTTGCCACCTCCGCGATCGACAGATCGGTAGGCGCGGCCGAGGCGAGCGAGTTCGGCGCTGTCGGCGATGGCGTGACCGATGACACCGCGGCGTTGCAGCGGGCCCTGAACAGCGGCCGCCCGGTTCGCCTGGGCGAGCGCAAGACCTACGCACTGAGTCGCCG
Organism: uncultured Methylibium sp.; assembly: GCA_964408005.1. GTDB lineage: Bacteria > Pseudomonadota > Gammaproteobacteria > Burkholderiales > Burkholderiaceae_C > Methylibium. The sequence continues at coordinate 3,556 of CAYOXW010000016.1, forward strand.
ATTGACGGTGCCCAGCCACGGAGGGCTGATCGGCGATGGGAGCGCCACGCTGGTCGCGCGAGCGGCGGGATTCGCCAGCACGGACATCACGGTCCGCGGTCGCTACAAGGCCGACTCGAGCGTGATCGACGCGTCGGGGATGGTCGTGCCACCCTACACACCGAACGATGGTGTCGTGCTGCGTGGGTTCAAGCTGCGCTACGAGTGGACCGAAGGCCGCTACCTCGACGGCATCGTGGCGCGCAATGTCCAGGGCCTGCTGATCGAACGGGTCGAGATATCCGGCTTTCCGATCGGCAGTGGCATCAAGGTCGCCTCGGTGCGAGGGGGCAGTGCCATCCGCGACAACGTCGTGCGCGACTTCAGCAGCGACACCAGCTTCGCGGCCACGTACGCCGGCGCGATCCCTCAGATCACCGGCATCGAGGTCGACAATGACCGGGTCAACGGCATCGGCACCCAGGGCCTCTCGATTGCCCGCAACCGCATCGTCAACCTGACCGTCGGCCCCGTGATGCGGGCGGCCCATGGCTACCAGAGCGACGGCATCAACGTGGCGAGCCAGCATGCCGACGGCGTGGCGATCGAGGGCAACGAGATCAGCAACGTTGGCGAAGGCATCGACATGTTCGGGGTGCGCGGCAGGATCCGCCACAACGTCGTCACCGATGCCTACGTGTTTGGCATCAAGCTGATCCACGGCGCCAGCCACAACGAGGTGGCGTTCAACCGCATCGAGCGCGCCGGACTGGCCGGCATCGTGCTCTCCGGCAGCGCGTCGGCGTCGCAGGGCACCGAGCACAACAACGTGACCGACAACATCGTGGCCGATATCGATCCTCACGGCGTGTGGGCGGCCAACGAGACGGCGTGCATCCAGCTGTCGGATAACCGCGCGACGGTGCACAAGGTGCGCCATAACAGGTTCTTGCGCAATCGCCTCGATCCGGGCCGCAACGGCAAGTGGGTCATAGACGTCCTTCACAATACGGGCGGTGACAACGATTTCTCAGGTAACGCCGTACAGGCTCAGGGTAGTCGAGGGGTCATCAACACAAGGGGTGGGCGCCGTTAGCCCGGCGGGGTAGAGGGCCGCGCTGTTTGGCGAAGTCGAGGGGTTTCCTCAACCATAAGCGCCGAAGTACCTATCCCTATCCAGCGGCGGCCCTGAGTTGAATTCCGACGAGATGGGCGTCGATCTGAAGCAGGCCGTCACCAAGATCGCTTCGGCGCGCATCAAACTGAAGTTGGGTAAGGTTGCGTCCGGCCATCTGTGCATCGTGCCCACGCCAGCACGAGCGGATTCAAAAGCACTTCGAACATGAACCAATTCGCTATACCGTTTTATTCAAGTTCGAGGATGCTGGCTCAATAGCTTAAGCGCGATGGCGCTCCATTGCGATTTCCTCGATTCCTTGGGGGACTGGAGAGGCCGCACGATGCTCCGGCAGACCAATTCCTGATTACCTGCTTTAGCCAATGAACTTGTTCGACTTGGTCGGCCGCGTTGACCGCGCCATTGTCTTCGAGGGCGATGCGCCGAAGGCAGTGATCGTCGCGACGCCCATCGGGAAGCAGCGAGCTGTCCTGATGGCGGCGGGAAGTCGTTTGCGGATCATTGATGCACATCAGTTCACAGCTCTGTCAGTGCTGAGTCCAAGCCTAGGATGGTCACTGTTAGACAAGAGTGGCGCGACCACTGGTCTTTCGATGGCGCTGACGGTCAAGAAGCCCAAGGCAATGACGGTTGCCCTGATGTTGCGTACCGTTCGCCGCGACGATGGCAGTATCGAACTGCGAATCGATTGGCCGCAACAAATCGTCTTGGCGGACGAGTTCGACCTCGATCTCACGGTTCGCGGTGATCAGCCTCTCACGCTTTTGGTCGGGCCCTTAGTCAATATGCGACACCACCTGCTGCCTCATGCACGGGGCATCGGTGTCGAGGTTGGACCAGGTCTGCGACCCATAGTATTGCCGGCCGAGGGCGTGCAGGTTACTTATGTCGAGGAGCAAGATCCCCATGAATGGCTGAATCTTTACAACAAGGCCGGCGAAAAACCAACGGTGCCGCCGAAAAACATTCTAGATCTCTACGTCCGCTCCTCAGCTGTTGCGCTCGATGGCTTTGGTGCTGACAGTGTTGACTTCATCTTCTCCAACCATGTATTCGAGCACTTGCCTAACCCAATGCAGGTTCTGCGAAACTGGCTTGCGGTCACGCGACCGGGTGGTGTAATTATGGGGGTGATGCCTGATCCCCGCTTTACTTTCGATTGCCGTCAACCTCCGACAACTGTGCGGGAAGCCCTGCGCGAGGAGGATGTTGGCGGCCATCGAATCGGAATCGAGAAGTACCAACGCTGGTGCCGATACACAGAACCGCGCCATGTGCCGGAAGATTTGATCCGGCGAGGTTATTCCATTCACGTCAATTTTTTTACTCCGGAGACTTTCCGTGAGCTGTCCTCGGTGTTGGAGGCGCGGTCGTTGATCGATCGGACCTTCGTGTTCACTGCACCTAACCACAAGGACTTTGCATTCCTGTTGCGTAAGGCGCTGCCTAGTCGATAGCTCCAGTACTTCAACTCAGAAGCGAAGAGGTTGCATCGAAAATCAGATGGCAGGAGGCTCTCCTGCGTTGATTGGGTATCCCGACATGCGAGCCGCTTCGCTGCGCTCTAACGTGTAGCGCTCGCCGGGCATCTGGCCATCAGGGTGTATCGATACCGGTCTGAACGCAGAAGTTGGCGAGCAGTTTCTCGCGGTGCCACTCGTTGGCCATCGGCGTGTCGGCGTACTCGTGGAAGCACGGCGCGCCCAGGGTCCAGTGCAGCAGCTTGGCCTGCGGGTTCTCGCCGAACTCGTCAGGCAGCCAGTTCCACACCTTCGGGATCTCGCCGATGAGGTCGTCAGCGAGCCACGTGAAGCGGTGCAGCTGCGCGCCGGTGGACTGCATCACGAACTCGGGCGTCAGGGCCCGGTTGGCCGGATGATCGCAGTTCCACAGCACCACGCTCGACCAGTTCTTGCGCGGATAGTCTGCGTTGGCCGACCCCAGGTACTTGCTCGTCGTCCGGGTCTTGTAGTCGTGATGCACGCACATCACCGCTTTGCTGTCGTCGCGCAACGCCCATAGCTCGGCGATGTCGGCGCGCAGCAGCATGTCGCCATCGATGTAGAGCGCCCATCCACGGTGCCCCATCAGGTCGGGGACGAGAAAGCGGCTGTAGATGAACTGGTTACTGCCATCGCTGTGCGTCTCCGTATACGCACCGAGGTTGCGCAGGGCCAGCGGCGACAGCGCGAGCGGCTGCGACGCTTGGCGGATCAGGCTGTTCGCGCAAACGTGGTAGACCACCGCCTCGCGTGGGTCGTAGCCGATGAAGATATTAATCATGGGGGTCATTCTCCAGAGGGCGATAGGGCGCTCGCGCAGACCCACTGGTCAGCAGATTTCATGGACTGTATCCAAGCTGCTCAATGACATCGCCGAAACGAGTGCGGAAGTAGAGCTTCAGAGCGTCATCAAAATCATCGCGCCAGCCAAAGGGCTTACCGCGCCGTAGCGTCCGAGTCGTGGCTCCGACCGCAGCTTCAATGGCTAGGCATACCTCGCCAGCGTCGCGGCCGAGTGGCCCGCATAGTTGCGGCGCCAGCGTCGACGCATCGAAGAAGTCTTCATAACGGATGATGCTACACATAAACCCGGCGTCGACTAAGTCTATAAACCCACCGCAATGCTCGTCGAGTCTTGCGACCCGAAACGAGGACGTCTCATGACGTATCCCTTCGGCAATGCGGCGAATCCGGGCGTCGAATGGCAAGTCGACTAGCGCGCGCCGCGCCGGTTCGTAAATCGGCGAGCGGTGCGTGAGCACATGGTGAAGCATCGACAGGCAAACATCGCGCGGATCTCGAATTAGAACGAAGATCGAACGCGTTCGGCAGGCACTTTCCAGAGCAGGGTGGCCGAGGATGTTTGGCAGGCGCAGGTGCCCGTAGAGGACTGGTGTGGTCTCGATATCTCCGACATCTCCGATGTCTCCGGTGTCTTCAAGATGGCTCTTCCGGACCGCCGTGGCCTGCATCCCTGTCGCTAGCTCTACCACTTTGGTGAAGAGGTGCGTCCCAGCTTTCGGGATAGAGGTGATGAGCAGTTTTCGCATGTCAGCGATCTGGGGGCATTGGCCTGGCGCCACTCGCGTCCGCGGGTGCATTGGGTTTGGTGGCATGTGCACGATAATTTTCACGATCCCTCAAGACTGCACTGACCAGCGCGTCGATACCAGTGGCTGAGTTCACATCACGATCGATCGAAGTTAATTCAGCACTGGCAGTGGTTGGATCGTGATCGATGTGTTTCACCAACTCCGAGACGACCGCCGCGGTCTGGGTGATGAAGTATTCATAAGAGATGTAGATCGCCGGCTTTGCGCAGCGCGCACAGAAGTCGAGCAAACGGGCCTGTCCCTTTGTGACCAGCTTGAGCGCGTCAGCGAATGAGATTCCATCGGACGCGACACGTCGCTGAGCGATCGCCACCGGGTCTCTGAATACGCTGATCACCAACCATCCGTTGTCCAACAGGGAGAGAACATCCAATCCCTTCGGAGAGGCCAACTTCGGATCTTTCCAAGCGTATCGCGGATGCTGTGAAGCCAAACCGGTGAGAGCGGTTGCACACACATTGGCTTCTTCTTTGAGGAACTGGTCTCGTAGCCGCGGACTCTCGTAGAAAGGGTTCTGATGTTCCCCGTCACTCTCGCCGATAAAGTATCCAAGATGGTAAAGAAGCGACCCTATGGACGAGGTGCCGCTGCGCCCGAGACCGATAACCAAGATCTTGTTGTACGCGCGTCCGACTGTGTTGCTGATATGGAGGCCGTTCATATCGATCGCCAATTTGAAGGGGCTTGAAGGGGCTTGCGATCGGGCTCGGTAACGGCCTGTGCTGGCATTCGGTTGGATGTAGCGGATCGTGGCGTCAAATGAGATGCAGGAGTTGCTCCCAGGCAATCGGGATACCGTTCAGCGCAGCGGTGGATTCGACCGCCCAGTCAAAGCTGTGGCTCGACATCTGACCGACTCGGCGGAGCGCGGCGACATCGTCGATATCGGTGACGACCGGCAGCGCCTTGTAGTTGGCACAGTCTCCCAGGCCGCTCGCCTCACTCCAGACGGCAGCCTGCGCACCGGCCATGGCGGCGTCGAGCAGCAGCGTCGACGGCGCGCTCACCACGGCATCGAACGCGGTGAGCGTGGTCGGGCGCAGCGACCCCGTCATATAGCGGTAGCGGCCCGCACGGATTCTCTCGAGGGTCCGGGCGGCCGGGTGCGCCCGGATGGTCAGGTCGATGTCCGCGGCAGCGTCGGCTGCTTCGACGAATTGCAGGAAGCGCTGGTAGCGTGTCGGCGTGCTGAAGCGGATCGAGTGCAGGTTCTCGGCGACCAGCAGCCGCATGGCCTCGGTACGGTCAGTCACGGCGGACTGCACGACGGCCGTATCGTCGTGCCAGGCACGTTCATCGCAAGCGCTGGCGAGCTCGGCGAACGACTTGGTGACGCCCACCGCGATGCACTTGTCGCGCTCCAGCGGGTGCAGGTCCGGCAGGTCGTCCGCTGCCGACCAGGTCAAAACCATGTCCGACGCGAAGCGCACATGCGAACTGAATTGCCGCTCATGCGCGCGGTGGTGGCGCAAGCCGATGCACTCAAAGCCGTGCTGCAACGACACTCTCAGCGCCCCGGGAGGGCTGACTTTGCAGGCCTGATGACAGAAGGAATGGGCGCGTGCCGAAGACTCAGAGGCCATCAGCAGGACAGACCGACCCGGCCCAAGCGCCTGACTGACGTCGATGGGTCCGATGGGGGTAAACCACGCCACACCGAGCGTCCGCAGAAGCGGCTCGAGTTCCGACCACACATGTGACTTGACGACGCGATCGGCAACACTGACGGTCAGATCAAACGGAGAGCCGTCTGCCGCCGCGCGCACGATGAACGGCTGGAGTATTTCGAAGTCTTGCAGCAGGTCGAGTATGGCGACCATGCGGGTGCGACTGGCGCGGGCGCCCTGGTTGTCGGGAAGGTGAGCGCCGAGAGCAGGGTAGGCGGCCAGACGGGCTGCATCGCTGCAGAGGAATTCGTGGCGCCCTATCCACGCCGGATGCCGAACCAGCGAGGCGAGCCTGTCCGGGTCACTGCCGTGCGGGAAAAAGACGCGTAGCCCGGCTCGTTCGAGAGCCGCCAGCGTGGCTTGGGTGTCACTGTCCGCCGGGACTCGCTCTGGGCAAACCAATACGGCCGAGCTGAGCTCGCTGAGTTGCTGAGCGTCGCCTGGGAGCGGCGCGTCGACAGTGACGCAACGAGCCTTGCCGACTTGGTGTCGCCGAATGCGTTCGAGGCCTAAGGCGTTCGACGCCTGTCTCAACGCGCATGGGTCAGTGGCGGAATCCGGGGAGAACCAGAAACCATGCGCCTTCAGCGCAACCTTCAGCTCGGTGAGCGGCGTAGCCCGCATCGGTGTTTGTTGCGGCAGGGCCGGACTCATGCGGCGGACTCCAGTGCCTCGGTGGCGCCCCAGGCCAGTTCATTGCCGACACTGCAGTCCCATAGCTGGCGCAGCCGCTGCTCTAGATCAGCGAGCTTGGGCGCACCCAGTGACGCAAAGGCAGGCCAGACGCCGGCATCATCGTGAGCGAGTTCAAACTCGTCGAATCCCAAGGACACGAGAAGCTCAGTCAAGAAGACGATATTCAACGTAGTCCATCGTTCCAGCAGCAGCGGGTGGTCGGGGCCGAGGCGCTGCAGTGCCGCCAGCTCCCGCGTTGGCAGCGCGAATGCAGGATCTTGGATCGTGCAGCGGTCGCCGTTGGTGCTCATGGTGAGCACACGGTCGCCGATCTTGCCGCACCTCAGGCGATCGGATTCGAACCAGTCGCAGTCGACGTCGATTCTTTCAATGATGGCGGCGTAAGCCTTGGGCGTTAGCGTTAGCGTTATCGATGAGACGGTGGGGTCGACGGCCTCCAGGTAGAAGTCAAAGTTCCACGGCTTTTTCGATCCGGCGTAGCAGCACGTGAGGTAACCGAGGCGGCGCGAGAGCTTGACGGTGTTCTGGTTTGTCTGCCCAACCAGCAATACTTTGGATGTCGAGGACGGGGCGCGCAATTTGCGCGACGGCTCCGACGCGAGACCTTGCGCAAGCTGTAGTGCTGTCGCCCGCGTCGGGTAAGACTCACGGAGCCCCTGCAAACCGTGCGCGATCGTGGCGAGCGCAGCGGAGGCATCGGCTCCAAGAAGCGTCTCACATAGCGTGTCCACAGTGAAGAAGACGCCCGACCGGATGTCCTTGTACGGCCCATTCGGGCTGGCGAGCACCAGGCAGCGCCGCAGCAGTGCATCCGTGCAACGGTTGTGAGTCTTGCTCACGCTGAACGCCGTGGTGTTCGTCGGCAGCAGCACCACATGCGTGCGGTCCAGCAGGGCGTCGCAAGAGGCCTTCGTCCAAGGTTCGAAGCGCGCTGGGATTCCATGCGCACGCATGGCAGCGAGCACGGCGTCGACGCCGGGGCCGCGGTTCGTGCAGACCGTCAATTGGAGTCGCTGACCGTCGCCAAGTTTTTGCTGCAATCTCCGAACGACGGGAGCCCAGGACTGCAAGTCGTCCAACCCGGCATGGAAAAAGGGATTGCTGGGAATACCGAACCAAGTGCACTGCACGGTGCCTCGGTCATGCCATTTCTGGATGTGCAGTTCGCCAGCCCGCTCCTCCGGGTTGTCCGGCAACGGGTCACCAACGTGCAGCACCTGCAACGGTGCGATGCGCCGCACGGTACTGCCCAGGAAGGGCGTGCTGACCGAGACCAGTGACGCGAGTTCTAGTGCGCGTAGCCACTGCCAGTGAATCGCCCGGGCAAAGAGAGTCGGCGACCAACTGAAATAATTGTCGAACAAATCTATAACGATACGAATGCCATGAGCCCTGAGGTGTCGAAGGCACAGGGTGGTCGCAGTGTCGGCAGGTTTGGCGACGATAACCACTGATGCACGAGCCGTGATGTCGTCCAACTGGTTGGAGAGATCTGGCAGTGCGATGAACTCGACGTGGTGTCCCAGCTGGGTCAGTTCGTCGGCAATGGGTTTGGACCGAACGCCGTAGCCGGCGTTGCGCGGGCTGACCTCGGCAACGACCCAGAACACCGCTGTGCGCAAACCGTTCGTTGAACTGTTCATGCCAGGCCCAGCCTAAAGACTCTGGAAACCGAATCTGGTCAGGGTGGCGACGGAGGGGAGCCGATCGAGGATGCGTGCGTCGATCGGCAGATCGAGATCGACCTCGCGTGACCCATGGGCAAGATGGTCAACGATGGCAGAGCCGATCGCGATATGGCGTCCTCCCGCGGCTGTCGCGCGCAAACAGAAGTCGACGTCGTTGTACGCGACCGGGAAGGCCGTCGCGTCCAGCCCCCCCAAGCTGGCGTACATGTCGCGGCGAATCATTGCAGCAGCGAAGCTGTTGCCGGCGACTTCGACCGTGCAGTCGAGCGCGAACGCTGGCGGATGGTGGCTGACAAGCGGTGAGCCACCTTGCATCAGGTTGGCCCGTGGGCTGATGCCCAACCCCATCGACTGAAGCCGCGTGCGTCCGTTGCGCTGCCCGACCACGCGGAAGCCGCAGGTCGCGACCCAGGGCACGGCCAAGATGTCGCGTCCCTGGGACAAGGCATCCGGCGTCACCAGGATGGCATCGTTGCTGAGCATCAGCAAAACCTCATGCTTTGCAGCGGCGGCGCCGAGGTTCGATTGCGCGCTGTGATTGAACGGTTCGGCGTAGTCAAGCGCCACGACGGATGAACCGCCGAACAAGGCGGTGGCATGCTCGGCGACGACACGGACACACGGAGCCAGCGATCCGTTGTTGACGAGGATGATTTCCAACGGCCCGTCAAACTGCTGCAGTCGCAGTGCGTCGAGGCAGCGTATGGTTTCCTTGGCGCTGTTCCGGTAGTTGATGATCACGGAGATGCCGGCGCTCCAGCGCGCAGGGAGGCGGCAGGGTGCGCGTGTGCCGATCGGCACATGGTCGCTCCGCAGCTTTTCCTCGATCGACGGCAGTAGATCGAGGCGCCGACTGTCCATGACGACCGGCAAATGAACGGTGTCACCATCCGCTTCCATGCTGAATACGTGACTCAGACTCAGTTGACCCGAGCAGAAGCCGTCGGCATTCATGGCGACTGCGCCGCGCAGGCATTCGGTGCTGACGATGCATGAATCGGTTTCGACCAGCGGGTGCGAGTGAAACGCCGGATCGAGCAACAGCCGGCGTTTGACGAGGCAGGGGCGCTCGGCACCGTCCAAGAAAATCGAATCCCAGTAGACGAGTCGCGTGTCGTTCGTGACGCGGTGGCTGTGTTTGAAAAAGATCGCCCAGAAATCCGGCCGCAGCACGGTGCGCGCTTCAGCGAGAAGTACGTAGGCTGAACCCATCGAGGCAATGTGATCTGCCAGCGAGCGCTTTTCGCCAGCCCGTCTGACAGTGCCGTCTCGCTCCAGCACGGCGATCGGACCGGCAGCGACATGTGCGAAGGCTTCGTCGATTACGTCGGGCAATTCATCGGCGTGGTCTCTGGTGAAGACGAGAACCGACGTGTTGTGCCGCGTTGGGCCGACCATCTGTGCATGGGTCTTGCGATGGCCCTGGACGACGAACTCGATGAAGTTGCGACTGATTTTCGCCGCCACATCCGCTACGGAGGAACTGCTGCTCAAGCTGCCGTGGTAGTCGATCAGCGGTGCGTGCCGCTCGGCGAACAATTGCGGCAACGGGATGCAATCAGTGAGCGCGATTTGCGACCCGGAGCGGACCGCGACGATCAGGATCGGCGAGTCGGGGGACAGCAAGCCGACGTTCAACGCCACCACTTGCCCATTCAGTTCGATTTTGAGGCGCGCAAGCCGTTGCAATGCGACGCCCGGTGTCGCGGTACGTTCCTGATAGATCTCGATCCAAAGGGCCGACTCGGCGTTGGCTGCCGCAGTTCCCGCCTCGAAAAGGATCGATACATCGCGATCCGACAAGAAACGCATGCCTCGTAACACCCCAAGCGGCGCGCCGCCCAGGTGGCGATCGAAGGCTTTGAGCGGTGAGAACGTCAAGGCCTCCGGCAGGGCTTCCAGGAGATCGACCTCGCAAGCTGCAGGGGTTCCAGGTTGCTCGATCTTCATACGATGACAACCCCGCGACATGGCGGCGAAGTGCAGCAATCCGCCGAGCATCGCAACATAGCCCACGGCAGGGTTGGCCAACTCCCGCGTTGCCTGCACGTCGCTGCGATGGGCGTCGGACTGGATATGGCCCAGCAGCTTTCCGCCGAGGCTCACCAGCACCTGCTTTGCAGGTTCCTCCGTTGCAGTCACTGCCCATCCAACCGCAATCGGACCGACAAAGCGATCGAAGGCCGTGTGCCCCCCCTGGCCAAGGCCTGGACCGTCCGGCAGCGTGATCTGCACGGGGTCGGGTTCCGCCGCGCTCGAGGAGTTGAAGGCTTGTCCTTCGTCGTCGAACATTGCGTTGACGCGCTGCAGTTCTCCCACGGAAGGAGGCGTGCTTGCTTTAGCCTCGCCAGTGACCGCGGGACTTGGCGCTGCCTCTGTTTCGCCGGCATTTTGACGGGCGTCTAGGGCTGGGTAGACGTATCGGGCCAGCAGCGTGCCGGCATCGGCATCAAACAAGGTGAAGTGCAAACCTTCTTTGAGCTGCAGGCCATCGGGAAGGCGAATACGGAAGCCGCAGCGCGAAGTTCCGAGACCGGCCGCCGCCACATCCTCGCGGCTCTCATGGGCCAGCGACTCCAGCGCCGGGAAGCCGTCGACGACCAAGCGTACCTGCAATGGACGTGCAGGGTCCGCGATCCGGACCGCCCATCCATGCGCGGCTCCCTCAGCGATGCAGTCAATCACGCCACGTGACGCTGCAGCGCTAGGCCGAAGCTTGGCAATGCGGCGAACCCGCTGCAGGATCGCGCGGAGGGGGGCTAGGGGGATCGCGAAGGTCTTGGGAGCAGTGATCACGGCGGCTTCCTGCGCGGGAGGATGCGTCGGTTCGGTGAAAGAGTGCCTTCAGCCGGCTCTGTGCATGACGACCAACGTCAACGGAGGCACGTGTGACTTCGCACTATAGTGGCTCAGTGGGGTTGACCCTGAGCCTGCGGCACCGCCTCGAGCGCAGCTGTCATCGATGGCCAGGGAGCAGGCGTGGCACGCATGCTGGACTCGATGGCGGGCTAGGCAACCCGCCCAGGGCTCCACGGATGACTCGACGGCCCTCATCGCCGGCGGCGCGCAGGACGGTGGCGCATCAGTGCCCCGATGCGCTCGGGGGGACGCTTCGTCCGGCATGCCGAGCAGCGAGGGGCGGATGCACCTCAGCCCGCCACCCGGCGCCACGCGGCCCGCGCCAGCGCCCTCATGCCGGTCTTGCGAATCGGGGAAGACGCGTGGGCCAGCACCGCGAGCATGCGCGCGACATCCTGGGGGGTGTCGCCAAGTACAGCATCGGGGCGACGTTCCCCGACGATCGCGCGCAGCGATGCCAGCGTCGCCGGCGACAACGACCAGAGATCCGCCTCGGTGGCAATGTCCCCGGGGCGGTCGGCGTCGAGCGGCTCGGCCAAGGACGCACCGAGGCGATGCTCGATCCAGGCGATGTCCTCGCGACGAGCCTGGAGGAAGGGTCGCAGCAACGAGGGAGCAAAGCGCAGCCGCGGGCCGACAACCGGCGCGAGGTGCCGGACGATGCGGCGCATCGTCGGCGTGTCGGCCACCGGCACGACACCGGCGTCGGCCATGCGGTGGTAGACGTAGGCCAGGCGCACGACCTCGACATTCAGCGACTCGTTGGCGCGCACCGATTCGCCGTCAAAGGCGATGCCGGTCCAGTGGCAGAAGTCACTCACCACGCATCCATCGGTGAATGCAGCAGGGTCGAACTTGCGCAGCACGACCCGATCGCGGCCGAACACCTGGTCGAATTTCTCGAATCGCTCGCGGTAGTCGCAAAAGCGGGCCCCGACATCGAAGCGCGGCGCCGTGGCGTTCTTCATGTGCTGCTGGAAGACGCTGGTCGCATAAGCCACCGGGGCGCGGACGTAGGCATAGACCGTCGGTTCAAAGCCGTGCGCGCGCAGCTTGTCGCGCAGTGCCGCCAGCTCGACGGCCGATAGCAGCATCGCGCCTTCGCCGGACAAGACGAGGCGGCGCGGGCCGATCGAGCGCGCCGCCAGCGCGAGGGCCTGCTCGGCAGCCGTCGGATCGACCCGCTTCGCCGCGTGGTGCAACCGCGTGTCGGCACGCGCGTGGCCGCGGCGCGCTTGTCCCGCGGAGTCCACCAGCGAGAACAAGAAGGTCGAGTGGTTCGGCACCCCGATCGGGTTGGGGAGATACAGGAAGTCGGCGCCCTCGCGACCCGTCAGACTGCGCTGGATCGAGGTTGAGCCGGTCTTGTGCATGCCGACATGCAGGATGACGTCGTTCATCGGCGGGCCCTGGCCGGATCCGCGTCTACGAGCGGACCGCAGCCGCCGTCACGGTGCGCGGCGAGTTGCGCAGCATGAAGGTGGCGCCGACCGGCTCGACGATGACCGCATCGCTGACACGAGGGTGTTGCCCCGCACCGAACCGGAACGTGAAGCCGCAGTGTCCCGTCGGGTGCACGCCGCGCTCGGCCAACGCCGGACGGGGCTCGTTGGCCAGCGTGCGTGCAACCTCACGGCCGTTGATCTTCAGGATCAGGCGCACGGGCTCGCTGGCGTCGAGGCCGATCGCCCAGCCCATGACCGCGTCGGTGTCGGCGCGCTGGACGATGCCCATGTTGCGTTGCGGGCCGGTCGCGACCGTACGGGTTGCAGCCGGGCTGGCCTGGCGCGCCTTGGCGCGTGATTCCTCCACCAGGCGCATGTAGTACTGCGACGCGTGCTCCGTCTCGATCACCGGCTTCGCGGCGAGGGACCAGTCTTGCGCGTCATAGTGGTAGCGCGCAAGCACGGGCTCGAGGATCGGCCTGAACGCAGCCACGTCCTCGTCCGTGAACCAGTGGCGCCACCCGCCGCTGTCCTTGGTGCGCTCGACGCGCTTGAGCGTCTCGGGCACGACGGCTTGGCCCTTGATCGGCATGCCGAGGTAGCTCTCGAGCGCCGCGTAGCGCGCCTCGACGAAATCCTCGTATTTGTACAGCAGGGCATCGGGCGTTGCCTCGCAGTAGCGCGCGAAGGTCTCCATCTGGCGATTCAGATGCTTGACCTGCGACGCGGCCCGGGCCGGCTTGCCAGCAACCTCGCCGATCGTCTCGAGGATGGAGCCGATCGACACGGCGCGGGGGGCGCTTTCCTTGCGCTCGAGCAGCTCTCGCACGCGTCCGACCTTCGCGTCGTCCGAGAGGTAGCCGGCGTGGTACTGGCTGTACAGCAGCGCGCTCACCAGGCGGTCGCGCGGGTCGCGCACCAGGGTGATCTTGCGTCCGAACGGCAAGAAGCTCTGGGCATCGAGGTGGTCATCGATGATGACCTTGACCAGCAGGTCCGGGTGCTGTGCGAAGGTCTCGGGGGGGAGGGTCTTGGGCTCGAACAGCAGTTTCGGCGCGCGTGGCAACGAGTTGTTGAGAAGGTACAGCAGGCCGGTCGTACCCGTCTTGGCCAGCCCGGCGATCAGGATCTTCATTCAGCGGACTCCGGACAGCGTGCGTGGCGCACGCAGCACTCGTGAGCTGCGGAACAGGGCAGGGGCGGCATGCGCATGTGGATTTCTAGCATGTCAAGGCGAGGGCGTGGCCGCGGGTGCGCGCAGCGAAAAATCTTCGTGCGTGCGCGACAGGTGGGGGCTGTACATCGGATCGTCGGCCAGCCATGCCAGCCAGCGGGCTTGCATCACCGCGCGTTCGGCGTGCCAGCGCTCGAGCTTCTCGGGGGTGTCGTCGGCGCCGCGGGTCTTGCTCTCGTGGTGGTAGAGCTCGGCGTGCGGGGTCCACACGTTGCGCCGGCCGGATTGCATCACGCGCAGGCACAGGTCGACGTCGTTGTAGGCGACCTGCAGTGCGTGTTCGTCAAAGCCACCGACCTCGTCAAAGACGGACCGACGCACGGCCATCGCCGCGCCGGTGACGGCGCTGACGTTGTGCACCAGGCGCAGCAGGTCGCTGTAGCCCGGGGCGTCGCGCGGCAGGTACTTGTGTGCGTGACCGGCGACGCCGCCGATGCCGAGCACGACCCCGGCGTGCTGGATCGTGTCGTCCGGGAAATAGAGCTTGGCGCCGACACAGCCGACGCCCGGACGCACGGCGTGGGCCACCATTTCGTCCAGCCAGCCGGGGGTGATCACCTCGACGTCGTTGTTGAGGAAGACCAGGATGCTTCCATGTGCCGCGCGGGCCGCGCGGTTGTTGATCGCGGAGTAGTTGAATGGTGCATCGTGACGCAGCACGCGCGCGCGCGCGCCGGCCTCGAGGCTGGCGAGGTAGGTGAGCGTCGCGGGATCGTCCGAGCGGTTGTCGACGACGAGGAGTTCGTATGGCCGATAGGTCGTGAGGCGCTCGACCGATTCGATGCAGGCGCGCAGGACCGGGAGCGCATTGCGCGTCGGGACAATCAGGCTCACAAGTGGACGCTCGGCAGGCAAGGGCCAGTGCACCCGCCGCAGTCCCGGGCCGATCCGCACTATCTCCGGCGCTTGTCCCGTTGCTGGATCGATCAAGGCCGAGCGCACCGCCGCCGCGGCGACCATGTCGTCCCGCGCCTGCGTTGCGTCGCCGCGCGGTGTCGCGGCGGCGTGGGACAGCATGCTGGGGATCCTGCGGGCATGCGAGTCGGGGCGTGCCGCCATCACCCGTTGCGCGAGTGCGTACGCCATCGCGTGCCCACCCGCCACGCCATGCGCCCAGGCCATCGACAGGCCGCCGACGGATCGAACCGCCTCGGCCCGCAGGACGGCCAGCGGCGAAACCAAGTTGCGCGCATGGAACAGTTCGCGCCCGAAGCCGGGCTTGAAGCAGGGCTGGTGGCGCCGACCGCCGCCGTCGATGTGGTCATGGTCGCTGTAGACCAGCACGGTCTCGGGCGAGGCCTGCAGCGCCTCGGCGAGTTCGATCAGCGCGTCGTCGCGCAGGCAGTCGCCGGGCTCCAGGAAACCGACTGCATCGCAGCGCGCCAGCGCTGCGTCGGCCGCCGTCTGCCAGGCGCGCGGATCGTCGGAGTCAATGCCGTCGCCATCCCGCGGCTCGGTCGTTGCGGCTGGGCCGAGGCGCAGCAGCTCCCAGTGCGAAGACTCCTGCGCCGCCAGGCTGGCGCGTGTCGCCTCCAGCGCAGACAGGTCGGGGGGCGCCGACGCATCGCAACACAGCAACCAAAGGATGCGTGGCGGCGTTGGCCACGAGGCGAGGCGCTGTCGCTGCACATCGGGTGGCGTACGCGTCGGCGTCTCGAAGCGGGCAACCCAGTCGGCATACCGCAGGCGTGCGGCGTGCGGCTCGTCGAACAGCAGGTTGTAGTCGTACCAGATGCTGTCGAAGCTGCGACGCCACAGCGCTGCCTGCGAGACGCCGGCGTAGCCGGGGTGGCGCAGCCTCAGGCGCCGCTGCACCAGATAGCGCACCAGCAGCGATGGGACGCGCAGCACGCGGAAGTCGAGCAGCGACGAGCCCTCCGGGCCGGGCTGGTACTCCAGCACCGAAGGCTGCTCGATGCGCAGCGCACGCATCGCCGGCTTGCCGTCGCGCATAGGCAGGCGCAGCGCGCGCCAGTCCGCAGATCCCGACGCCGGGCGCAGCCACACGCTTCCTTGGGCGCGTGCCTTGGGCAGCTTGCAGCGTGCCCGCACCAAGTACCAGCCTGGCTGGAGTTGCGCGTCGATGCCGAGTCGCCCGCTGCGCCCTTCAAGGGGGTGCAGGTCGGCCCGGCTCCAGAAGCCCGGCATACGCCGCCCACGGCCGCGCGCAGGCGCAGAGCCGGTCACAGCCCGGTGAAGGCGCGAACGGCGACGGCGATCTGGAACAGGATCTGCGTGATGCCGCGGGTGACCTCGATGCTCTTGGTCTCGATCTTCGGCAGCACGAGTACCTGATCGCCGGGGTCGAGCTTGGTCTTGCGGGCGTCGTCGATGCTGCCGTCTTGCCGCACCAGTACCAGACGAGCCTGGTCGGCCCCCTGCGTGTAGCCGCCGGCCCGCGCGACGTAGTCCTCGGCGCCTGCGCCGGCGTCGAAGAGCACGGCGTTGGGTAGCAGCACCTCGCCGCTCACCACCACGACATTGGTGCGCTCGGGCACGACGAGGACGTCCTCGTTCTCGAGCAGGGTCTCGCCGGCGTCCGTGCCTTTGGCGAGGACGACTTGACCGCGTGGCTGGAGCTGGCGCGCGCGCTCGACGAAGTCGATGATCTGTTCGCCCTCGCGGGTGCGCAGTGCCGCCTCTTCGCTGGTGGCGCTGCGCGCCGTCAGCGCATAGGTCTCGAGGCTGCGCAGCGAGGCCATCAGCAGCTCCTTCTGGCGCGCTGCGACCGATTTGCGGAACAGCTGAATCGCCTCGACCTTGGCCTGGGGCGCCGGGCGCAACCGCGCCAGCGCATCCTTCAGCTTGGCACCGTAAGGCATCACCAGGCTGCGTTCGCCGAAGTGCGCACCCTCGATGCGGACGATGATCGTGCCGGGGTACTTGTCGGACGTGACGGTCACTTCGTCGCCGTCCTCCAGCGTGACCCGTGACGCGTCGAGCAGCGGGTGGTACTCGCTGCGCAGGTCGGCACCCACCTTGCGCACGATGCTGAGGTGCGTGGCGCTCGGCCGCGGGCGTGCTATCGCCAGCAGATCGGCCGCATTGACCTTCGGCGTTGCGAACTCGAACACGTAGGGGTTCAGCACCTCACCGCCGGCCACGATGGTGTGCTTGCGCGGCACCGCGACCAACGTATCGCCGTCCTGGAGCTGGATCGGGTCGATCCGGCCTTCAAGCAGGAAGCGGTAGAGGTTGACGGTGCCACGCAGTTTGCCGCTGCGCAGCACGTCGACGGCGAGGTAGCTGCCGCGGTCGGGATCGATGCCGCCGGCGCGATCAAGGTAGTGGAGCACCGAATCGGACGACAGGCCGCCGTACATCCCCGGAGCGCGTACGAAGCCCGTGACGAACACGCGCACCGGCTGGGCTGCCTCGAGCGAGGCATAGACGCCGACGTTGGCGCGGAAGACGCGCTTGACCTGAGCGGCGACGTGGCGGTTCAGGTCGGCGTTGCGTACCCCTTGCACCTTCACCGGACCGACGTTCGGAATGAAGACGTTGCCCTGCGGATCGACGACCGCGACGGTCTCGTAGGTGAATGCCCCCCACATCCTGAGGCTGACCCGGTCGCCCGACGCGATCTGGTATTCGGCGTTGAAGCCCGAGAAGGGTTCGGCGCTGAAGCGTCCCGAAAAGATCTGCGACCCGAACATGAGCGGCGTTGGGGCGCTGGCTGGATTCGGCGGAAGCGGCAGCCTGCCGATGACGCCGAGCCCGTCGTCCGAAGCGGCGGCGCGCACCGCGCCCGCATCGACACGTGAAGGCGGTGCGCTCGCGGCTCCGTCGGGCGGCGCTGCAGCGGCCGCGCGCCGTGGCGGGAGTTCGGTGAGGCCGCGCGGCCCGGTCGAGTACGCGCTGTTCGGTGGCAGGCTCTGCGCGCGGGCCGCCCCCGCGAGGCAAGCGGCCAGCGCCAGCAGAAGCAACGTGGCGCGCTGTAGGGTCGAAGCTGAAGCCATGGTCAGTCCTGGTGTTCGCGGATCGTGGCGACGACCAGTCGGACGATCGCGTAGAGCAGCGTCGTCACGACGAGCAGAGTCAATAGGTCGTACACGCGTCGCGGGTACTCGGCCTCCTCGGGCAGCGACGGCGGTTCGATCACCACGAGGCTCTTGAGCTTGCGGGTCGCCTCGATGCGTGCGTTCTCGACCGCCGTCAGCGCAAGCTTGTAGGCGTCGCGGGCGAACTCGCCCTGCAGCTGCAGGGCCTGGAACTCTGCGCTCAGCGTGTTGAGCCGGTCGCTCTGCTGGCCGTCGGTGGTCGTGCGCGCGCGTTCGGCCTCGAGTTGGCTGCGCGTCGCCGCGATCTGCGCCTTGACCGTGGCCACCTGGTACGCATCGTCGTGCAGGAAGCTCTGCAGGCCTTTGAGCTCGGTCTCGAGTTTGGTGAGCTGAGCCTGGAGGTCGGCGGTCAGCGCCCCGCTGGCCTGTGCCTGAGCGAGGGGGTCGAGCAACCGGTGCTTGGTCTGGAAGGTCAGTACCTTGCTCTGAGCCTCCTCGACGCGGCCGGCGGCGCCGCGCAGCTCGCCTTCGGCGAAGCGAAGCTGCTCGGTGGCTATCTGTTGGGAGAAGGCGTTCACGAAGCGCTCGCTCTCGGCCAGGATCGCGCGCGCCAGTGTCTGGGCGAACTGCGGCTCGAAGCCCTGCACGCGGATCGTCAGCAGCGAGGAGACGTCGTCGAACGACACCTCGACGCGGTTGCGGTAGTACTCGAGGAAGTCCTCTTGCGTCGCATCGTCGGCGAGCGCGAACAGCGGGTCGTGTGTCGCCGTGCGGTAGTGTTCGCGGAGCTTGAGCTGCGAGTCGAGTTTCAACAGCAGGCCCAGCGAGTGCACGTACTGCTGTACGTACAGCGTGTCCTCACGAGACGGCGGGTTCACCCCGGCGAGCAGCAGTGCCGCGCCCGGCAGCACCGAAGTCTCCTGGTTGGCCTGACGCACCGCGATCGTTGCCGAGCTCACGTAGCGGTCGGAGGCGACGACGGTGAAGTAGATCGTCGCGGCCAGCATCGGGATCGCGACGAGCGCGACTTTCAGTCGCCGGGCGGACAGAGCGGGGATCAGTTTCATGGGGTGGTCGTGGCGCGGTTGCGGCGCTGACGCAGGAAGGCGGGGCGCCGCTCGCGCGGTTCGCGGCCCTCGCGCGCGCCGCGCATCGCCGGCCCGCCGTCGGATTGCTCATAGGCGGTGATGCCGGCCTCGATGTCCTCGAAGAGGATCGCCTCGCCGCGCTCGACCAGCACGACGACGTCGCAGTACTCGCGGATGTCGGCGGCGCTGTGCGACACCAAGATCATCCGGGCATCGGCCATGCGCTGCTCGAAGGCCTCGCGGCTTCTGCGCTTGAACTGCGGGTCGCCGACGGCCATCGCCTCGTCGATCAGGTAGTAGTCGAAGTCGAACGCCATGCTCAGGCCGAAGGCGACTCTTGCGCGCATGCCCTTCGAGTAGCTCGTCATCGGCAGGTCGAAGTAGTCGCCGATGTCGGCGAAGGCGCGCACGTAGGCGACGCGTTGTTTCATCGCGTCGTGCGTGGCGCCGTAGATGCGGCAGACGAACTCGACGTTCTCGCGCGCGCTCAGGTCGCGCTGGAAGCCGCTGGACAGGCCGACCGGCCAAGACAGGCTGACGTCCGAGCGGATCTCTCCGCTGTCGGGGGCATCGATGCCCCCGATCAGCCGCAGCAGTGTCGACTTGCCCGCCCCGTTGCGGCCCAGCAAGCCGATGCTCACGCCATCGGGAAACCGGAAGTTCAGATTGCGGAAAACGTAGCGGCGGCCCTGCAGCGTGGCGTAGGACTTGGTGACGTTGCGCAGCTCGATCACGACGGGGTCTTCTCAAGTGCTGGCGAGCAGTCGCTGCCGGTGGGCGCGATACAGGCTCATGCCAAGCGTGCACAGCGCCAGGGCGCAGGCGGCCGGGTAGGCCAGCGTGGCACCGTCCAGCATGGGGTAGTGCGACTCGAAACCGTGCCGCAATCCGTCGATCAGATGCACGACCGGGTTGAGCAGCAGCCACTGCAACCACTCCTTTGGCAGTGTGTGCAGCGGGAAGATCACCCCGGAGAGAAGGTAAAGCGGCGTGAACACCAAGCCAACGAAGCTGCGCACGCGTGGTCGACCGGTGCAGGTGACCATCAAGCACAGGCCCAGGCCGAGGCTGAGTGCGATCAGTATGAAGGCCGTGGCGACGAGTTCGAGTGGCAGGTCCGGCCGAATGTCGGTGCCGGACCATCCCAGGACGGACAGCACGATCGCGAAGGTGAGTCCGTGCAGAACGACCTCGAGCAGCGTGCGTGACAGCAGCGTGTCGAAGGGTCTGACCTGCCGGTACGAAAACAGGCCGACGTTCTGCCTGACCGCGTCGGCGCCACGCAGCGCCACGTTGCGGAACAGAAAGAACGGCACGAGGCCAGTCACGAGGAACAACGCTGGATTGATGCCTGGGCTGACAAGGTGGCGGACGAAGGTGAACAGCGCGAGCAGGATCGCCATGTGCGCGACCGGCTCGAACAGTGTCCACAGCAGACCCAGCCATCGCCCCTCGACCTGGCCGCGGAGTTCACGAATGAACAGCGCGAAAACGACGGCCCGCTGGATCTCCCAGGGCGATCGCTTTTGCAGTCGCGCGCTTCGGGGCGGCAGGGGAAGAGACGGGGTGCTCAAACGACGGTGAGCCGGGTGACTCTGATGACGGGGCGATTATGCGCGAGCGCTCATCACGGGGCAGTGTCAACGATGTCCCCGAAAGCCAGCGCCTTCGCCAGCGTCGGTGCTGCCGCATCCTTGGCGGACAGCAGCGGCGTCGTGCCGGCGTCGGGCCAGGCGATGCCGATTGCCGGGTCGTTCCAGCGCACCGCGCCCTCGGCCTGGGGGGCGTAGTAGTCGGTGGTCTTGTAGAGGAAGTCGGCGCTGTCCGAGAGCACCAGGAAGGCATGCGCGAAGCCCGGCGGGATCCACAGCTGGCGGTGGTTGTCGGCGCTCAGCTCAACGCCGGCCCAGCGGCCGAAGCGCGGGCTGGAGCGGCGCATGTCCACCGCCACGTCGAACACCGTGCCGCTGGTGACGCGCACCAGCTTGCCCTGGGCGTGGGGCGGCAGCTGATAGTGCAGCCCGCGCAGCACGCCGCGCGCCGAGCGCGAGTGGTTGTCCTGCACGAAGTCGACATGGCGACCGACCGCGGCGTCGAAGGCCTGCTGGTTGAAGCTCTCCATGAAGAAGCCGCGGGCGTCGCCGAAGACCTTGGGCTCGAGGAGCAGCACCTCGGGCAGCTCGGTGGGCGTGACTTTCATGCTCAGTAGACCGTCTCGCGCAGCACCTGCAGCAGGTACTGGCCGTAGCCGTTCTTCAGCATCGGCTGGGCCTGGGCTTCGAGCTGCTCGGCCGTGATCCAGCCCGAGCGGAACGCGATCTCCTCCGGGCAGGCGACCTTCAGGCCCTGGCGCTTCTCGAGCGTGGCAATGAACTGGCCGGCCTCCATCAGGCTGTCGTGGGTGCCGGTGTCGAGCCAGGCATAGCCGCGGCCCATGATCTCGACCGAGAGCTGCTGCTGCGCCAGGTAGCGGGCGTTGACCTCGGTGATCTCGAGCTCGCCGCGCGCCGAAGGTTTGATGTCGGCGGCGATGTCGCAGACCTGCGCATCGTAGAAGTACAGCCCGGTCACCGCGTAGTTGCTCTTCGGCGCCTTGGGCTTCTCCTCGATGCTGACGGCGCGCTGCTGGGCGTCGAAGGCAACGACGCCATAGCGTTCCGGGTCGTGCACGTGGTAAGCGAAGACCGTGGCCCCGTCGGGCCGGTCGGTCGCGCTCTTCAGCAGGCCCTGCAGGTCATGGCCGTAGAAGATGTTGTCGCCGAGCACCAGTGCGCTGGGCGCGCCGCCGACGAAGTCGCGTCCGAGGATGAAGGCCTGGGCCAGGCCGTCCGGGCTGGGCTGCACGCAGTAGCTGAGGTTGAGGCCCCAGCGCGCGCCGTCGCCGAGCAGCGCCTCGAAGCGCGGCAGGTCCTGCGGCGTGCTGATCAGGAGGATGTCGCGGATGCCGGCGAGCATCAGCGTGCTCAGCGGGTAATAGACCATCGGCTTGTCGTACACCGGCAGCAGCTGCTTGCTCAGCGCCAAGGTGGCCGGGTGCAGCCGGGTGCCGGAGCCGCCGGCGAGGATGATGCCCTTGCGTTGCATGTGGTCCCTGAGGGTTCTTGTGGGGTCAGCGGCCAAGGAACTCGGCCAGCATGCGCTCGACGCCCGGCTGCCAGGGCGGCAGCGTCAGGCCGAAGGCCTCGCGCAGCTTGCGGGTGTCGAGGCGCGAATTGAGCGGGCGCTTCGCCGGCGTCGGGAAGGCGCTGGTCGGCACAGGCAGGATCGCGTCGGGCGCGACCTGGATCGGATGGCCGTGGGCACGCGCCCATTCGATGACATGGGTCGCGTAGCCATGCCAGTGCGTTTCGCCGGCGGCGACCGCGTGGTAGGTGCCGGCCAGCTCAGGCCGTGCGTGCAGCACGCGCAGCGCGTGCGCGGTCACGTCGGCCAGCAGCTCGGCGCCGGTCGGCGCGCCGAACTGGTCGTCGATGACGGTGAGCTTGTCGCGCTTGGCGGCGAGCTTTAGCATGGTCTTGGCGAAATTGCCGCCGCGCGCCGCGTAGACCCAGCTGGTGCGCAGGATCAGGTGGCGGCAGCCGCTGGCGCGGATCGCGTCCTCGCCCTCAAGCTTGGTTGCGCCGTAGACCGACAGCGGGCCGGTCGGCGCGTCCTCGGTGCGCGCCGTGCTGCCGGAACCATCGAAGACGTAGTCGGTGCCGTAATGGACCAGCGTTGCGCCGAGCGCGGCGGCCTCGCGCGCCAGCACGGCGGGCGCGACGGCGTTGATCGTACGGGCCAGCGCGGGCTCGCTCTCGGCCTTGTCGACGGCCGTGTGGGCGGCCGAGTTGACGATGACGTCCGGGCGCAGCGCGTGCACCGTCGCGGCGAGCGACTCGGGCTCGGTGAAGTCGGCGCGGTGATCGGTGCTGTCGAAATCGAGCGCCGTCAACTCGCCGAGCGTCGCCAGCGAGCGCTGCAGCTCCCAGCCGACCTGGCCGTTCTTGCCGAGCAGCAGGATCTTCATCAGCGCGCCGCGTAGTTGGTCGCGACCCAGTCGCGGTAGGCGCCGCTTTGCACCTCGCGCACCCAGTCGCCGTTCGCCAGGTACCACTGCACCGTCTTGCGGATGCCGGTCGCGAAGGTCTCGGCCGGGCGCCAGCCGAGCTCGCGCTCGATCTTGCGTGCGTCGATCGCGTAGCGGCGGTCGTGGCCGGGGCGGTCGGCCACGTGGGTGATCAGGCGCCGGTAGGGGCCGGCCGAGTCGGGCTTGAGCTCGTCGAGCAGCGCGCAGACGTGGTGGACGATGTCGATGTTGGCCTGCTCGTTCCAGCCGCCGATGTTGTAGGTCTCGCCGAGCCGGCCGCCGGCCAGCACCGCGCGGATCGCGCTGCAGTGGTCGCCGACATAGAGCCAGTCGCGGATCTGCCGGCCGTCGCCGTAGACCGGCAGGGGCTTGCCGGCCAGCGCGTTGACGATCATCAGCGGGATCAGCTTCTCGGGGAAGTGATACGGCCCGTAATTGTTGGAGCAGTTGGTCGTCAGCACCGGCAGTTGGTAGGTGTGGTGCCAGGCGCGCACGAGGTGGTCGGCGCTGGCCTTGCTGGCCGCGTAGGGGCTGTTCGGCTCGTAGCGGTGCTGCTCGGTGAAGGCCGGTGCGTCGGGCGCGAGCGAGCCGTAGACCTCGTCGGTGCTGACCTGCAGGAAGCGGAAGCCGGCGCGCTCCGGCTCGGGCAGCGTGCTCCAGTGCTGGCGCACCGCCTCGAG